>JANTFT010000010.1 GCA_024763275.1 Anaerolineales bacterium | reverse complement strand
GGACCGGGTCCCTTAAGGGACCCGGTCCCTCTAAATAGAGGGTATACTCTAATACGAGAGCGATATGACCGATAGAGATCCCTTCGAAAAATGGCAGGAGGAAGTATTAAAACCGGCGACGGAGAAATTCCCTGAGCGCAAAGCCAGCTTTTCCACGGGTTCGGATATCCCCTTTCCGCGGGTGTCCCGGCCTAGCGGGGACGAAAACTACCTGAATAAGCTGGGTTTTCCAGGCGAGCGGCCTTTCACCCGGGGAGTGTATCCTACTATGCACCGCGGTCGGCTGTGGACCATGCGCCAGTATGCCGGTTATGCCAGCGCTGAGGAGTCCAACCGGCGCTACCGCTACCTGCTGGAGCAGGGCCAGACCGGCCTTTCAGTTGCTTTTGATCTTCCCACCCAGATCGGCTATGACTCCGATCACCCCCTGGCAGCTGGCGAGGTTGGCAGAGTTGGCGTGCCGATATCCTCCTTGCGGGATATGGAAGTCCTTTTTCATGAGATTCCCCTGGACCGGGTCTCAACCAGCATGACCATCAACGCCCCGGCTGCCATATTATTGGCCATGTACATCGCTGTGGCAAAGAAGGCTGGGGTGGACCCCAAATCGCTGCGCGGTACTGTGCAGAATGACATTCTCAAGGAATATATTGCCCGCGGCACCTACATCTTTCCTCCCCGGCCCTCCCTGCGCTTGATCACTGACCTATTCCAGTACTGTCAGGCCGAGGTCCCGCACTGGAATACCATCAGTATTTCCGGCTACCACATCCGCGAGGCTGGCTCAACCGCGGTCCAGGAAGTGGCTTTTACGCTGGCTAACGGCATTGCTTATGTCGAGGCTGCTCTTCAGGCCGGCCTCGATGTGGACTCCTTTGGGCGCAGGCTGTCGTTTTTCTTCAATGCCCATAACGATTTCCTGGAGGAAATAGCCAAGTTCCGGGCTGCCCGGCGGCTGTGGGCTTCGATCATGAAAGAGCGCTTTGGAGCCAGTCATCCTGATGCGTTGAAACTGCGCTTTCACACCCAGACTGGCGGCAGTACACTGACCGCCCAGCAGCCACATAACAACGTTGTCCGGGTAGCCCTGCAAGCTCTGGCGGCAGTGCTGGGAGGTACGCAGTCACTGCATACCAACAGCATGGATGAGGCCCTCAGCCTGCCATCAGAAGACGCGGTCCAGATCGCCCTGCGCACCCAGCAGATCCTGGCCGAAGAGTCAGGGGTGGCCAACACGGTCGATCCCCTGGGGGGCTCTTATCTGGTGGAAGAACTTACCGATGAAATCGAAGCACGGGTCCGCGAATATCTGCTGAAAATCGACCGCCAGGGCGGCGCTCTGACGGCGATCGAGAACGGTTACATCCAGGGAGAAATCCAGGAAGCTGCCTACCGCCAGCAGCTGGCCCTGGAAAGGGGAGAAGCTCATCAGGTAGGCGTTAACATCTATCAGATGGAGGAGGACCATTCTCTGAATTTGCTAACAGTGGATCCGGCGATTGAGAAAGCCCAGGTGGAGCGCCTGGCCCACCTGCGGTCGAACCGCGATCAAGCTCAAGTGGATAAGCTGACTGCTCGCCTTAAAGCGGCGGCAGCTGGCAGCGACAACCTCATGCCCCTGCTAGTGGAATGTGTGCTGGGCGGCCTGACCCTGGGGGAGATCACCACCGCTTTACGCGAAGTTTGGGGAGAATACCGGCCAGCTGGACAGTTTTAATGAATGGGACCGGGTCCCTTGTTTGAAATACTTGATGGCTCACTGAATTATAATTATCCTATGACAGACCTCAAACGCCTTGACCATGTTGCTGTACTGGTGCCTGATCTGGAAGAAGCCCTGGGTTTCTGGCAAGAGCGGTTGGGGTTGACCCTTGACCGTGTGGAAACAGTATCAGGTATGAATGTCAAGATCGCCTTCCTGCCTCTGGGGGATAGCGAAATTGAGCTGGTCCAACCGATCACAGAGAATTCCGGGCTGGCAAAGTTCCTTGCCAAGCGCGGCCCGGGTCTGCACCACATCTGCATTGAGGTGGAGGATATCGGAGCCAAGCTGGCTGAGCTCAAAGTGAAGGGAGTCCGCCTGATCGATGAGGAGCCCATCCAGATGGAAGATGGCCGCCAGCTGGCGTTTATCCACCCCAAAGCTGCCGGAGGTGTGCTGCTGGAGCTTTACCAGCTCCCGGGAACCTAGTTTTTTTGAAGCTGTTTACCCTGAAAGTTTTCCCCTTAGTTGCCAGGCCGGCGTGACCAACTGACGCTTTTCACAAAACAGAACGACTTAGAGCTGCCGGAAATATTCCTCTAAAGCTTCCAGCAGCAAATCCAGGTCCTCCTGGGTGTTGTAACCCTGCACCGAAGGCCGGATCAGCCACCGGTCCTGCCACTGGATCACGGGTATTTCGATCTGGTATTTCTCGTACAGCCAGACCTGGAGCCCTTCCGGCTGGCAGTCTGGCGGCAGCAGGGCTCCCCCGACCTGAACAAAACCGTTCTTTATCTCTCCGTAGGGGGAGGGAAGCCCGGTCAGCGCCTGGATCTTTGAGAGAGTTTCCGCCAGCATTGCCTGGCAGGTAGCTCGCACATCGTCCCAATGGTGTTTTTCTTGAAAGCGGATAGCTGCCGGAACGCTGAAGTAAGCCGCAGGGTCTTTGGTGCCCCACCACTCCAGGATCGCCTGCAGCCGGTTATCGCTGGGATAGGGGCAGTTCTCTCCCCAGCCCCAGCTGACCACCAGGGGTTGGATGAAATCCTGGTACTCTGGCCGAATGTGCAGGAAGGCTGACCCTTTGGGAGCCATCATCCATTTATGGCAGTTTCCTGTGTAGAAGTCCGCGCCCATTTTTGATAGATCCAGCTTGATCTGACCCGGTGCGTGAGCTCCGTCTACCAGCACCGGGATGCCAGCTTCCCGGGCTCGCTGGATGACTTTCTCCACTGGCAGGCGCACCGCAGTGGGGGAGGTGATGTGGCTCAGGAAGATCAGCCGGGTTCGTTCGCTCACCCCTGCCCAGAGCATCTCAACAATCTCGTCCTCGGCAGGGAGCGGCAGGGGGATATTTTGACTGACCAACTTGAGGCCGGTCTTTTGGCTCAGGAAGTGCCAGACATTTTCACAGGCGCCGTATTCCTGATTGCTGGTCAGTACCTCATCACCGGGCTGGAAATCAAAGGATCGTGCTACCACATTCACTCCAAAAGTGGCATTGGGTATGAATACCAGATCATCCGCTGTAGTTCCGAGATAGTCTGCCAGTGTTCTGCGAGCAGTGCGGAAATTCTCCAGGCTTTCTCTTACCAGAAACTGGACTGGCTGGGTTTCCAGACGGCGCTGCCACTCCTGGTAGTCATCCAGCACTTCCCGTGGCGTGGCGCCGAAAGAGCCGTGATTCAGGAAAGTGACCTCGGGGTCGAGTGCAAACAAAGGACGTAATGCATTCATGGCGACATCCGGGTGGTATTGGAGGGGGTAATTTAGTACGGTATAATTATATAGTCTGCCAGCCAAAATGGATAGCAGGGTATTCCCTTGCTATTTTTTTATAATGTTTACCGCAAGCCGGGTTATCTCATTATCGTTAGTAAGTGTTAGTTTTGTAGGGCAAATATCAGAGTGATCTGATTGGTAGATAAGAGTTGCTTCCGGGTGGTTGTTTTCAGGGAAGGCGATGAAAAAAGATTATGTCTGTTAAAGTATCGAACAAGCTCAACAATGCCTTTGAAGGCGCCCTGGCAGGCGGCGGCGATCCCGCCACCTCCCCCTTGTATGTGTTCGGGCCCTTCCTGAAGCTGATAGTGGTTGCCGGTGTAGCCCGGATCACCTTCGGCGCTTCAGTCTGGCTGGTCATTCTCACCATCACTGTGGTTTCCGCGATGTACCGCCTGGTCATGCGCTGGGTCACGGATGGAAGCGGCGGCAGCGGTTTGAGTGAGGAAGAATTCGGAAGCTGGGCGGTAAAGATCAATGCGGCTATCACCTTTATTGAATACACCCTGACCTTTCTGGTCAGCATGTCTGCCATGGTGACCTTTATCGCTGACCGGCTGCCTTTTCTTAATCAGAGCATCTTTGGTGTGGAGTACCGCACTTTTGTCGCCATCGCTTTGAGCGTATTAACAGGATGGATGGTGAATCGGGGTCCCAAGGTAGCTGCCCGTACTTTCGGACCGGCAACCGGAGGAGTGCTGGTTCTGCTGTGGGTAATGATCGGCGCTACTCTCTGGCAGCGGGGTTTCCATCTGCCTGATTTCAGATTGGAGGCGTTTCAGGGAGAATATTTCCACTACACCCTGGCCGGTTATGTGCGCATCCTGGCAGTAATGACCGGCATCGAAGTGTTCGCAAATCTGGTAGCGGCTTATGATGGGACGGATGAAATGCGCAGCCGCCTGGCTTTTAACAGCCTGCTGATAATCATGGGCACCACCGCGGCCACCATGCTGCTTGTCGGTCCGGTCATTCTGGATGTGTCCGACCCGACCAACCCTGGTGTATCGGTCTTCACCCAGACGATGGATGTGCTTCTACCCTCCCCGCTGCCGTACCTCGGTACCATTGTGGGCATCGCGGTTTTGATGTCAGCCTCAGCCGCCAGCGCCCAGGGCTTACAGAACCTCGCTCTGGGGTTAAAGAAGCGCAATTATATTCCGCCCAACTTCGGCCAGCAGAATCAGTTTGACGTGGCAGATAAACCAGTCTGGCTGGAAGTTGCCATTGTCAGCATTGCCTTCCTGTTTTTCGGCACAAATGAAGAGACCTACCTGGCAGTATACGCTGCGGGTGTGTTCATTCTGTTAAGTATGACAGGCTGGGCAGTCACCAAGAGACTGATCCGTCAGATGCGGGAAAATTTTGCTCTCAAGCGGGTATTTCTGATCCCGGGAACAGCAATTGCGGCTGCTCTGACTACCGGCGCGACAGCGATTATCTTCGAGGAGCGATTTACAGAAGGCGCCTGGACATACCTGCTCTTCATCCCCGTTCTGTATGTTGGGTTCAGCCTAACACGGACCCGTTTGGGGGAACCGGATCCTGTTCTGGATTACCTGGGTGGCTTGGATATGGCGCTGCTGGCAGGTTTTGGGTTTGGTCAAATGGCCCCTGCTGCTGCATCCGCTGGCAAACCGGTTGCTACCAGGGAAATCACCTGGGAACCAGAGCCAATTGAGCGCAGCAACTGGCGCAACAAGCATGTCACCATCAAGAAAATTGCTGTTCTGCTGGATGGATCGGTGTATGCCGCCCAGGCCCTGCCAGCTGCCAAACGCATTTGCCAGGCAACCGGGGCCTCCATGACTCTGCTCTCAGGGGTAAAATCATACTCTCACGGCCCTCAGGAACAGTTCCATGCGGATATAGCCGCCCGGGAAAAATACCTCGACAGCTTGATCGAACAACTGACAGCCGAAGGCTATAAAGCCGATAAAGCTGTCAGGATCGGATCTATCGCGGAAGTTACCCAGACTTTTGTGAAATCTGCCGGGATAGATCTGGTGGTTACCACCACCCGCGGAAAATCAGGGGTAAAGCACTGGATGAGCGGGGGAGTTTCCTCCAAGTTGATGATGCGCCTGAATATTCCTGTCTACCTGGTGCAGGGAGATCAGCCCAAGGACCTAGGCCGCAAACCTGAAAAGATGCTGGTGGCGTTGGACGGATCGATCGCTTCAGAAAAGGTGCTGCCTTATGCCAGAGCTCTGGCGCAGGCTTATGGAAGTGAGATCACTCTGTTGAGCGTACCCCAGATCCCTGAAACAGAGAACTACCGGGCACCGGCGGCTGTGATCGAAGAGCTGCGCGCAGAGGCGGAAGCCCAGATGACCAATTTCCTGGAGGCAGTTGCCCGCGCCCTCGAAAAGGATGGGGTGAAAACAAATATCCTGGTCAAGGGATCCCGCCCGGCGACCACCATAGTGGAAACTGCCGAGGAAGGAGATTACGACCTGATTCTGCTGACTTCCAATGGCCGGGGTGGGTTTGACCGGATGATGATGGGTGCTGATTCCGAACGAGTGGTAGGTAATACTGACCGCTGCGTGCTGATGATGCCTGCTCGCAGCAACTGATTACTTTAAATAGGGACCGGGTCCCTTAAGGGACCCGGTCCCTATTTATTAACTTTTCAGATATGCCTTCAGCTCCGCTGTCAGCGGTGGCAGTATGGCGTGCATGTCCCCCACCACCCCAAACCGCGCGAAATTAAAGATAGGCGCATCAGGATCCTTGTTGATGGCCACGATCACCTTGCTGCTGCGCATGCCTGCCAGGTGCTGGATGGCGCCGGAAATTCCACAAGCCACGTACAGATCAGGGGTAACCACTTTTCCAGTCTGCCCGACCTGGTGGTCATACTCAATATAGCCAGCATCCACCGCAGCCCGGCTGGCTCCAACCGCTGCGCCCAGCACATCAGCCAGCTCCTTGACCAGCGCAAAGCCCTGCTGCGCTTTCCAGATTTCGGCCGCCTCCTCGTCAAGGTCGACCGGAGCTTCCAGATTGGGATTCAAGGCCACACCCCGCCCGCCGGATACGATAATGCTGGCATCGGTGAGGCTGACCCCTGCTTCCTTTTCCTGTATGGAAGCGATGCTGGTTGGCACTTCCCCGGAATCCAGCCCTACCTCCAATGTGGTAATCGTACCGGAGCGAGCTGGGTCCGGTTCCGGTTTATCAAACGCCCGGGTCCTGATTGTGATGATCTGGGGCGTGCTGCTGCAGACCAGCTTGGCCAGCAGCTTTCCAGCGTAGATCGGCCGGGTGGCCACGATCTCATCACCGCTCCAGTCCAGGGCGATCACATCCACCATCACCCCGCTGTCCAGATCCACCGACGCCATGCCGGCCAGGGTTCTCGCGCGGGTCGTGGTGGGAAAGAGGATCACATCAGGCTGGTATTCTTCAGCGGCTTTTTTGACCATGTCCGCCAGCGGCTCGGGGCGGAAATCCTTCAGAATGGGATCATCTCCCAGGAAGACCTGATCAGCGCCATACTGAAAGGCGCTTTCCGCCAGCTCCTTGACCCCTTCGCCCAGGACCAGGGCAGCTGCTTCCCCGCCGGTATCCCCTGCCATGGCTGCTGCCACCCCCAGGCATTCCCAGGACGCGGGCTGAACCTTTCCGTGAAAATGATCTATATAGGCAAGTATTTTTTTTGTCATCAGAGCACCTTCTCGGCAATCAATTTTTGGACCAGATTCTTGGCTTTTTCTTCCGGAGTGTCCCCTTCAATGATCTCGGTGACAATTTCCTTGCTCTCCGGTTCTCTGACCTCCGGCCAGCTAACGGCGGCGGAGGGAGGTTCGATACCCAGATCCGCCAGGCTCCAGACCGGATATTCAGCCCTGGATGCTTTGCGAATGCCCATGAATGAGGGGTAGCGGGGCTCGCCGTAATCCTTGGTGATGCTCACTACAGCTGGAAGAGAGCTATCAACCACCTGCCCGCCTTCTTCCATGGTGCGCAGCACCTGGATCTTGTTCCCTGCGGGATCAAGGCTTTCAAATTTGGACACCAGCGTCAGGGATGGCCAGCCCAGATTCCTGGCTACCTGTATGGGGAGCAGGCCAGTATCGGTATCGACCGACTGCTGCCCGAAAAGCACCAGGTCCGCATCCCCGATCTTATCTATGGCAGCTGCCAGCACCTTGGAGACCGCCAGATTATCGGCTCCCTTCAGGGCTGGATCAGATACCATCACTGCTGAATCTGCGCCCATTGCCAGGGCATGCTTGATGGCTTCGGTTTCCCCTTCCTTGCCCAGGCAGAGAGCGGTAACATCTCCTCCCTGATCTGCGACCAGGTTAAGGGCGGCTTCCACAGCATACTCATCCCAGGGGTTGATGATCAGCGGTGCATCCCCCCAGCTGATAACGCCGTTATCAACTGACATGGTGGCTGCTGTGTCAGGGACCTGCTTTACGCAGACGATAATTTTCACACTTTTACCCTCCTTATTGATAACTGTTGGACGAAAATCCTCTCCTGGATATCAGACCCAGGTTTCATGGTCGTAAGCTGGCAATTCCCGGCGCAGTTTCTTGTCGCGGCGCCTTTCCAGGGCATATTCAGCCTGGATCAAAGTTTGGATCTCACTGCTGCCTTCGTAGATCATGGCGCCTCTGGCATTGCGCAGATAACGCTCCACCGGGTATTCATCGCTGAAACCGTAGGCGCCGTGGATTTGAACCGCTTCTGAGGCTGCCTTGAAGGAAGCTTCAGTGGCGAATAACTTGGCAGCGGAGGTTTCTTTGGTGTTGCGCAGGCCCTGGTTTTTCAACCAGCCCGCTTGCAGATAGAGCAGGCGGGCAGCTTGATAATCGATCGACATTTGGGAAATCTTGGACTGGATCAGCTGCAGGTCGCCGAGCTTTTCCCCGAAAGCACTGCGTTCTTCGGCATATTTTATACTGGCTTCCAGGGACGCCCGGATCAGGCCGGTGGCGCCGGCAGCCACGGTATAGCGGCCGCTGTCAAAGGCGGACATGGTGACTTTGAACCCTTCCCCCTCTTCTCCGAGCATATTCTCAGCAGGCACTCGCACATCCTGAAAGCTGATCCATCCGGTTGAGCCGGCCCTGACACCCAGTTTGCCGTGGATATCACCCCGGGTGATCCCGGGAGAATCCAGTTCTACCAGGAAGGTTGACAGACCCCGGTAGGCGGGCCGGGCTTGCTGGTCAGTGCGGACGGTGACAACGGCCAGGTCTGCCAGCGATGCCAGGGAGATCCACATCTTCTCCCCGTTGATCAGGTAGTCCCCTCCGTCTTTTTTCCCGGTTGCCTGGATGTGAGCAAAGTCCGAGCCGGCCCCGGGTTCAGTGAATGCTCCACAGCCAACCAGCTCTCCGTTGGCCAGGGGCACCAGGTATTTCTCTTTCTGCGCTTCAGTTCCCCACTGTAGGATGGTCAGACAGGAGAGGCCGTTGTGAACGGACAGGACCACCCGCAGGGAGGTGTCTACCGCTTCCAGCTCTTCACATGCCAGCCCCAGTGAAATGTAATCCATTCCCTGGCCCCCGTATTTTACGGGAAGGGTGATGCCCAGAATGCCCAGTTCCGCCAACCTGGGCAGGACAAAGGGGGCCATTCCTCCGGCCCGGTCCTGCTCCGCTATGGTAGGGAGGACTTCTTTGACCGCGAAATCCCGGACCATCCGCTGCACCATCTGGTGCTCTTGAGACAAACCAAAATCCACCGGATCTCCTTTAGCTAGCTGTGTTTGGGAGGTTTTTTGATTATACCTTCAACCTGTTCGTTGGCTGGCATGGTTTCATTTCGAAGGTAAATACAATATAATCTCTGGTATGAGCGAGAGCGTAAAAACTGCCCTGAAACTGTTCCTGCTGGTCCTCCTGGGATCAATGCTTGGTTTCAGCCCTACTGTAATAAGTGTAACCCAAAATGCGCAGAAAGTGCAGGTTGCCTTTGCTGCCGGAGATTACCAGGAAGGCGCCAGCTACCTGATCGAGATCGCGGAAGCTCAACCCTGGTGGACCTCATTATGGGAAAAAGCTGGAGAGGCTGCCTTCTTAGCAGGTGATTATTCTCTGGCTGTGTCAGCTTATGAAAAGGCTCTCAAACTGGGTGATCTATCAGAGAGCGGACAGATCAACTTGGGAAGCTCTTACCTTGCGATTGGCAGGCCAGAATCAGCCGAAATGACCTGGCAGTCCCTGCCAGATTCCTCTCCGGCGCTGGCCCACCTGGCTGCTCTCTATGAGGATCAGGGAGAGATTGCCCGGGCAGTGGAGGTTTGGTACGATTATCTGGCTCAATCCCCGGATGGCGGAGAGCCTGGACAGGTCTTTTATTTTGGTTTGCTGATCGCGTCAGATGCACCGCCCAAATCTCTGGCTTACCTGGATCAGTCCCGCTCTTCATTTCCGGCAGCCGGAGAGGTGGCGGATGCCATCCGGGATGCTATTCACGATGAGCCTGCTTACCAGCTGGTCACTGCCGGACAGGCGCTGGCTGCGAACGGCTACTGGCACCTGGCAGCCCATGCTTTTGAAAAAGCGACTCTCCTGCGCCCGGACTACCCTGAAGCCTGGCTCTACTGGGGAGAAGCTCTCCAGCATCTGGAAAACCCTTCCGCTGATTCCCTGGAGATCCTTCAAATGGGCTTCGGTTTGGATGAAAACTCCCCCCTGGCGAACCTGTTTTTGGGTTTGTACTGGCAGCGGAAAGGTTCCCACCAGACTGCCCTGGAATATTTCCAGGCAGCCGAAGCCGGCTGGCCGGAAAGGGCGGATGTGCTGACGGAGGAGGGAAAATCCCTGGCGGCCCTGGGTGAACTGGAAGCGGCTTTTGAGAAATACCAGGCAGCTGTCAACCTCTATCCTGAGGAAGCTCTATATTACCGGCTGCTGGCGGAGTTCACAATTTCCTATTCTTACCAGGTGAAGGAAATTGGACTGCCGGCTGCCCGGCTCTCTGCCCAGCTGAATGAGCTTGACCCGGCCAACCAGGATGTGCTGGGACAGGTCCTGCTGGCCCTGGAAGACGAGATGAATGCAGTGAAACTATTTCTAAAAGCCCTCGAGCTCGACCCTGCTTACGCCCCGGCGTATTACCATCTGGGGATTGTCTATTCTGCCCAGGATGACCGGACGCGGGCGCAGTATTACCTCCAGCAGGCGGTGATTCATTCTGACAACCCTGCCCTCACAGACCAGGCTGAGCGTTTGTTGTCATCTTATTAATAACTAAAGGAATTTATTCGGGAGTCAGCCGGCAAGCTGTTTCCGGTAGTTTTTCCCGCTTTGAGGAGTAACCAATGTTGAAAAAAAGGTCCCTGTTAGCGTTGTTGCCTCTCCTGGCTCTGCTGACCTCGGCTTGCGGACTCTCCTCGGTTTCCAGTCTGTTTGGTGAGTATCCTGAAAACCCGGGAGATTTGCTGTTCCAGGATGGCTTTGATGATCCTTCCAGCGGTTGGGACCGGGTGCAGAGCCCGAACGGCATGACAGATTATGATAATGGACGCTACCGTATCGTCATTAATGATACCAACGCAGATTTCTGGGCCAACCCGGGACTCTTCTTTGAGGATGTGGTGATCGATGTCGATGCCGGGAAATATGCCGGGCCAGATGACAATGATCTCGGGATCCTGTGCCGCTACCAGGATACGGAAAACTTTTACTTTTTGATCATCAGCAGCGACGGATATTACGGTATTGGTATAGTCAAAGACGGGCAGCAGAAATTACTGGAACCTCCCCAGATGTACCATTCCGGGTCCATTGTTATCGGGGGCCAGCCCAATCATATCCAGGCAACCTGCCAGGGTTCCCGGCTGGCTCTGCAGGTCAATGGCGATCTCATCGCCGAGACCAATGACAGCACTATTAAGAGTGGAGACATTGGCCTGATCGTTGGTTCCTTCGATGAGCCTGGAGTGGATATTTGGTTTGATAATCTCCTCGTCCGGGTTCCTTAGACAGTTCCTTTTGAATTTCCAGGATGGGTAGAGAAACTCTCATGAAGGTGTATCTGGATATGATCGGCTGCCGTTTGAATCAGAGTGAACTGGAGATCATTGCCCGCCAGTTCACGGCTGCCGGGCATACCCTGGTCGGAGATCCAGCGGACGCTGATCTGGCAGTGGTCAATACCTGCGCGGTCACCGCAGCTGCGGCAGCGGATTCCCGGAAGACCATCCGGCGCATTGCCCGCAGTGGGTCAGCTAAAATTATCTCAACTGGATGCTGGAGTGAGCTGTTTCCGGAGCAGGCCCTGGAGCTTCCGGGAGTGTCTGCTGTGATATCCAATCAGGAGAAGGATCGCCTGGTCCCGGATCTGCTGTCCCTCAAAGTGGAAGAGTGCGATCTGGAGCCCCTGGAGCGGGTCACGATTCCTGGCTCCCGCCAGCGCACCAGGGCGTTTATCAAAGCCCAGGACGGATGCAGGCACCACTGCGCCTTCTGTATCACTACTGTTGCCAGAGGCGAATCGATCAGCCAGCCACCTGCGGCAGTCCTCCGGGAAGTTCAGGCAGCGGTCAGATCCGGGGTCCAGGAAATAGTTCTCACCGGGGTGCAGCTGGGGTCGTGGGGAAAGGACCTGACACCCCGCAGAGGGCTGCATCAGCTGGTTGAGCTCCTGCTCCAGGAGACGGAAATTCCCCGCATCCGGCTTTCTTCGATAGAACCCTGGGATGTCACCTCTGACCTGATTGGCCTGTTGGCGGAAGAGCGGGTAGCACGCCATTTTCATCTCCCCCTCCAGTCCGGGTCGAAAGCTACCTTGCGGCGCATGTCCCGGGCTATCACGCCGGAGCAGTATGCCAATTTGATAGAGGATATCCGCTCCCGCATCCCGGATGTTGCCATCACTACCGATATCCTGACCGGATTTCCAGGTGAAACAGAAGGGGATTTCCAGGAAGGATTGGAATATATTCGCCAGCGGGAGTTTTCAGGAGGCCACGTTTTTACCTATTCTCCCCGGGAAGGCACCCCGGCTGCCCAATTCCCTGACCAGGTCCCGCACTGGATCAAGAAAGAGCGCAGCGCTGAGATCCGGAAGATCCTGCAGTCTTCTGCTGAAAATTACCGCCGGGGTTTTGTGGGAAGAGAGCTGGAGGTTCTCTGGGAGCAGGTGGATGAGCGGGAGGGTCAGCGCTGGATCGGGACAGGATTAACCGATAATTATCTGAGAGTGGAAGCCGGAGTTTCCCCTGCTAGCTGGAATCGTTTTTCACGGGTCCGGATATTAAAGATCATCCCGAGTGGTGTGGAAGGGGAGGTACTTTGCCCTGAGCCATCCTGATGGAGTTGCTTATTTAACTGGGAGGTTGCTATGACTGATTGTCTGTTCTGTAAAATTGCAGCTGGTGAGATACCCAGCGAGATCGTCTACCAGGACGACCAGGTGACTGTCTTCAAAGATATTCACCCGGCGGCGCCAGTGCATATGCTGGTGATCCCCAATGCTCACATTCCCTCTGTCCAGGCCATGCAGGAGGAAGATCAACTGCTGTTCGGCAAGCTGTTCTTCACTGCAAAAAAGGTCGCCCAGGAAGCGGGGATCGGGGAGTCCGGCTACCGTCTGATCGTGAATGACGGTCCTGATGCCCATCAGGAGATCTTTCACGTCCACATGCATATCCTGGGCGGTGCGAAAATGGTTCATCCTATGGGATAGGGATTGAAAAGGGTATAATGGTGAGTATGAGTATAAAAAATGACCTGCAAAATGCCTTGAAAGAGGCTCTGAGATCCGGCCAAACCCTGCGAAAAACCACCCTGCGCATGGCTTTGGCCTCCATCAAGAATGCGGAAGTGGACGCCCGTGGAGAGCTGGAAGATGACCGGGTGCTGAACCTGCTTCAGAAAGAGGTAAAGGCCCGCCAGGAAACCATTGAAGGAGCCCGCCAGGCTAAGCGCCCTGATCTGGTCAGCAAAGCGGAGGAGGAAATCGCTGTTTTATCTGAATTCCTTCCCCAACCTCTCAGCCAGGAGGAATTGAAAGCGCTGGTCGCTGAGGCAATCGAGGAATCCGGGGCAACATCCCTGGCAGATATTGGCAAAGTGATGGGTGTCTTGATGCCCAAGATCCGCGGCAGAGCAGATGGAAAGCTGGCTAATAAAATTGTCCGTGAATTGCTAGCGGGTGAATGATCCGGCTTGAAAAGATCACGCTGGTGAGCTGCCAGGCTCACCTGTAGAGATTAATTATGAGTGACTCGAACTTAAAACCATCCCCAATCCGGGTGCTTCTTCTGCTGCTGATCCTGGTCGCATGTATGGCCGGGGCTTGGTGGTTGATCAACTGGTCGCTGACCGGGGCCCTGTCCACCGTCCGGGTATCAGAAGGCAGCGTGGCCTCCCAGGATGTGATGGCCCCGTACGCTGTCACTTACCAGAGTGAGGTGCTGACAGAACAGCTGCGGGAGGAAGCAGCCCAGGCTGTAGAGCCCATCTATACCCTGCCGAACTTTGCGATTGCCCGCCAGCAGCTCAATCAGCTGCGAGAAGCGCTGTCTTTCATTGAAGCTGTTCGCCAGGATCCCTATTCCACTCAAGAGCAGAAATATGCTGATCTGGCCGGCCTGGAAGGTATCTATATTTCCCAGGACCTGGCGGAACAGCTGCTTTCCCTGAGCGATGTCCGCTGGCAGACTGTGCGTCAGGAAGCTGTTGTTACTCTGGAACAGATCATGCGCAATCCCATCAGGGAGGAAGATCTGGAAGACGCCCGCCAGCAGCTGCCTTCTCTGGTCAGTCTTTCCCTGTCGGAAGACCAGGTGCAGCTGGTGGTACATCTAGCAGCGGCTTTCGTGGCCCCCAACTCGGTGTACGATGAGGAAGCCACTGCGGCAGCCCGTCAGCAGGCGAGGGACAGCGTAACCCCCGTCACCCGCTCTATCGCGGCTGGGGAGACTATCATTCGCCGGGGCGAGATCGTCGAGCCAACGGATATTGAAGCCCTGCAGGAAGTAGGCTTGTTAACGACCTTCTCTGGCTGGCAGAACCAGGCTGGCACTCTGGCCGTGGTGGTACTGTCCACCGTTCTGATCATCCTGTTTTTCCTGGCATATCCCGGATTGATCCGGAATACCAAACAGCTCCTGCTCCTGCTGATCCTGTTCATGGTGTTCCTGGCTGCTTCGCGTTATGTCTCCCCGGGCCACCTGATAATCCCTTATTTATTCCCCATGGCGACCTATTCCCTGCTGGTGGCTGCTCTGATCGACAGGCGGACTGCCCTCTTTACCACCATTCCCCTGGCAATTCTGGCGGCTTATGGCATGCCCTATGCTCTGGATCTGACCCTGTACTACAGCCTGGGAGGGTTGATGGGGCTGTTGATCCTGCGCAGACCGCAACGCCTTTCCGCCTATGTCTCTGTGGCGGGGATCATTGCCGTCTCTGGGGCAGTCATCCTGGTAGCTTACCGGATCATTGATCTGGCCACAGACGTGACCGGTCTGGCCACGCTGGTGGGAGCTTCGGTATTCAACGGCATCGCCTCGGTGGTGCTGACCGTGCTGCTGGAATATGCCCTGGCACCCCTGCTGGATTTGACCACCACTCTGCAGCTGGTGGAGCTTTCCAGACCGGACCATCCCCTTCTCCAGCGTTTGCTGAGAGAAGCGCCTGGCACCTACCAGCATACTCTCCAGGTAGCCAACCTGGCGGAGCAGGCGGCTGAGCGCATTGGTGCCAACAGCATGCTGGCCAGGGTGGGCGCCCTTTACCATGATATTGGGAAGATCAAAAACCCCCAGTTCTTCATTGAAAATCAAGGCTATAACCAGATTGATACTCATGATGATATGGACCCGGAAGCCAGCGCCCGCCTGATTATCGAGCACGTGACCTATGGACTTGAGCTGGCGAAAAAATACCGGCTTCCGCGGCGGATCCGGGAATTCATTCCCGAGCACCATGGTACACTGATCACCCGCTATCAATACGGAAAAGCCCTGGAACTGGCCGGCGGTGACGAAAGTAAGGTGGATACCTCCAAATTCCGCTATCCGGGCCCCCGTCCCCAATCTGTGGAAACTGCCCTGGTTATGCTTGCTGACGGCTGTGAAGCTTACACGCGCTCGCAGAATCCTGAGAATGATAATTCCCTGCGGGCTTTGATCAAAGAAATGGTAGACCGCCGGGTTGAGTTAGGCCAGCTGAACAATACCGCGCTGACTCTCAAGGATCTGAAAACCATCATTGACTCATTCACAGCGACGTTAAAAGGTACATACCATGCCCGGATGGACTATCCGGAAGAGGATGACTCCGGGGAAGAGAACAAGAATGGGGGGGAGGGTGATTCTCCCCTGAAGGCAGCGGGGGAGTGAGGTCAGAGTTCAGCATGATCTTTATTGATGTGCAGGACTCCTACCGCGATAGCATTATCGAGGATGTTCTTCTCAGAGCAGCTGAATACGCTCTCCAGTTTGACAAGAAGGAAGGTTCTGCTTCCCTGTCTCTCCGGATAACGGATCAGAACGAAATGAGAACTTTGAATCAGCAGTATCGGGGGCTGGACAAAAGCACTGATGTGCTGTCCTTCCCGGCGGATTTCCTGGATCCAGATCTGGGATCCCGGTATCTGGGGGATGTGGTGATTTCCTTTCCAGAGGCCGCTGCCCAGGCGGAAAAGAGAGGACACGGGGTTGAAGCCGAGCTGCAGCTGCTGGTTGTCCATGGGGTTTTACACTTGCTGGGTTATGACCACGGAACCGCCCAGGAAAAGAAGACCATGTGGGAGCTTCAGGACCGGGTCCTGAAAGATCTCGGATTAGATATTGAGGTTGGGGAAGAATAGTTTTGAGCAAGAACAGTGATTTTTCTTCCAGGATACAGTCGATCAGGATTGCCCTGGATGGTCTCAAGCAGGTTTTGCGCACAGAACCCAATACCAGCATCCACGCCCTTTTTACCCTGGCTGTTTTCTCGGCAGCCTTGATCTTTAAATTGGACAGAACAGAGTGGGCTCTGCTGATCCTGACAGTGGGATTTGTTTGGGCGGCGGAAGTGTTCAATACTGCTGTTGAAAAACTGGTGGATTTGGCCAGCCCGGAGTTTCACGATACAGCCAAGACAGTTAAAGATATCAGTGCAGGGGCTGTCCTGGTCAGCGTGCTGGCAGCTATCGGGGTAGGTGCCCTGCTGTTTGGCCCCCCTATAATACGCTGGTTTGCTGAGTCAGCCTTATTTAACCGCTGAGGATGGAATATGGCAGGAGAATTTCGATTTGGAACGGTAGGAACGCCCAAGAATAAACCTAAAAGTCCCGGGGGAAGCGTGGGCGGGATATATTATCTTGAGGAATTGGGATTGCGGGCTCTGGAACTGGGCTGGGTGCGATCCGTGCGGGTGTCGGAAAAGACCGCCGCAAGCATCCGCAAGGCGGGGGAAGAGCACGATGTGGCCCTTTCTGTTCACGCCCCTTATTATATTAACCTGAACGCGGATGAGGTGGAGTGGCCAAAATCCCGTCAGCGATTGATGGCCGCCGCCCGGGCAGGATATCAATCCGGAGCTACAGATATTGTCTTTCACCCGGGCTCTTATTTTGGGAAACCTCCTGCTGAAGTGCTTGAAGTAGCACTGCCGCGTCTGGAAGCTTGCGCTAGCGAACTGCGGGCTGAAGGGAACCCGGTCATCTTGCGCCCCGAAACCATGGGAAAGGGAGCGATGCTCGGATCCCTGGAAGATACCTTGGAAATGAGCGCCATTGGAGGGGTGGAGCCCTGCCTTGATTTCGCCCACCTGCATGCCAGACCGGGTGATGGGTCCCTGAACTCCCGCCAGGAGTGGCTGGATGTTTTCAATGCTTACCGGAAAGCCCTGGGAGAAGACAGCCTGAAGCGGCTGCACTGCCATCTATCGGGTATCGAATATACCGAAAAGGGGGAACAGAATCACCTGGTGATCAGTGAGTCGGATTTTAACCTGGTTGCCCTGTTTGAGGCGCTGCTGGAAGTGGGGGCGGAAGGAAGGATTCTCTGCGAAAGCCCCACCCTGGAAGAGGATGCCCTGTTCATCAAGAGAACCTGGGAAGAGCTGGGCGGAAAAATCTGACCGCCCGGGAGATCTGCATTGGACCAGACAACGAACCTCCCCGCAACTTTGATTGAATTGCACCAGACCATGAAGGCCTGCCGGCTTTGTTTGCAGGAAGGCTACGAAATCTATCCCCCGGCTGTTTTTTCAGGACCAGCATCCGCCCGTTTTATGACCATCGGCCAAGCGCCGGGGATCACTGAACAGCAAGCGGAGCGGCCTTTTAACGCCGGAAGCGGAAAGCGGCTCTTTAACTGGCTGGCTCAAGCAGGCATTGAAGAGGACTGGTTTCGCGGAACCCAGTACATGACCTCGGTCACTAAATGCTATCCCGGACGGCAGACTTCCGGGTCAGGGGACCGGGTGCCCTCCCGCCGGGAGCAGGCTTTGTGCCGTGTTTTCCTGGACCAGGAGATCGAACTTGTCAATCCCCTGGTGATCATCCCTATCGGCAGGTTGGCCATTAACCTGTTCTATCCCCGGAAGAAGGTGCTCAGGGAAATAATTGGCACCCAGCAGAAGATTGCTGGACGCTGGATCATCCCCCTGCCGCACTCCTCCGGTGCCAGCCGCTGGCATCAGCTTAAAGAGAACCGCTTGCTGATTGACAGGGCTATCTCCCTGATCAGGGAGCACTGGAATGAGATCTTCCCCCCTTAAACGTAAAGGACCAGACCTTCTTCAGCAGCCTGGTCCTTTTTTTCTAGAAACGGTGATACTACTGACTCGGAGCCTGGACGAAATTGATCCTGATCAGGTTGGAATCACAGCTGCTGAAGGTTTGCAGATAGATCTTCTCTGAAAGGGGGAGATTAGACTGATCCAGCAGCTGGATCCAGACATCGCCGTTAGAATCCACCGCAGTGTTATGGAGGGTGATCTCGTATCCTGCTTCCCCGTATTTCTCGGCTGTGCCAGAAAGGGTTAAGCCAGAAATATCAATCTCTCCCAACGAGCCGCCTGCTTCTACCAGGATGCCGGGAACCGGCTCACCGGCTGCATCGAAAATCTGCCCGCCTACTCCCAGCCAGTTGCAGCCAGCATCCGGGTGGTAAGTGTTGGATTCATAGCTGGGAAACCCTTCCTGAATGGTGAAAGTAGTACCGCTTTCCAGGTCGGCAGTGGGGATGGGAGTGTCGCTGGGCTGCGGTGTGTCAGTTGGCTGGGGGGTGTCTGACGGCTGCGGCGTCGGTGTGGATGTTGGGGTCCAGGTGGGAGGCAGCACACCCTTGGGGGTTGGAGTGGGGGTGTTCGTAAGAACCAACACTGGCAGTGTTGTGGGCGGCAGCGGATTGATGGGAGTCTGGGGATTGATAAAAATAATCCCAAACACAAGCCCTACCACCAGCGTTGCTGTGATCAGGATCCCGGAGAGGAGATTCAGCAAACAGCCTCCCAGATTAACCTTCATCCGGGGCTTAACCGCTTCCTCAATCGACTCTTCTTCCTCTTCATCCGCAAAGAAATCATCAAATGAGTCTTCCAGCGGATCATCAAAAGGATCAGACATAAATTTCCTCCAGAAGAACTTTACGAGGGTAGGGTAATCTCAATCGTACTCAGCTTCCAGCGCCGCTTTATCCAGTCGTCCAGCGCTTTTTCCTGCAGAATCTGGCGGATGGCTGGATCAAGGGGGCGGTTGGTTTCTTTATCAAGGACTTTGATGATATGATAACCGATTTCTGTTTCAATAATATCACTAGTTTCGCCGACCTCGAGGCTGAAGAGAACGGGATCCAGCTCTGGAATCGTCAGGAAACCTTCCGGGAACCAGCCCAGATCCCCCTTGGTCTGGGGGTCAATGGTGCTGGCCAGCTGGGCAAAATCCTTGCCTTCCTGGAGGTCCTGCAAGGCCAGTTCAGCCGCTGCCCGGTCGTAAAAGAGCATCTGCTGGGCATGGATCTGCTCCATTTCGTAGGGCACATCAGCGATGATCTCATCCCGCATCCAGGCAGCTGCCAGGGATCTTTTCAGATAAACCCGGAAGCTGTCCAGTGTGAAGCCGTTGGCCGCCAGCCAGTTGTCCAGGGGCTGTTCCTCTGTATCCAAAGCGGCAATCCTTTCCTCTACCAGAGAATCGGCCACCTGATAGCCCTCAGACTTAGACGCCTGGGCCAGCAGGGTGAGATTGATCAGTTCGTTGATGACAATCTGCTGGTCTTCGGGAGTCAGCTCCCTGTTCACAGCGGCTTTATAGCGGGCCAGCTCTTCCTGGTACTCCGCCAGGGTGATCAGGTCGCCATTCACGACCGCGGCAGTGGGGATAGGGGTTGGAGAGGGAGGGAAAGGGGTGCGGGTTGGCAGGATGGGCGTCGCGCTTGCCGGTGGAGCGCCGCGGTTCCCCGTACAGCCGTTCATCAGCAGGAATCCGGCTAATATTACCAGTATGATTATATTGATCTTTCGGTCTGAGTTCATATGTGTAGATTATAAACGCTTCCAGAAATTCCGCTGCAGGAATTCTTGTTTTGGGTAAATAGGCTGTATAATTGGGAAAGAATATCCCCTGTTTAAGGAGTTCGCGCTTAAGAAGCTAGCTGGAGGGCAGGGAATTATGGTAGACGCACAGCTGATGAAGAGGATCAAGGCGGAAAATGAGGATCTTAAAAGAGAGTTATCTGAGTTAAAGGATCTGAATTCCCGCCTCTGGAAAGCAGCCAAATCCCTTAATGAGCTGGAATGTACTCCACAGAATTTCTCCCAGACGTCCGATCTGATGGCTATGGTGATGAGGAACCTGTCCATTGCCCTGGAAGCGGTGAATTCCGAGAATGGGTCGATTCTGCTGCTGGATGACGAGACCGAAGAGCTGGTCTTTGTGGCTGTGGTTGGCGATCGCCATCAGGAATTGACCGGCTACCGGATCCCGGCGGATAGTGGTGTGGCGGGTTGGGTTCGAAAGCACAAAAAGGCAGCCCTGGTTCCTGATGTCAGAAAGGACAGCCGCTGGATATCAGCAGTTGACCAATCGATCGGTTTTCATACCCAGAGCCTGATGGCCGTGCCGCTGATGGCAGGCAACCGGGTGCTGGGTGTGATGGAAGTGGTGAATGCCCTTTCGGAGGATTGTTTTAACGAACAGGATCTGGCTGTGCTCCAGTTCATCGCCCATCTGACAGCTTTTGTGTTTGGCTGCCTGGAAGAAGCTCTGGACAGCCATTTAGACCCATATTTTGAGGATGATCTTGATTAAGGCCAGCTAATATTTCCATCCAGCTGTCAGGGCAATCTGCCAGTGGGTCTTGACAGAACGGTTTTTTTATTCATAATTAGAGGATAATAGTAAATAGTCAAATCGCAGACGGAGAAAAGTACGCTGATTGGTGCTGACAGGGAAAATGGGGCAGAGACTGAGACCCCGTTGCGGACTGCCAATCAGGGGAAGTTCACTCCCGAGTGCTCAGGGGAAAGGGAAACCTAGTAGTTTGAGCCGCTGCCCCACCGTTAACCGGGGAACCAATCGCAGTGTTACTGATGCTGCCGTTGGGATAAGTGAGCCAGATCCTGGCTAAATTGGGTGGTACCACGGGTGAACCCCGTCCCTTTGTGGGGCGGGTTTTTCTTTTTAGGATCCGAAATGTCCGTATTTTCGGAGTTGAAAAGCTGAGGAGGTTCTATGCAGGAAAAATTGAAAGGCATCCAGCAGGAGGCGCTCAGGGCGCTGGAGGAAGTGGATTCCCTGGATGCCCTGGATAAATGGCAGACCAAGTATCTGGGTCGGAGCTCTGCGCTGATGGATGTCTTTAAAAGCCTGGCTTCACTGTCTAAAGAGGAAAAACCGCTGGTTGGGAAGGCTGCCAACCAGGTAAAACTTGCCCTGGAGAAATCCTCCGGGGAAAAAGCGGCCCAGCTGGAAGCGCGCCGCATCCAGGAATCCCTGGCTGGGGAGAAGATCGATGTCACCTTGCCCGGAAGAAGCATCACCAGCGGCAGGCTTCATCCAACCACGCAGACGCTGCGGGAGATTTACCGGATCTTCGGTGATATGGGATTCCAGATTTACCGGTCCCAGGAAGTGGAAACCGACCTGGTCAATTTTCAGCTGCTTAACTTTCCGCCCCATCATCCTGCCCGGGACATGCAAGACACTTTCTTCCTCAAATCTGAGAGGGATAGGGCTGATAATCCGCTGATGATGCGCACCCATACCTCTCCTGGTCAGATCCATGCTATGCGAGAGCACAACCGAAAGTATCCTGAGGATCCCCCTCCTATTCGCATCATCCTCCCGGGCATGTGCTACCGTTATGAGCAGATCACTTCCCGCTCGGAGATCCAGTTCAACCAGGTGGAAGGGCTGGCTGTTGGTAAGGGAATAACCTTTGGCGATTTAAAAGGCACTCTCAGTAATTTTGCCCGCCGGATGTTCGGGCAGGACGTCAAAACCCGCTTTCGGGCTTCCCACTTTCCCTTCACAGAGCCCAGCGCGGAGATGGATGTGGGCTGTTTTCTATGCGGTGGTCAGGGCTGTTCGGTCTGCAAGGGGACTGGTTGGCTGGAAATCCTGGGCTGTGGGATGGTCCACCCCGTAGTGCTTGAGAATGGCGGTTTTGACCCGGAAGTATATTCCGGATTCGCCTTTGGTATGGGTCCGGAGCGCATCACCATGATGCGCCACCATATTGAGGATATCCGTTATTTTTGGGCCAACGATCTGCGTTTTCTGGAGCAGTTTTAACGTGAGCCAGAATCTTGAGTGGCAAATATCACTGAAAGGATCTGAACGATGAAAGTACCTATCTCATGGCTGAAAGAATTTGTGGAAATATCCCTGCCTATCGAAGAGCTGGCTCATAAACTGACCCTGGCGGGGTTGGAGGTTGAGGAGATCCGCTATGTGGGACTGCAACGACCGGAAGGCAAGAAGCAGGAAACCAAAGTCACCGGGATCCCCTGGGGGCCGGAAGAGATCGTGGTCGGTGAGGTGCGGGAGGTGATGCCTCATCCTAACGCTGACCGGCTGGTTCTCTGCCGCCTTGACGATGGGGAAAAGGAGCATACTGTGCTCACCGGGGCACCCAATCTTTTCCCCTATAAAGGAAAGGGAGAGCTGGATCCCCCCCTCAAAGTGGCTTATGCCCGGGAAGGGGCGACCATCATCGACGCTTATAACGAATCCGATCCCAACGCTACTACCACTTTGAAGAGAAAAAAGATCCGCGGGGTGGAATCCTATTCAATGGCCTGTTCAGAAAGAGAGCTGGGCATCTCGGATGAGCATGAGGGTATCATCCTGCTCGATCCGGACGCGCCCACCGGGAAACCCCTGGTGGAATATCTCGGGGACGCGGTGCTGGACATTGCCATCACTCCCAATATCGCGCGAGCTGCCAGTGTCTTCGGGGTTGCCCGTGAGGTAGCTGCCATCACTGGGGCGAGTTTGAAGCCACCGGAGCTGAATCCGCTCATGGAAGGTGATCCCATTAAGGGGAAAGCTGCCGTAAAAATAACCAATCCAGAGGACAATCCCCGCTTTGTCCTGGGCCTGATCGAGAACGTGTCCATCCAGCCCAGTCCCTATTGGGTTCAGCTGAGATTGAAGCTGGCTGGCGTGCGGCCGATTGATGCTCTGGTGGATGCCACCAACTACACCATGCTCGAGATCGGTGAGCCGCTGCACGCTTTTGATTACGATGTGCTGGTCCAGCGCGCTGGTGGGAAAACACCCCTGATCATCACCCGCCGGGCTGAGCAGGGGGAAACCCTCACCACCCTGGATGATGTGGAGAGGAAGCTGGATGATTTCACCGTGCTGGTCACTGACCAGGCAGGCCCGCTCTCGCTGGCGGGTGTGATGGGTGGGGCTGAGTCGGAAGTGACCCCGCAAACCGTCAGTGTGCTCCTGGAGGGGGCTTCCTGGAATTATGTCAATATCCGACGGACCGTTGCCTCTCAGGGGCTGCCGTCAGAGGCGGCATACCGTTTTGAGCGGGGCGTGCACCCTGAGCTCGCTCCCCAGGGAGTGCTGCGCTGTTTGGAGTGGATGCGCAGATGGACTGGCGGAAAAGTCGCCCGGGGTTTGGTGGATGAATACCCGCTCCCGCCGGAAGACCCGGAGGTGATACTCACCTCCAGAGATGTTCAGCGCTGGCTGGGATTGGACCTGACACTTCGGGAGATCGCTGATCTGCTGCAGAAGCTTGATTTTAACGTGGAGGTTAATGAAGACCAGCTGTTGGTCAAGACCCCACCTCACCGCCTGGATATTGGAAAAGGCATGATCGGCAAGGCTGATCTGATGGAGGAAATCGCCCGCATATACGGATATGACAAAATTCCGGAGACTAACCTGAGCGACGCCCTTCCGCCACAGGTTGGCAACCATGGATTGGAGCTGGAGGAAAAGATCCGGGACAAACTGGTTGGCCTCGGCCTGCAGGAAATTGTCAGCTACCGAATGACTTCGCCTGAAATTGAGCGCAAAGCTCTTCCCCCGGAAGAGGGTGATGAGTTTCCTGATTATCTGGAACTGGCCAACCCGATCAGCGCTGACAAAACGGTCATGCGCAGGAATCTGCTGGCTTCCTTGCTGGAGGTGGTTGCGAAGAATCACCGCCAACGGGAACGCATTGCTCTGTTTGAGATTGGGCCGGAGTTCCTGCCAACTGAGGAAGGCGCTGAAATCCAGGAGATCACCAAACTGGGGCTGTGCCTGAGCGGATCGAGGACGCTTCCTTCCTGGCTGTCCACCGATTCGGAACCAATGGATTTTTATGATTTGAAGGGGATCCTTGATGAGCTGCTGGCAGATCTGCACATCAGCGCAGTTAAATATTTACCGGATGAGTTCCCTGGTTTTCACCCCGGAAAGTCGGCCAGAATAGAGGCCTCCGGGGTTGCAGTGGGTTATATAGGCGAAATTCACCCCCAGGTTAAAAGGAATTATCGCTTACAGGACCGGCCTCTGCCGGCAGCGATACTCGATATAGCCGCTTTGATCAAGGGTGTAGACCAGCTCTTCGAGGTGGAGCCTATTCCCGATCAGCCGCCGGTCCTGGAAGACCTGGCACTGGTGGTTGATGGACAGGTGCCTGCTGGGGATGTAGAAGCCCTCATCCGTCAAACGGGAGGAAAGACCCTTCGAGAGGTGCGTTTGTTCGACGTCTACCGTGGCGAGCAGGTCGGGGAAGGCAAAAAGAGTCTGGCGTACAACCTGGTTTACCAGCATCCAGAGAAGACTTTAACCGACAAAGAGGTCTTGGCGATCCGCAACAAGATAGTCCGCAGGTTAGAAAAAGAACTGGGCGCCCAGCTGCGCAGCTGGTGAGAATCCAGGGGCTAAGTCCCTCAAAGGGACTTAGCCCCTGCGGAAGTCGTAAATCCCATCCAGGATCGGGTAGGTCTTTCCACAGGAGGGGCACTCCAGCCATTCCGCCTGGTCCTGCACATCTGGCAGGGCAGTTCCACAGGCAGGGCACTGGAAGAAACCCTTGACAGCGGCTGAGGGTCCGGGACCACCTGCCGTGCTGCGGGTGAAGACACTGGGTGACAGCTGCCACCATCTTCCTGTGAGCTGAAAAATACCATCAAGAGCTGCCAGCAGACGTGCCGGCAGGGTTTTCTTGAGAAAATCGATCCGGAAATGGGAAACGGTGAGCTGCTTTTGTAACTTAAAGCCTGCCTCAGTCAGCCACTGGCGGATCCTGCGGGGATGAAAATCGTAATTCAGATCGGTGAATTCAACGGCTTCGAGTGAGAAAGGATTCCAATCCTGCTGTCCCAGCCAATAGCGCAGGATAGCTTTCAGATTCTGCTTATTAGCGTATTCCAGGATGAAGGGGCTGCCGGGTTTTAAGACCCGGCGGGCTTGCTGGAGAGCGGCTAGTGGGTCCTGCATGTGGTGCAGGGTGCGGATCATCGTGCTGCCGTCAAACAGCCCATCGATGAAAGGTAATTGGTAAACATCCCCGGCAACGTATATATAGGATTCTCCTCTTCCAAGATAGCTCTGAGCTTGCTGGAGCTGGGTGAGTGAATAATCCAGCAGAACGATCCGCTGATAACCCCGGTAGCGGGGGGTATTTCTGCCCGCTCCTGCGCCAATCTCCAGCAGCAGATTTCCCTGGTCTGGCAGCAGCCGCTTCAGAGCGATTTGCTCACAGCGGTCCTCATACTCCCTACCGCCTTCTTCCCAGAAGCTGGTCTGGTAATCGGAGTTTTCGTAGTCGATAACTCGGGGGTGTTCGGGGATTTTCCCCATCTTTAGCGTTTGCCTTTCTAATTGACCGCGCCGTTGACAGCGTTCATTTGGCTCAGGAACCGTTGTAGCCCCGGCCTACCCCGCGGTAGCGGAAGCCCAAATTGACCATTTTTTCCGGGTCATAGATATTCCGGCCGTCGAAGAGCAGGGGGGATTTCATGGCGTCCCTGATGCGCTTGAGGTCCAGCTGGCGGAACTCATTCCATTCGGTATTGACGATTAGGGCGTCACAGCCCTCTGCTAGTTCGTAGGGGCTGGTGGTCATTTCAATGCCAGGCAGCAGTTTGGCAGCTTCTTCCATGGCGATGGGATCAAAAGCTTTGACAACCGCACCTTCCGCGACCAGCAGGTTGGCAATGGTGATCGAAGGAGCGTCGCGCATGTCATCTGTATTGGGTTTGAACGATAAACCCAGCAAGCCAATTGTCTTGCCAGTCAGATTCTTGTCCTCCAGCAGGGATTTCACCTGGTCAACAGCCATCTCCCGGCGGCAGGTGTTGATCTCCATGACAGAGTTCAGTAATTTGGGATGCCGGCCGGCTTTTTCAGCCATGTAGGCCAGGGCCTTGACGTCTTTCGGGAAGCAGGATCCCCCGTAACCAATCCCGGCGTTCAGGAAAGATGGTCCGATCCGGGGATCAAATCCCATACCGTTGGATACTTCCATCACGTCTGCGCCCAGGTCCTCACAGATATTGGCGATCTCGTTGATAAAAGATATCTTGGTAGCCAGGAAGGCATTGGAAGCATATTTGATCATCTCCGCTGTTCGCAGATCGGTTACTACAATCGGAGCCCGCAGCGGAAGGTGAAGCTGAGCTACTTTGTCGGAAGCGTCTGGATCCAGTGAGCCAACTACGATACGGTGGGGCTGCATGAAGTCGCCAATGGCAGAGCCTTCCCGCAGGAATTCTGGACAGGAAACTACTGAGAACTTGCCCGCATCGGGGTTCTGCTCCCGGATGATATCAGAAACCCAATCCCCTGTTCCAACCGGGACAGTGGATTTGTTGATGATGATCAATCCTTCTTTGATATTATCGGCGATGGAGCGGGCTGCCGCGGCAACGTACTGCAGATCGGCTTCGCCATCCACCCCGGAAGGTGTGCCCACAGCGATAAAGACGAATTCGGCATCCCGCAAACCTTCAGCATAGGAGCTCGTAAAGGAAAGCCTGTTAGCCAGGACGTTGCGGTCAACCAGTTCCTTTAAACCGGGCTCGTAGATGGGCATGATGCCCTTTTTCAAGCCCTCAATCTTTTCCACATCGATATCCAGGGCAACGACCTTGTTCCCCAGATCAGCAAAACAAGCTGCGGTAATGATCCCCACATATCCGACCCCGACAACACAGATGTTCTTCATGTATATTCCTTTCTGTCAGATACTTGCAGTCACAATTATTCCAGCCACATCTTACCATACCAGTCCCTGTTTGGGCGAATTTACCGGCCGCTTTAGGCTGACTTTTCCTTGATAAGGGTGGATGCCACCAGCTTTTTAAGGAGCCCGGAATTTGGAATAATCCCGCTGGGCGCAGTTGATATATAATAGGAATATTGAAGTATTCATTCGCAGGATGGAAGGAGCTGATTATGTCTGGTCCCCGAGAAGTACACGCACCACGCGGAAGCAAATTGACCTGTAAGAATTGGATAATTGAAGCTGCTTACCGGATGATCCAAAACAACCTGGATCCAGATGTCGCTGGCGACCCTGATCATCTGATAGTTTACGGCGGTAGTGGTAGAGCAGCAAGGAACTGGGACGCATTTGACGCCATCCTGGACAGCCTGGTTAATCTGGAGGAAGATGAGACCTTGCTGGTCCAATCTGGTAAACCGGTGGCGGTTTTCCGAACACACACCGATGCCCCCCGGGTGCTGATCGCCAACTCCAACCTGGTTCCCTTCTGGGCTAACCAGGAGTATTTTGACGAGCTGGTAGCCAAAGGGCTGATGATGTACGGCCAGATGACAGCCGGGTCCTGGATCTACATTGGAACTCAGGGCATACTCCAGGGGACTTACGAGACCCTGGGCTCCCTGGCAAGGCAGCAGGGCTGGCCTTCCCTGAAGGGGAAGTTCGTGCTTACCGGTGGGTTGGGAGAGATGAGCGGAGCCCAGCCGCTGGCCATTACCATGAATGAGGGAGCAGGATTAATTGTGGAGGTGAACCCGGCCCACGCCCAGCGTAAGCTGCAGATTGGCTATGTGGATGAGGTGCTGGACGACCTCGACGAGGCTCTGAAGAAGATCCAGGATTATAAAGAAAACGGCAAAGCAATTTCGATCGGGTTGGTTGGAAACACTGCAGAGGTGCTCCCGGAGCTTGTCAGGAGAGATGTGATTCCCGATGTGGTCACTGACCAAACCTCAGCCCATGATGCTCTGAACTATGTTCCCAAGGGATTCAGCGTGGAAGAAGCCGCTGCCTTGCGGGAATCTGATCCTGCCAGATACCGCCAGCTGTCCCTGGACTCCATGGTCGATCATGTGCAGGCTATGCTGGATATGCAGAAGCGCGGCGCAGTGGTGTTCGACTATGGCAATAATATCCGCCAGCAGGCCTACAATCAGGGTCTCAAGAACGCCTTTGATTTCCCGGGTTTCGTGCCTGCCTATATCAGGCCCCTGTTCTGCGAGGGCAAAGGCCCCTTCCGCTGGGTGGCCCTCTCCGGCGACCCGGAGGACATCTACCGGACGGATGAGCTGATCCTGGAACTTTTCCCGGAAGACCAGCACCTCAAGCGCTGGATTAAGATGGCCCGCGAGCGTGTTCCCTTCCAGGGATTGCCCTCGCGCATCTGCTGGTTGGGTTATGGAGAGCGGGCGAAGGCGGGACTGGCATTTAACAAGCTGGTAGCGGATGGTGAGGTTTCCGCCCCGATAGTGATCGGCCGCGATCATCTGGATTCTGGCTCGGTGGCTTCTCCGAACCGGGAAACAGAAGGCATGAAAGATGGAAGCGACGCAATCAGCGACTGGCCGATATTGAATGCCTTGATCAACGCGGTGGGAGGGGCGAGCTGGGTTTCCTTCCACCATGGGGGTGGCGTGGGCATCGGCTACAGTCAGCATGCCGGCCAGGTGATCGTCGCGGATGGCACGGAAGCGGCCGCCCGCCGCCTGGAACGTGTCCTGACCACCGATCCAGGTCTGGGAATTGCCCGCCACGCTGACGCCGGATACGAGCAGGCCATTGCGGCAGCCAAGCGGTATGGTATAAAAATCCCCATGCTGAAGTAGGGTTGGAAAAATAGCTGAATTACTGATAAAGGTACGGGTTATCCAATGCATAAAATTGGCATACTGACCAGCGGGGGTGATGCGCCCGGTATGAACGCAGCCCTGCGCTCTGCTGTGCGGGTTTCTCTTGATATGGGTATTGGCATTTACGGCATCCGCGAGGGCTACCAGGGCATGGTTGAGGGGGGCGACATGATCCAGGAGCTGAACTGGGATTCTGTGGGCGGCATACTCCAGCGGGGAGGGACAGTGATCGGTACTGCCCGCTGTGCCAAGTTTCGAACCCGCGAAGGCCGGAGGAGGGCGGCTAAAAACCTGGTCAGCCACCATATTGACGGCCTGATCATCATTGGAGGTGATGGAAGCCTGACCGGGGCGGCGATTTTCAGCTCAGAATGGTCGTCACTGCTGGAGGAATTGATCGAGTCCGGTGAGATACCGGAGGACAGTGCCGAGGAACATCCCCATCTGCTGTTTGTCGGCCTGCCTGGCTCGATCGATAACGATATGTACGGGACCGATATGACCATCGGGGCTGACACTGCGTTGACCCGCATCACAGATGCTGTTGATATCATCACCAGTACGGCTTCCAGCCATCAGCGCAGCTTTGTGGTGGAGGTGATGGGCAGGAACTGCGGCTATCTGGCGATGATGGGTGCTCTGGCATCCGGAGCGGACTGGCTGTTTATTCCCGAAGTACCTCCTGAACCGGACACCTGGCGCGACGAAATGTGTGCAGCACTCAAGGCCGGCCGGGATGCTGGTCGGCGGGATTCAATTGTGATCGTCGCTGAAGGCGCTGTGGATCGGGATGGTAATCCCATTACCAGCCAGGAAGTCAAAACCACCCTAGAGGAAAAGCTGGGGGAAGACACCAGGATCACGGTCCTCGGCCATTATCAGCGAGGAGGTTCTCCAACAGCATTTGACCGCAACCTGGGTACTCTGCTGGGCCATGCGGCGGTGAAAACACTTCTGGAGGCCAAACCGGAGGATCCTCCCCAGTTGATCGGAATGAGAGGCAACCGGGTGGAAAGTTCACCTTTACTGGAATGTGTCGATTCGACCCGAAAGATCTCCGATTTCATGAAGGTGCATGATTACGAAAAAGTGTTCGAGCTGCGCGGGGAAGGGTTTCAGAACACCTATAACATCCTGCAGACCCTGCTTCAGGCAGAGCCGAAACCTCGAAAAGCCAACGGGGATAACTACCGCATTGCGGTCATGCACTCAGGTGCTCCTGCTCCGGGTATGAATACGGTCATCAGAGCAGCTGTCCGCTGGGGATCCGATCAGGGGCAGACCATGCTGGGGGTTTACAATGGATTTCCGGGATTGATCAAAGGTGATCTGAAAGAGCTGTCCTGGATGGATGTGCGCGGCCTGGTTGGCCTGGGAGGAGCTGAATTTGGCACCAACCGCAGCTTGCCTGCTGAAGGAGATTATTATCGCGTTGCCCGGACCATCGAGGAGCAGGGTATAGACGCCCTGCTGATCATTGGGGGTGAGGCTGGTTATGAAGGGGCTTATGAGATTTACCGCCGCCAGAAGGATTACCCCAATTTCCAGATTCCGATCGTCTGCCTACCAACGACGATCGACAATGACCGCCCAGGTTCAGAATTAAGCATTGGTGCTGATACTGCTTTGAACAGCATCGTCTGGGCGGTAGATCAGATCAAACAATCCGCGGTCGCTTCCCGGCGATGTTTTGTGGTCGAGACCATGGGCCGCTACTGCGGTTATCTGGCGCTGATGGGTGGTCTGGCAACTGGTGCAGAGCGGGTATATATCCACGAGGAGGGTATCACCCTCCATGACTTACAGGATGACGTTGACCATCTGGTGACCGGTTTCAGTGGGGGAAAGAGGCTGGGATTGCTGGTACGCAATGAAAGCGCCCACCCGGTATACACCACCGATTTCATGGTGCGGCTTTTTGAGGTGGAAGGCAAAGAGGCTTTTGATGTCCGCCAGGCAATCCTGGGTCACTTGCAGCAAGGAGGAAACCCCTCACCCTTTGACCGCGTTCAAGGAACAAAATTAGCAGTTCACAGCATCGATTTCCTGCTGGACCGCCTCCGGGAAGGGAACCCCAGCCAAGTCTTTATCGGCCTGGAGGGGGGGAAGATCCAGTTCACCGAAATGGCGGATTATCCCAGGTTGGCAGACCAGGAATTTGGCCGGCCAAAAACACAGTGGTGGATGGATCTGCGGCCGATAGCCAGAGTGCTGGCCCAGCCGGGACCCGGCAAATGGAAATGAACCCTCTGCATCAATCAAAAGACCGGGTCTTCCCGGTCTTTTTTCTTCACTTGCGTAGTGAGGGGATCCTTTAGATCAAGTATTTCTCCACCTGGACATTCTCCCTGCCCAGCATATCCCTGAGCTGATTGATCAGCGGCTTACTGATCTTTGTGGAGGCGTTGGGGAATTCCAGCAGGTGGGTCTGATCGTTCTCAATGATCTGGAAAGCAAAGCGGTCCTTGCCTGGATAGCTGATCAGCGTGCCATAGACCTGACGCAGCCTGAGTTTGTCACGCATGGTGTCCCCGCGGTTCTTGAGGATCACTGTGATCAGATAAGTGGCATCTTCATCAAGGTTGATGGATCCCGGGCTTTCGGCAGCTGGCTGAGAAGCCTCTTCCTGCTGGGAGGGGGTTGGATGTTCGGGTGTATCCGGGGCCTCTTCCTCCTGCAGGTCTCGCTCCCGTTCAGGTTGGGCTGGCTTTTCCGGTCGGGGAGGGGTCCCGGTTTGTTCCTCTTCCCGTGGTGGGGGAGCTGGGGAAACGTATTCTGGCTCAGCCTGTTCTGGGTTTTCTCCCTCAAAAGGTGGGGGTGCTTCCAGGGCTGGACCACTTTCCGGGGCTTCCGGGGTTTGACGGGCTGGCCGGGAACTGGCCTCAATTGTTGGTTCGGGAACAGGCTGGGGAGATTCGGATACCGCTTCTATCTGGGTGATGCTGGTGGCTACCTGGTCAACCAGCACCTTGGTGTCACCTCCGTTGGAATCGGCTTTTCCTTTAACGTAGATGATCTCATCAAAGCGGACCAGCTCTCCGTACTTCTGCCAGGTTCTGGGGAAAATCACCAGGTCTATGGTACCTTGAATGTCCTCGATGGTGGCAAAAGCCATCGGTTTGCCGTTCTTGGTCTGGTGCTGGCGGATTTTCGTGACCAGGCCGGCCACTCTCACCCGCTCACCTGGTTTGGCCTCTTGCAGATCCTGGGCGAAGTGGCTGACGTGCTGCTTCAGGCTGTCCAGCACCGTGCTGAGGGGATGGTCAGAAACATAAAGTCCGAGCAGCTCCCTTTCCCAATCCAGCTGAGCGCGCCGGTTGATCTCGGTATTTACTTGAGGAAGATTGATGGTTTCTGTCAGACCGGTAGCGTCCCCGAACATCGAGATCTGGCCGGCGTCCGCGGCCTGGAAATTGGATGAACTGATCGCCAGGATGCGGTCCATGGATTCCAGCAGGGGCAGGCGGCCTCCGAAATCATCCAGGGCACCTACCTGGATCAGGGATTCCAGTGCCCGTTTGCCAACCTTGCGCAGGTCCACCCGGCGCAGGAAATCATTGATATCCTGGAAAGGCCCCTCGCCCCGTCCTCTGATGATCTCCTCAACCGGCCCTTCACCGACATTCTTGACCGCTCCCAGACCGAAGCGGATGCAGTTTTCTCCACTGGGGCTGTCTTCGATGGTAAAGCCCCAGCAGCTGAAGTTGATGTTGGGCGGCAGTATATCGATGCCCATCTGGCGGCATTCCGAGGCGTAGAGGGTCACTTTGTCGGTATTGCTCTGATATACCGTCAGCAGCGCGGTCATGTATTCCACCGGGTAGTGGGTTTTGAGATAGGCTGTCTGAACGGAGATCAGCCCGTAATCCGCCGCATGGGCTTTGTTAAACCCATAGCGGGCGAATTTTTCCCAGTCAGCGAAGATGTCCTCGGCGGTCTGGCGGTCCAGTCCGCGTTCTACTGCTCCCTCGATGAATTTTTTCTTGTGTTTATTGAGCTCTTCAACTTTCTTCTTGGCGACGGCTTTGCGGAGGCTGTCGGATTCAGAAGGCGTGTAGCCAGCGATAGCTACCGCGCTGTGCATGATCTGTTCCTGGTAAACCGGGATGCCAAAGGTTTCCTCATAAATAGGGATCAGACCTTCATGGCGGTAGCTGATCTCCTGCTGCTTGTGCATGCGGTCGATGTAGTCAGGGATGAAATCCATCGGACCTGGCCGGTAGAGCGCTACCATGGCGATCATGTGCTCCAACCGGGTGGGCTTCATCTCTTTAAGGTAGCGCCGCATGCCTGAGCTTTCCACCTGGAAGAGGCCGATGGTTTCCCCCCGTCCGATCAGCTCAAAGGTTTCTGGATCATCAACCGGTATGTTACTGAGAGTGAGCTTGACCCCGTGTCTTTCTTCGATGAACTTGCTGGCCAGAGCCATAATGGTCAGAGTGGAAAGGCCCAGAAAGTCGATTTTTAGCAGCCCCAGCTTATCAACCACCGACATTTCGTACTGGGTGACGGTATCTATCGGGCTGTCGCTGATATTACCCGTTGGTCTGTGCAAAGGGGTGTATTCCTCTACTGGACGGTCGGTGACAACCACCCCGGCGGCATGAGTCCCGGCATTGCGGACGGTGCCCTCCACTCCCTTGGCGGTGTCAATCAGCGCTTGCAGATAAGGAGCGTCGTTGTAGAGCTGCTTGAACTCGGGTGAGTTCTCCAGGGCTTCCTCGATGCTCATCGGAGGCGCATTGGGAATCGCCTTGGCAACCCGGTCGACTTCCTGGAGGGGAATGTCCATCACCCGGCCGACATCGCGGATCGCCGCCCGGGCTTTCATGGTCCCGAAGGTGATGATCTGGGCGACTTTGTCGTGGCCGTATTTTTCGGCGCAGTAGTGCATCATTTCCGCCCGCCTGTCGTCCGGGAAGTCCAGGTCGATATCCGGCATGGATATCCGGCCGGGATTCAGGAAGCGCTCAAAGATCAGGTTGTGCTCCAGGGGATCAATCGGGGTGATCTCCAGTGAGTAGGAGACAATCGAGCCGGCCGCAGACCCGCGGGCGTTGTACCAGATCCCATTCTGCTGGGCGTGTTTGATCAGATCCCAGACGATCAGGAAATAGGCGTCGAATCCCATGGTGTGGATGATATCCAGCTCATAATCCAGCCGCTCCCTGATTTGAGGTTCGTCAGCACGGTCCTGGTAGCGTTTTCGCAGGCCAGCTTTGCAGAGCTCTCTCAGGTAGCCCTGGGCGGTTTTGCCTTCCGGAACGGGGAAATTCGGTAGATGATATTCCTTGAATCCCAGGTCAACGCTGCAGCGCTCTGCGATCAGCAGCGTGTTTTCTATCGCTCCCGGTACCTCGGAAAAAATGGTCCGCATCTCTTCGGGGGAGCGCAGATAATAGGATTCGTCGGTCATCCGCATCCGGTTGGGGTCGCTGAGGATCTTTCCGGTCTGAATGGCCAGCAGAACGTCCTGCAGGGCCGCATCCTCCGGGTTGATGTAGTGCACGTCATTGGTGGCCACAAATTTGGCATTGTAGCGGGGTCCCATTTCTACCAGGGCACGGTTGATGTCTTTTAGCTCCGGGATGTCATGCTCCTGGAGTTCGAGGTAAAAGTTGTCCGGTCCAAAGACCTCATAATACCAGTCCAGTTTCTTGCGGGCCTGCTCCAGATTCCCCTGTTTGATAGCGCGGGGAATTTCCGCAGCCAGGCAGCCGGAAGTTACGATAAGTCCTTCAGAATGGGCTGCTAGAAAATCATGGTCAATGCGGGGAAAATAATAAAAGCCCTGCAGCTGGGCGGCTGAGGCTATTTTCAGCAGGTTTTTGTACCCGGTCTGGTTTTCCGCCAACAGCAGCAGATGGGAGGAGCGCTTGTCAAATTGGGGATCGCGGTCTTTCATACCCCGGGCGGCGAGATAGCCTTCCACACCAATGATGGGTTTGATCCCGGCTTCCATGGCGGCATGGTAGAAATCAACCACGCCAAACATGGTGCCGTGGTCTGTGATCGCCAGGGCTGGCATATCCATTTCCTTGGCCCGCTGGACCAGCTTCTTGATGTTGCTGAACCCGTCCAGGATGGAGTATTCGGTATGTACGTGGAGATGTGCAAAGGACATAAGGTTTACGGATAAGAATATGGTTTTTCTGAACTGATCCTATTATACGCTCGAATGACCTGATTTCACCCCCCGGGAGCTCGATTGGTGGCTCTCTTACCTTAAAAATTTGCAGGAGAGGTCGCTAAGCCTTCTTGCTGCCTTCCCCCTGAATCGTGGTGCCTGTTCCCTTAAATATTGAGAGCCGGGCGCGCCATACCCGACTCTCTCTAAGGAGGAGAAGAAGAGAAATTTCTACCTGCTATCAGTTTAGCACTCTGTGACTTTGCTTGCATGACGGTTATCTGACGCTTTCCCTACGCTTTCCCTACGATCAGGCGTTTTTTCAGGCATGGTATACTGAAATTACTGGTTCTGGCGTTCTCCGGAGGGAAAACTATGGCAGTGACTGTCTATCTGAATTTGATTGAAACGGATTGGCTGGGCCTGGTGGGCGTGGCGGTTTCCAGCCGGGGACTGCTCTGCCTGGGCCTGGATGTGAAGAGCAGGCAGGATTTCCTGTTCGCCAATCAAAATTTCGCTGATGGGGTTTTTGTCTTTTCAGAGACGGAAACGGAGCTTTTCACTGCCCAGATCCAGAGCTATCTGGCGGGGGAGCTGCGGTCATTCTCTCTGCCAATCGATTGGAGTGTTTATACTCCCTTCCAGCAGGCTGTGTTGAAGGAAACCCAGCGGATCCCCTACGGGGAAACCCGCTCCTATGGCCAGATTGCGGCAGCTATCGCCAGGCCCCGGGCTGCCCGGGCCGTCGGTCAGGCGGAAAAAAGGAACCAGACCCCGCTGGTGATTCCCTGCCACAGGGTGGTTGGTTCGGACGGCAGCCTGACTGGCTACAGTGGGGGGGAGGGCGTAGAACTGAAAGCCCGCATCATTGCTTTCGAGCAGAGTAACAGGGGGTAAACCCGCGATCAATCGATCCAGACCACTGCCTGATTCTCAAGCACATCCCAGGATTTGCTGAATTCTCCCTGGTAGATGGAATAAATCCTGGCTCCGTCCATCACGGTGATCTTGGTTTCTGTATATCCGATGACTATCACGGTGTGTTCGAACTTTGCCACTGTGGTCACATCACCGCTGGAGGAGGTGTAGGGAACGGGCGTGCCCCGGTTGACGTGCCCCACCACCCAGACGATGACCGGCCTTCCAGCGGCAACTTCCCGCTTCAGTTCCTCTATGGTCATATGGCGGATGTGTTTGGCGTTCAGTCCGAATTCCCGCAGGCGCTGGGCGATGGGTCTGGCATGCACCCCGTAATCCTCCGGGGGAATCTGCCCCCAGCTCCCGAAGACATCACCGACAAAACCCACTTCGGGATTGTCGTCCACCGGCAGACCGGCGAAGAATTTCCCCTCATCGATCTCGGTGCCAAAGTAAGCTGCCCAGTCAACGGCTGAGCGGGCTTCGCAGCTGAGCGGCATGGATTGCTTATGGCCTTTGATCCCGGCGATGCTGGCACTGGCAGGCAGGGTCGGCAGGGGGCTGGCCGGGAGTGTGGGGGTGGCAGTCGCGGTTGAGATTGGGCCGGTTGGGGATGGGCTGATGTCCGGAGGAGCAGGGAGCGGGGTGGGTGTCTTGCGCAGCAGGTCGGTTCCGGGAGAAAAGGTAGGAGGTAAAATCTCAGCAGCCCGGCCGGGCTTGGGCTGCTGGGAGAGCAGGAAAAAGCCCAGGAATCCTCCCAGCAGGATCAAGTTCAACCCAACCAGGACCGGTCCGCTGGTGATTGCCCTGCCAAATCGGGCGGTAAACTCCAGCAAACTCTTTTTCTGTCGGGGAGAGGAAGTGATCGTTGATTTCATAATTCCTGACCGCTGGCTCGGAGTTCCAGCGGGATGACCTGAAAAGCACTTTCATTATAATCAAAGAAATAACCCTCCAGCCCGGTCCCCGCCGGTTATTACAGCCCTGTAAGGTGAGGGATAGTAGAAAAGACTGAAGAATCCGGGTTTGTCTGTGAAACGAGAGTCGTATAATTAATGCATATCAGGAACAGCGTCTGATGGAGAAGAAAACAAAACTGGTTGGGCTGATTCTAGTGGGAATTCTGCTGGTTAGTATCCTTTCTGGTTGCGAAGCTGCCCTCTCGTCAGCAGGCAACTCGCTTTCCAAAGCCATTCCAACTCAAACCTCTGTGCCGCCTACGAACACACCACTGCCCACCCCAACTGTCACTCCCCTGCCGTCGCCGCTGCCAGAAGAGGAAGCCGGGGGAAGAGAGGATATGATCACCATCACCATCGTCTATGACAATTACGCCTATAAAGCCGGCCTGGAGAATGCCTGGGGGTTTTCTGCGCTGGTTGCTTACCAGGATCAGCTCGTGCTCTTTGATACTGGTGGATCCGGGACTATCCTGCTTTCCAATCTGGCAGCTCTGGATATCGATCCCGCTGAAATCCAGAAAGTGGTCCTGTCTCATGAACACAGTGACCACACCGGCGGTCTGCAGGCTTTGCTCGCAGCAGGGGCGGATCCGGACATTTACGTTCCACCCTCTTTTTCAACCGCATTCAAAAACCAGCTGAGCGCCCGGGCCCGGCTGATCGAGTGCCGGCCCGGAACCAAAATCGCTGACCGGATCTACACGACTGGGGAAATGCCCGGACCGCCTCCTGAGCAGGCTCTGGTGATCGACACCACCAGGGGGCTGGTTGTCATCACCGGGTGCGCCCATCCCGGTGTGGACAACATGGTGCTGGAAGCGAAACGCCAGTACAAAGAAGATATTTACCTGGTAGTGGGTGGATTCCATCTGGGGAGTGCCAGTGATGCCAGGGTGAGTTCCATCATCAAGGAATTCCAGCGGTTGGGCGTTAAATACGTTGCCCCCTGCCACTGCACCGGCGACCGGGCCATCGGCATGTTCCGGAATGCTTTTAGTGAGGATTTCATCCGTGTGGGTGTGGGGGCGGTGATAGCCATTGAAGATTGAATATTTAATCTTCAATCTTCAATTTTCAATTCCTAAAGGCGTTAAGTAAATCGGCTAGCAGACCGTAGGCTGTAGTACGGGGAGAGGGATCGTCCTCGATCAGGGTCAGAGTTCCCAGCACGTCGCTGGTTATTTCCAGCAGAGCGGATGTGCCGGTGATGTTGTAGAGCTGGGATTCCGGGCTGACCAGGAGCGGCTGAACAGCGGCAGATATTCCCAGGGGACTGCTGGAGTCCCGCTCAGCAGAACAAACCAGCTTCCAGCGCTGGCCTTTTTCAGCGGCGTCCTGGATCAGATCAGGGGTTAATCCCCGGATGCCTGTTCGCTGGACCTGGTCTGGAGTGAGGGGTATGTCCATCAGCACTGTGGCCAGGGCAGCGACTTTCACGGCAGCATCCCAGCCGTCCAAATCGCCGCTGGGATCGGATTCAGCGATGCCTATCGACTGGGCGTAGGCGATGGCTTCAGCCTGGGTCTCACCGCGTTCCATGCGGGAAAGGATCAGGTTGGTAGTTGAATTCAAGATCCCTGAAAAGCCGCTCACAACTGCACCAGGCAGGCCGCAGCGGGCAATTGAAAATACCGGGGCGCCGTCCATCACCGCGGACTCAAAATAAAAGTGCACCCGGTTCCGATGGGCCAGGCTGGAGAGCTCCCGGTAGCCGTGCACCACCGGCCCCTTATTGGCTGTGATGGCATGCATCCCGCCCCTCAGCGCATCCCGGAGATAGGTCAGGGCCGGCTCCCCGGTCTGGTAATTGACCGGAGTGGTTTCTACCAGGGCGTCAGCCCCACATTTTTTGATGAACCCGGCGCTGTCGTGGATCGGGCTGGAAGAAAACCTTTCCAGGTCCCCGCCAGCCCTGCAGGCATCCAGCACATCTTGAAGGGGCAGTCCCCGCGGATCAACGGCCCATCCATGAGTTCCCGTGCCAATCCCCACTACCCGGAAGCCAATTCCAGGCTTAGCGATCAGGTCCCGCTTTTTTTCCAGCAGCAGCTCAGCCAGTGCCTGACCGACGTTGCCGAACCCCAGCAGCGCGATCTTGAATTCTGGAAACGGGGGAGGAATGGGGGACATTGGCCTCAGCCTTTTTTATGGCGGGTCTTGATGGATTTGATCTCTTCTTCAGTCAGGTCAGGGACTTCTTCTGTGGATTTGATGTCCAGGGCTTTCCGCTGGGCTTCCCGCCAGCGAGCAAGCCGTTCTGCTATTTCTGGTTCGCTGCCCTGACTGGACGGTTTGTAAAAGTAGGTGCCCAGCAGCCCATCCGGAAGGTACTGCTGAGGGGTGAAGTGATCCGGGTGAGCGTGAGGGTAGCGGTAGCCCTGGCCGTGGCCGAGAGCTTTGCCATCCCGGCTGGCGTCCTTGAGGTGATCCGGTACTCCCGTGCGTCCGGACTTTTCAATCAGATCGTAAGCCTTGAAATAAGCCCCCGCAGAGTTGGATTTGGGAGCGGTTGCCAGGTAGAGCACCGCTTCCACGATCGGGTAGATCCCTTCCGGAAGGCCAATGTAGTCAAAAGCCTGGGCAGCAGCATTGGCCACCACCAGCCCCTGAGGATCGGCCAGGCCGATATCCTCCCCGGCGGAAATGATCAGGCGCCGGAGAATGAAGCGGGGGTCCTCCCCGGCATAGAGCATCTTGGCCAGCCAGTAGAGAGCGGCGTCGGGATCCGAGCCGCGGATGGACTTAATGAAAGCCGAGATGGTGTCGTAATGAGCGTCGCCGTCCTTATCGTACAGCACAGCCCGGCGCTGGATGGAATCCTGGGCCACGTCCAGGGTAACGTGGATGATACCCCCTTCATCCGGGGGAGTGGATTCAACTGCCAGCTCCAGGGCGTTGAGGGCATTGCGGGCATCGCCGCCGGCAACCCGGATCAGGTGGGCCAGAGCGTCCTCGTCCAGGATGATGTCCAGACTGCCGTAGCCCCGCTCCTCATCAGCCAGGGCCCGTTCGATCAAAGTGCGGATGTCCTCGTCTGTCAACGATTTCAGCTGGAAGATTCGCGAGCGGGATACCAGAGCCCGGTTGACCTCAAAGTAAGGATTTTCCGTGGTGGCCCCGATCAGGGTGATGGTGCCGTTCTCTACGTGGGGCAGCAGGCCGTCCTGCTGGGCCTTGTTCCAGCGGTGGACCTCGTCCACGAAGAGGATGGTCCGTTTCCGGTACATTTTCCGCAGCTCTTCTGCCTGGGCGATGACCTGGCGCAGGTCTGCCTTGCCGGCCATCACAGCCGAAAGGCTGGTGAAATGGGACTGGGTGTGGTTGGCGATCACCATGGCCAGGGTGGTCTTGCCTGTCCCGGGAGGGCCCCAGAAGATCAGCGAGGAGAACAGCCGGTCAGCCATGATGGCCCGGTAGAGCAGCTTGCCCTCGCCGACGATCTCTTCCTGGCCGACAAATTCAGCCAGGGTGCGGGGCCGCAGGCGGGCCGCCAGGGGGGCTTTGCGCTTGAGATCCTCCTCCAGGGCATGATCGAATAGATCCATGAGGCTATTTTATCATGAGGAAGTAACAGGAAAAAAGACTTACCCCCCTGTCCTGGACGGGCAGGGCACAAGAACGCGAAAAGTGACATAAATCAATTTGCCCCTAGGAAAAAAGTGTGTAAAATTCAGATGTCTATTTTGATCACCCGGTGCGGCATGTTAAATTAAATACATCGAGACCCGCACTGCAGCCAAGTTGAAATTCCAGGCAGAAATTCTCCTGGAGCAATTTGCCGTACACTGCGACGACGGTCCAGGAAAGAGAGTAAAGGAGTGCTTATCATGACTGTGGCAGGATCTCTACCATCACGATCTGCAAAGTTCAGGCCTGCTGGCAGGCGCAGGCTGACCTGGCTGCTGGCCGCCGGCCTTCTCCTGCTGGGCAGTGGATGCCTCTGGTTTCAATCTGCCCCGCTGGAGTTCGGTAAAACCGCCCAGGAGTCATCGACCGGGAAGGGCTACCAGCTCTCAGCTGACCAATCCGATCTGATCCTCAAGCAGGGATACCCGGAGGCTTTCACGATCCTGTTCTACGAGGATGATGATGAGAACGGGGCCCTTCAAGATGTCCGCCAGGAATTATGGGAATATTACCAGGCGGGTGAAAGCTACACCTTCCTGAATGGAGAGCTAACCAGCGTTGATCCGCTGGACGTGGGCGATGTGGGACCGCTTTCCGCTCAGCCGTACCTTCCTGAGCAGTTCGCTGCCGGAATGGATATGGAAGATGTGCTGGTTGCGGCCGGGGTGGATTCCTTCATTGAGGTACCGCTGGAGGAGCAGTTCCTGAAAGGGGGAAAGCTGTACTACGGGGAATCCCTGGCTTTTGGTATGGTGGATGGACAGCTGCGCTATCTGGAAGCGCTGGCGCTGATCGAGGAGTGAGGTCATCATGAAGATAAGAAACACAGCTGTATTGATCGTATTTCTGGTGGGACTGCTCCCGATTAGCCCGGTGACAGCCCAATCACCTGCTGAAGGATCCCTGAATGAGTCGGTTTCCTTAGCGTATGCGAGCCACTCGATCCTCCTGGACGAAGCTGATGAAGAGGAAGACGGTCAGACCTCAGACGCTGTCCAAGAGGCCCCTCAGACAAATGCTGCTGATGGCAAAGAAGCTCTGGGATATTTGATCCACGCTACCAAACAGCAGCGCAACGAGTTGAACGACAGCTGCCGCCAGCTGCGGGCAGCCTATCAATCAGCAGGGAAGACCTGTGAGCTGCAAATCCTGAATGACTACTGCAAGGCCGAGGAGGCCAAACTGAACCAGCGCATTGGGTTCTTACATAAACTCCGGGGAGATCGGCGCAGGTTCTTCACCCGCATGTGGCATTCCCTGAAACGTACCGGAGCCAGGATCTGGACCGCTGTGGGCCCGGTTGGCCGGCGGATTCTGCGTAATGTGGGCCCGGAAGCTGCCAAGATCGTGCTTTCCGGCGGAAGTCTGAGCGAAGGGGTAATTCGTAAGTTGGTCATCAAAGAGGCCCGATCTGTAGGGAAGGCTGAGCTGAATCGTCTGCTGGAAAAAGGCGTGGGGCGCTTCCTGCAGAGTCAGGCGGCCCTCGCCCAGGCAGCCGGGATTTCTGACTGCACGGCGGAGAAGATCGAGGAAGCCCGCCAGCAGGTAGCAGGGGACGTGGGTGAGCCTGAGATGCAAGCACAGTCCGGGCAGGGTGAGAGCTGTGAGGCTAACTGGTTGTATACAGGCTACTGGGATGAAACCATCCTGCCAGAATTACAGGCTGGAGACAAACACTGCGGGGATTTCTCTCCTTACCAGGCCTGCCTGGAGGACCGCGCCAGCCAGGGCGATTGCCCGGATGAGGCTGTGGCAAACTGTGAATCCGTTTATGAGGAGATCCTGTCGGTGAATTCCGGGGAGGTGATCAAAATTGTCGATGACCAGCTCTATGTGCGGGATGATGACAATCATTTTGATATCACTTTTTCAATGAGCGCTGGTGGTCAGGCAAGCGGGAGTGTGCTGATAGAATATGTAACCGACTATGGGGATGGCGATTACTGTCAGACTACCCTGGAGAAATACTTCACCGGCACTCTTGATCCTGCGACCTGTGTGTTGTCAGGCACACTTACTGCTACACAGAGCTTTAAGGAGAATAGGGAAGGTGTTTGCTATTGGGGGGAACCTTATCAACGCTCCGAAAACTGGTCGATGATCATTAACAGAGGAAGACTTGGACCAGGTGGGGGGTACAACCAGCTGGTGGGTGAAACCTATCCCTTGGTCAATTACCGCAAATGATCGGAAGAATAGCCGGGCATACAGCACAACTGATCAGTGCTAAGTAGCTCTCAATCCGGCCAGCCCCTGCTGTTCTTGATCGAGAGCTGGCTTGTGGAGCACTTGGAGAAAGAACACTTTCCCATCCCTGCGGATGAGGATTGAGGTGTGTTTTCAGCCCGGTCTTTGCAACTTTCCCGGTCTTTATCACGTATATTGATAAGGTCAGATTGGGGAATGGAAAATCTCTGAAGATCCTTCCCTGAGGGAAGATCGCCCTCTTGTCCGGCTGAGGCAGTATTGAAGCCAGCCCCGCTTTGCCTTGAACTTGATTTCCATTTTTCCCGGGAACAGCCTGATTGACCCGTTGGGGCCGCTTTAGCTGGTATTGTCCAGCTTATAAAAAGGAGAGTGTCATGTCGATCGTCAAGAATCCAGTGCAGGTGTTTATCCGTAATTTCATCAGGTTGGTGATCTTCGTGCCCTTGTGGCTGTTGATCGCCCTGCCGGATTTCAGCCGGGTATGGACTGGAGCCTATGCCGGCAAACTGCTGACCGGGGGAATCAAGACCGTAGTGATCTTGTGGCTGGCCAATATCATCGCCGGGATGTTTTACATCCTGCCCCAATGGGAGCGCCTGGTGCTGCTGCGCCTGGGCAAATCGGTTGGCACCCGCGGCCCCGGGCTGTTCATCATCCCCCCTTTCATCTACTCTGTGGCCCGCATCCTGGATGTGCGCATCCAGACCTATGAGGTGAAAGCCACCAAAACCCTGACCAAGGACAACATTCCCATTGACGTCACCGCTGCGATCGAGCTGGAGGTGGAAAACCCCGAAAAAGCAGCCATCGCTGTGCAGGATTACTGGAAGACCACCGAATGGGCTTCCATGGAGGCCCTGAAAAGCACTATTGGCGGGAATGACCTGCGGCCCCTGCTGAGCGAAACGGAACGTATTGCTACCGATCTGAAAGCGATCATTGATGGAGCGGCATCTGACTACGGTATCAATGTGCGGGCTGTCCGCATCACCGACGTGGGCACCCCGCCATCCCTGGTAGAAGAGCTGGCCGTGATCGCCCGGGCGGAGCGCGCTGCCAAAGCCAAACAGATCCAGGCCGACGCCGAGGTCAAGGTGGCCAACTCCCTGGCCGATGCCTCCAGGGTGTTATCCGAAGCGGAAGGCTCCCTGGAGCTGCGCCAGATCCAGGCCCTGCTGGACATTTCCAAGGAAGAGAGCGCCATGGTGATCGTCTATCCCATGGACGGCGTGATGGGAGGCCAGATCGCCGCGGCCGCGGCCGGAAACCAGACTCAGGTGAATAAGGGGTAAGCAGCCGATAGGTTGGAAAACGAAGAAGCGGGGGCCCCACGGGCCCCCGCTTCGAATTTAACCACTCCAGAGAGTCTTACCCGGATGAAACCGGGATAGGGGGAGGGGCCACTTTACCAGCAGGGCGTCATTTCCTTTTCGCAAATGAGAGAAACGTGTCATAAGCCGGCTTTTTTGTCAGGATTCCGAGTTGTGATTTGAACAAACCTGATTCCCGGTGGGCAGGATTAGCGCTGTCGCTCTGAACTAATTTGAAGTAGTAGGCCTCGGGGATGCCCATTTCGTCCAGGGTTTGAATGTACTGCGCCAGGCGCTCAGCCTGGAAGCTGTCGCTGTAGGGCTGCTCCCAGATCAGATTGGGTCCCCCGAATTCCGAGACCAGATAAGGTTTGTCGGTTGGGTAGAAATCCTTGAATGTTTGCAATAACGCTGGCCAATCCTCGACAGTATCATAAAAATGGAGATCTATCCAATCGTATTTGGCGGTCTCCAGCACATAGAGAGACCTCTGTACCCCGGCCTGATAAGCGGGATTGTCGCATAGAATGGCTGCGTCTTCACGAGGATGGGGAGTACCTTCCTGGTCGTGCCAGCGCTCGATTGCTCCCTGGCAGTAAGCCAGAGCGCTGAGAGTCCCGCTGGAAAAGCCGCCCAGCACCACCTCGGTCTGGGGAGAGTATTCCTGGACCGCCGCATACATCAGGTTGTGAAAAAGTGTGAAATCCTCCGCAGATCCGGCATACCAGTAATCCGAGGTCCATTCGTTCCCGAATTGGATCTTGGCTATCTGGTTCGGGTAGCGGGATAAAAGGGCTTCCAGATAAGACTGAAACTCTTCCGGCTGGCTGAAAACACAGGAACGCTGGTTTTGTCTTTCAGGATCACAGGCCCATTCCGGCCCATTTGCCTGAATGGTAAGCAAGAGCGAGATCCCATTTTCATTGACCCAGGCCAGGCGCTGGTCTAGCGGGTCCCAGTTGAACTGCCCCGGCTGAGGTTCGCGGAGTACCCAATCTTCAGCAAAACGCACCAGCCGGATCTGGAGGATATCCAGCTGCTCGGAGGTGAACTGGCGTTCTTGCTGGTCACTTACTGGGGGAAAGGAAAGCCCCAGCTCCAGGTCGATGACCCGGGGAGGCAGGGTGGGTTCTTCGATCTCTGTCTTTCCCCCACAAGCCGCCAGTATCAGCAATCCGCTGATCGCCATCAGAGAGCGAATCAATCTATGCGAGGTTGAGTGTTTGATCATAAGTATGGCGTGATCTCAAATCACGAGGAGGGTTCAGATGATCTTATCATCCGCTCCCGCCGCCTGGCGGAGGATCTCGGTCTGGCCGACATGATAGCAGTCATGGAAGTATAAGAAGAACAGCCAGTAGGACAGGGGACGCTCCGGATGGTCACGGTAGGGGGCTTCCCGCTGGAGAGACACCTCTGTTTCACTTTGCAGGGCCTCTGCCAGGCGCCTTTGGGATTCATCCAGATGGCCGAGCAGCTCCTCCAGGTGCAGGACTCCCGGGCCATCTTCCAGGATGGGGTCTGATTCCCGCTCATAATGGGCGAGATCAACCCCGGGCCGGAGATCCTCCGCGCCCAGCAGCGCCAGGATGTTGCAGCGGTTGGCTAGCAGGTGGCCGACCACCCAGTTGAGACAGTTGCTCCGGAAGGGCAGCTGGATCAGGCTGTCCTCATGGGTGAGTCCCTGGGATTGCATTTTAACGATTTCCACGTTCCGGGCAAAAAAGTCAGACAGGTTCTGAATATTGATCATGGCGTATCCTTGTGATGCGTAAAGTGTCAGTCGTTTTTCGATCTCCGGGCAGAAAGACCTTTAGTGCGCTCGATGAAATCTTCCATTGGAATAGCCCCAATGCTTTCACCGATCAATTCCAAAGGGAGATCTTCCAGCTTACGGAAGCGGACACAGGATTTACCGACATCGTATCGTTTCCCTGTTTCTAGATATTTCTTTTTAAAATCCTTATTCAGATTTTCGTCCAGGTAGATTCCGGTCAGGTAAACTGCCATATGGTTCTTCTGGTTGGCCAGAGCGGCATACATGAGCGGTTTCTTATTATAGGTGTCCGAATACACTTCCAGGGGCACCTGGTAGGTGATCATGCCCCAGTTGATGACCTCTTCGTAGCCTTCCGGCAGGTTCTGCAAAATAATATCCCGGACCTTTTGTACTGCTTTGCGGCGATCCTCTGGCATTTCAGCCAGATAACCCTCGATAGTCGTGGCACTTGATCTCATGTTGATTTCCTCTCAAAAAAAAGTTCTTTTGGGAATTGGTGTGTTCCGCTATTGCTTTCTGGGTTAACAAGTGATATGAAAGAGACCTATTATTTTTTGATCGCTCTCATTCCAAGCCTCTAACGCCCGGGATGTGGGCAGGATGGTGACAGGGCAGTTCCTGTCCTGGAAGAAAGCCTCCGCTTCCGGGGAGAGGCGTACCCTTCCAAATTGACCGGCGCCGATCAGCAGGCCCCGGGCGCCATCCTGGTAGACGTATTCCGCCTCCGCCAGCGAGATGGTATGGGATGTGCCGTAGATCTCCTTGGAGAGCTTTTTTTTCCTCTTGGTTACCTCTCCGTCCAGGCGGATGAGGATGTCATGAGTGACCCGCTTCCCCTCGACATCGATCCAGCCGAATCCTGTTCCCGTCAGTTCGGGTTTCATGGGCACCTTCCAGTTTATGGGCCGCAGGCAAAAGAAGTGATCCTTTCGTCCAGAGCCTGGGCGTATTCATATACCAGGTTGAAGCGGGCTTCCTGTTCTGCGGCGCGAGCCTCCAGGTTGTCTTCCGGGCTGTCCCAGGGATTTTCGACCGGGAAACGCAGATCCAGCTCAAGATAGACATGGCAGCGAATGAATATGATCTCGATTTGATTGAATTCCCGCTCAGGTCGGTCATAGGTTGTGTCCGCTTCTGGACCCTCCCACTCGAACAGGGAGTATCCCACCCGGTGCATCCAGCGCTCTCCCAGGACCTCTCTCTGGAAAGGGCTGTAGCGGTGCATCCAGAGCTCATTGGCGTTGGAAGTGTCGTCCAGATCGGTTCCTGACCAGTTATCCTGGACATACTGAAACAGGGAGTCCGGGAGGGATGGGTCCTTATAATACAGCAGAGCTACCTCGCCCAGCTGATTTCCCTCGTGGAGCATTTCCAGTTCCACTCCGTAGGTGGCGACGTTGTTCTCAAAGATCTCCGCGCATCCGTTATAGTATTCCCCGCAGAAATCCGCCAGGGGGGGATAGGGCTGGGTCAGGTCATAGACCGTGGATGGCTGCCACTCCCCTTCCAGCAGGTCACCCGGGACAAGCAGCGCGGCCAGCTCCAGCGGTGAATAGGGAGGTGCGGGAGAAAAGGCCGTTTCTTGGGCTTGCTGGGTTTCCAGCAGGGCAGCAGACACCAGTTTCTCCAGATCGATGGTCGGGTCGGGGATAGGCGGACCTTTCGTTCCCCTGGCCCGGCAGCCCCCCAGAAGGAGGCTGATCAGGAGGAAGAGGTTAATGTTCTTTTTCATAATAGCAGCCTATGACCGGCTAAGCAGGATAACGGAGGGCAGACTTGCGATCCTGGTGGATCAGCGGTATTCATCCCGGGGGGGGTAAAAAGCGTCCAGCAGCCGGCAGGCGCTGATGGCCCGGCCGCTGTGGGGCACATTCCCGGGGATGACCGCCACCTGGCCGGGAGCCAGCAGGCGGGTTTCCCCGTTCACGGTCAGCTCGAATTCTCCCTCCAGCACGTTGGCGATCTGCTCGTGAGGATGGCTGTGCTCGGGGAGCACTGCTCCGGGATCGACATCCCAGTAGGCCAGGGTCATGTTATCAGAATGGACAAACCTCGCCCGGTAGCCCGGCACGATCTCGCGTTCTTGGATGTCATCCAGGTTATGAAAAACCATTTCAGCTCCTATGATTATTGATTTCTTCAGGTGTCCTGTTTTCAGCCAATCAACAGATGCCAGCTGGCTTTGTATAAGAAATATAAACTCAATCCCAGAAGAAGTAAAGCCGAGATTAGGTTCATGGCTTTCCTGGCACCCGGTCCCAACAACAGAGCCTGGCCCATCAGGTAAATAATCACCATCGATGCGCTGATCATGGTTATGTAGAAGGAAAGTAATAAGCCAACCGCCAGCCAGGGGTTTTCAGCCCAAGCGCTCAGAACCATTGGGCCCATCACCAGGCTCCAGCCCAGATAAGGGTTGGGATTGAGGAGGTTGATCAAGGCGGCCTGGAGGATGGTTTTAGGAGCGGATCCAGATGTGCTGATTTCCGCGGCCTCGTCCTGCCTCCAGGACTGGAAGGCGTTCCAGGCGAAATACAGCAGCAGGATCCCTCCTGCCAGCTGCAGCAGGTCCCGGAAAGCCTCCGGCACGATGTTCAAGAACAGAATGGCGGCCAGGGCAATAGGGCCGTCGCTGAGCAGTGGGGCAAAAGCCGCTGGCAGAGTCCGGCGCCAGCCGCCTTCCGCCACCTTGGCCAGGAAAAAAGCCTGCAGCGGGCCGGGCTGCAAAGCGGCGCTGAGGGCGTAGCTCATTCCTACCAGCAGGATCCCGATCACTGTTGTCTGTCCAACTATTGTGAGCATAGTCTAACCGAACCTGAGAATTAGCTGGGATTGCCGGGTCTAGTTCCTGCGCACCAGCTCGGTTGCGACAGGGGGTTTGAGCAGCAGCCAGGCACTGATGCCCAGGGCAACCAGGATGGCGGCGCCGCAGAGCAGGAGGGTTCCGATGCTGCCCAGGGAATCCAGCAGGCCTGCAGCCAGGGTGAAGTTTTCCCTGTTTGTTCCCGGGCTGATGCTGATCTGCTGGACGCCCCACAGCACCCAGGCTGAAAAGCCGATGGCGCCCAGGGTCAGCAGGGCGGAAAAGCCCAGGTTGAGGCCGGTATTAAGAGGGCGGGTTTGGATCAGGTAGCTGGGGCCCAGCTTTTTGGTCAGTATCCCCAGAACCACTTTGGCTTTGGGCTGATCCTTAAAAGCCAGGCGCAGAGCCCGTTCAGTGTTCCCGTCCAGGTAGGTGACCTGCAGGGCGCTCCCTTTCTGCCGGACTGATTCTATCAGGGAGAGCGGGATGGTCTTCATCTCCGAAAGATAGCGGTCGGGGATCTCTCCTCGCTGGAGGGTGTCCTTGACGTTTATCAGATCATCCGTTTTCACAGTAGCACGGATCAGGCGTTTGTCATCCAGGATGGTGAGGTAGTTGTGGGAGCCCCGGTCGTAGATGAAGGTCTGCAGGTAGCTCTTCTCGGAGGGCTTTTTGGCCGGGGGTGTGGGAATCTGGCGGGGCGGTTTGGTTTCTGGTTGAGCGGGGGAAGACAGCAGCTTATCCAGGGTCTCGCGGGCCATCTGGTTGTCCGGGTTGATGCGCAGGACCTGCTCCAAGCAGGTGGCTCGCTGGGCGCGCGGCACCAGCCCCGACATCACCCACCAGGCTCGCTCACTGTCAGGATTTTCAGTTAAGAGATTGCGCAGGATCTCAAAAGCGGTTTTGGTATCACCGTCTTTGATGGCTGATTCTGCTCGCTGAATTTCCGCTGTCATCATTCCCCTCCTGTGATATGTCTTCCAGCCCTATTCCAGTATAAAGAATATCAGCTGGTGTGTCAAATCAGAGAGGGTCGGATGCGGCCGGGATCCGGGAAAGAAAAACCCCTCCTGAGTTGCAGGAGGGGTAAAAAGAAGGAGCGGCCGTGAATACGAGTGTGGTGTTTTCTCCTCAGCGACGCGTAGGCGATGTTCCCCTGATTATATGCCAGGGGACAGGGGCAGGCAGGGTCGATCGATACCAGAAAGCGGTGATTTTTGTCGGGTAAATCAACCAGGGACCCGGTCCCTATTTTAGTCAGTGCGCTGGTGAACCCGCAGGAAAACTGCTGGCAGAAGAGCCAGGGCGGCTACCGCGGCGGCAATCCAGAAGTTGTCGGTGATCACCCGCTCAGCCACCTCTCTGCCAACCCGGCCGATCTCGGCCAGATCCGCGTTGGGGGGCATCAGCTGTTTGCTGAGGATCTGCATCCTCCTCAAGCCGATAGTGGTGATGCCGGAAACGCCAATGGTCATCCCCACCAGCCTGAAAATGATCACCAGCGCTGAGCTGGTGCCGCGGTGTTCGGAAGGAGAAGCATTGATCACTGCTGCCGCAATGGGGGCCATGGTCAAACCCAGGCCGATCCCGGTGAAAGCCAGGTGGATCCCCATGGTGAGGTAGTCGATCTGGCTGGTCCAATTGGTCATCAGAATGAAGCCGGACACAGCCATGAGCAGACCCAGCACTGATGGCAGGCGGTAGCCCTTTTTATCAGAGAGCCAGCCGCCCGGCACAGCTGCCAGGGCCATGGGAACCGTCAGGCAGGAAAGCATCCAGCCGCTCTCCCAGGCGCCCTGCTCCGCATTCGCGGCTATCAGCGAGTTGATGAACAGGGGGACATTGGCGATGGCGATGAACAGTGCCACCCCGATCAGAAAGTTCGTCTGGCTGGCAGGAAGGTAGTTCTTGATCTTGAACAGGGATAATTCTATCAGGGGATAGCGGGTCCTGTTCTCCCACCAGACAAAGAGGGCCAGAGTCAGGACCACCAGCCCGAGGGCTGGCAGCGTAGAAGGGGGCAGGCTTTGTAATTCGTTCAGGCTGGCGGAGCTGGAGGTATCCCCTCCCGACCCCAGCGCGATGTTAAGAACTGAGAGGCTGATGGTGATCAGGGCAACCCCGAACCAATCCATCCTGCCGTCCCTGCGGGGCAGGTCTTCCTTCAGCAGGGACCAGATCAGCAGGTAGGCGATCAAACAGATCGGCAGATTCAACCAGAAGATGGTCTGCCAGGTCCAGAAGCGGACAATTACCCCTCCGTAAAGGCTTCCCACCACCCAGCCAGCGGTGTCCACGGCGGCGATCACGCCCAGGGGTTTGGCGCGCCGGCCAGGTGGATAGAGGTCCCCCACCAGGGCCATGCCCACCGGCACCATGGTTCCGGCGCCAAATGCCTGGATCATGCGGGCGGTGATCAGCACATAAAGGGACAGGAAGGAAATGTCAGGGCGGCCGCTGGCTACCAGATAATAGCCCCGCAGGACCAGGCGGGTGGGCCAGGTGTGGGCCACGGCGGCCAGGTAGGACCCGACCCCGAAGATCACCAGAGCGGTCAGGTAGACTTTGCGCCGCCCCAGGATATCGGACAGCCGCCCCATGAAAGTCATCGAGACCGAGTAGGCCAGCAGGTAGCCGGTGACGATCCAGGCCGCGTTGTCCATCCCGGTCTGGAAGGGGATCTCCAGGTCGACCAGCACATGGGGCAGGACAGCGGAGACGACGGTCAAGTCCAGGGCGCCAATGAAGATCGGGATTGCAATTAACGCGACTTTAAATCCCGGCGATGAGGTCCATTTTTTCATGGCGGACACTAAGGCGCTGTGATCTCGATCGTCTCGCCAAAGTTCCAGAAGTCAAAAGTCCAGACCGAAGCGTCTTCAGCGCTGGAAGTGTCGGTCAGCACCACCTGGTGCACCTCGTCCGTGGCGGTATCCACCCAGAGATCTCCCTGCATGGACTCGATGTCGATCAAGCCCTGGCTGACCTCAAGGATCACCTCTCCCGGCACGGTCCCGCTGAGATGGGTGAGGGTGAGACCCGGCAGGTCCTCCAGCTCTTCCTCACCGACAAGCGTCAGGTCGGCCAGGCCATCCCGCAGGCTGGGGAAGAAGCCTGATTCCGGATCCAGATATTGGGTGGGTTTGAAAAGATACTCCGGGGGCAGTTCCTGGAACTGGCCGGAGAGGGGATTGCTGGCCCACTGGGTGTCCTGCAGGCTGATGACCGTGATCTCGGTCAGCATGCCCATGGCGGAAATCGAGACTGTGGTCTGGGCCTGGTCGGGGGAGACATAATTACCGACCGCTTTTGTGAACTGGACGGATTTTTCGGGGTCGAGATAGACGGCTGGACCTTCCTGGGTGATCTGGAACTCAAATCCAGGCAGGGCAGCCATATGGGTGACAGCGTCAGCCAGGATCATCTCTGGCGTGACCTGCTCCGCGGCCGATCCGCCGCAGCCGGTGATCGCGGTGCTCAGGATCAACAACAGGCTGAGGTAAGGGAGCAAACGCTTCATGATTTCCTCCTTTGGATGAATGTCTATTGTTCAGTATAGCATTTTTCAAGGGGCCAAGTCCTTTTAAAAGGACTTAGTCCCTTATCTGAGATAAATCGCCCGCCGTATTGACATTCTCAAGAAGGCTATCTATACTGGAACCGAGCCAGGAATTTCAGGGGGAAATCGTGATTTGTCTGAACACAAATGTCCCATCATCCCAGCTGATCGGCAGGCTGCGCTGCGGCGCCGGGCACACCGCTGCCTTTTCGCCGCGATCCTGCTGGTATCTGAATTTGCCTCCCTCTGCTAAAAACGGGCATATTGATCAGTCGGGATCTCACCCATCCCAACTTCAGCGCTGTCTTCAGGAAAATCACGGTGAGGAGGGTTCATGCGCAGGAATTTATTCTATATTGGGGTGATCTTCACCTTGTTGTCTGTTCTTGCGGCCACCCCGATCTCCGTCCGGGCGGAAGGCGATCCGCCTCCGGCCCCTGAGCCTGTCAAACCGCCCTGGATCACCGGGGTCAATCCCAACCTGTCTGTTTCAGCTGAAGAGCAAACAGAGCTGACTCCTTCCGGAGTAATTACATCCTGGCAGGAAGTAGAAGTATCCTTAATGACCGCTCCTCCCGGTTATGTCGATCTGGCACCCCTATCGGGCCAGGACGCTTCACCAGGTACTATGATCCTGGCCGTTCCCCAGCTGTACCAGGATCCTTCTGATGTGACCTGCGGGGCAGCCGCCCTGAGCATGGCCCTGGATTTTCTGTCCCTGAATGGAGGGGGTGAAGCTCCTTCCCAGGCAGCTCTGATCAGTGATCTCAAGGAAGCCGGCCTGTTATATGAGACCGGGACCGGAGTGGAAGAACTGGCCTATCTGGCCCGCCAGCATGGTTATCAGGGGACGAGCGCTTTCCATGACTGGACCCTGGCCCAATTAAAGGAACAGCTGGAGGTGGGAATGCCGGTGGTGGTATCCCTGGGTTTGAACGGGGAAGGACAACCAGGACACTTTGTGGCCCTGACCGGGATCTCTGGAGATGGCCAGCGGGTCAGCTACAACGATCCGGTTCTGGGGAAACGAACCGTAACCACGGAAGAATTCTTGGGAGCCTGGTCCTGGCAGGGAAATTCCGGCCTGGTGGTTCAAAAAGAACCTTTAGCTGCTGTCGATGATCCCCTGCTGCCCTGGATGGGATTGTTCAGTGCCCTGGCAGCTTTGGCAGTGATCGCCAAACAGGTTCCGCTTGGGAGTGAATTGACAGGTACGATCGCCGGGGTCCGGCGAGCGCTGGCCGATCCCCGCCGGAAAGGATTGGGGGGAGCCTTTCAGGTCGAGGGAAGCAACCCCGACGCGCCGCCCTATATAGCCCCGCCGGGGTACAGCTGGAAGAAGAAGCTGATCACAAAATATGGCTGGAAGGATGTGGAGATCACAGAGAAGGTGGAGGTGCCCAACATCGTCCGCACTTACGGAGTGGTCAGATACAGGCGCTGGGTGGAGACAGTGCCTGTTTACAAGATAGTGAAGGTGGACCGCGGGGACTGGGCTTACCGGACGGTAAAGAAATACCGCACCGAACGCTACCGGACCAAGCAACGCTACCGGGTGGAAAAAACCTACTGGTACCGGAGAGATGGGCGCCTGTGCCGGGGTTCGTATTACACCTGGAAGACCCGCACGGTGGTGAAGACCCGCCGGGTGCCTTATACCGAGTCCGAAAAATACTGGGTGCCGAAGATCGTCGAGGAACAGCGTTTTGTTCGCTTCCGGGAAATTGAGCACCACGATCCGGTCTACGGCTGGAAGGAAGAAGAGCGGGGGACCAGGACTGTTGAACAGACCAGGACAACCCGTGCCTGGAAGCCGGTGGGAACGGATATCAAGTGGGTATTGAAGAAGGATCCGATATCGACACCTACAGTAACTTCGAACTCTACTCCATGTCCAACATCAGCATCAACTCCGTGGTCCTTACCCTACCCTTCAACCACTCACGAACTG
>JANTFT010000009.1 GCA_024763275.1 Anaerolineales bacterium | reverse complement strand
CTGCAGGGAGTGCGGGACTTTAAGAATATCCGCTGGAGCAGCGATCATACTTACGGGGACGTGCAGTTGCAGAGCGAGCAGCAGTTCAGCAAATATGCCTTTGAGCTGGCCGATGTCGATCGCCTGCGGGAGCTGTATGGGATCTATGAGCAGGAAGCCAACCGCTGCCTGGAAGATAAACAGACCCTGCCGGCTCACGACTTCATCCTCAAATGCTCTCATACCTTCAACCTGCTGGACACCCGCGGCGCAGTGGGCGTAACTGAGCGCGCGGGATTCTTCCGCCGTATGCGGGACCTTTCCCGGCGGGTCGCCGAATGCTATCTGGAAGAGCGCCAGGAGCTGGAATATCCCTGGCTGGGAAGGACTGAGAAGGAAACCGGGAAGCATCCCGGCGTCCCGGTCGGAAAGCCGCTCTCAAGCCCGGCTCCTTTCCTGCTGGAGATCGGCACCGAGGAGCTCCCACCGGGAGACGTGGAGGATGCCCTCCAGCAGCTTGAAAAGAGGGTCCCGGAGATGCTGGCGGAGCTGAGGCTGGCTTACCAGGACCTGCAAGTGCTGGCCACTCCCCGCCGACTGGTTGTCTATCTCGGTGAGCTGGCGGACCGCCAGGAGGATCTCGAGCAGCTAGTTAAAGGTCCCCCCCGCGCCCGGGCTTTTGACGAGAGCGGTCAGCCTACCCGGGCAGCGGAAGGCTTTGCCAAATCCAAGGGAGTCAAAGTTGACGACCTGGAGATCCAGGAGATTGACGGGGGGGAATACGTGGTGGCAGTCGAGCGTAAAAAAGGTCTCCCGGCGGGAGATGTTCTACCGGAAGCCCTGCCGGAGTTGATCGGGTCGATCCGCTTCGGTCAGTCCATGCGCTGGAACGACCCTGTGCTGGCCTTTTCGCGGCCCATCCGCTGGCTGCTGGCCCTGCACGGTGAATCCTGGATACCCTTTTCCTATGCGGGATTGGAAGCAGCACCCTCCACCTGGGGCCTGCGCTTTGTGGAAGGTGGCGCTGACCTGCCGGTCAGCTCCCCGGCCGGTTATTTTGAGGTCCTGCGCGGGCAGGGCATAATCCTGGACCAGGAGGCCCGCCGCCAGCGCATCCTCAAGGACGTCAAGCATCTGGCGTCAAAAGCGGGAGGTACTGCCCTGGAAGACCAGGCCCTGCTCACGGAAGTGACCCACCTGGTGGAGGCGCCCACTGCGCTGCTGGGTGAGTTTGACCCGGCTTTCCTGGACCTGCCCAGGGAGGTGTTGATCTCGGTAATGAAAAAGCACCAGCGCTATTTCCCGGTGGAGAAAGATGAAGCTCTGCTGCCGTATTTCATCACCGTGGCCAACAAACCCTCCCGGGAAGGTGAGTACCCCGAGCTGCCCCTGATCACCAACGGTAATACCGATGTGATCCTGGCCCGCTTTGCCGACGCCAAATACTTTGTCAAGGCTGACCAGGAACGGAAGCTGGAGGACTACCTCCCCGCTCTGGACACCCTGACCTTCCAGGTCGACCTGGGCTCGATGGGGGATAAAACCAAACGAGTCCGCAGCCTGGTGGACCAGCTGGCTCCTCTGCTGGGTATTAGCGGGGAGGATCTGGAAGTCTGCCGGCGGGCGGCCGAGCTTTGCAAAGCCGATCTGGCCACCCAGATGGTGGTCGAGATGACCTCCCTCCAGGGCGTGATGGGCTATTACTATGCTCTGCATTCCGGGGAAAAAGAGCCAGTTGCCCTGGCTATCCGGGAGCATTATCTGCCTTTGTCTGCCGGTGATCCGGCCCCGGAGACCCTTCCGGGTCTGGTCCTTGGCCTGGCTGACCGGCTGGATTCCCTGGCAGGTCTGTTCGCTGCCGGCCTGGCGCCTACCGGGAGTAAGGACCCCTTTGCTCAGCGGAGAGTTGCCCTGGGGCTGGTGGGCAACCTGATCCATTGGAATCAGGATCTGGATCTGGCGGTTGCCCTGGACCACGCCCGGGAACAGCTGCCCATTGCCATGGATGCCCAGGCTAGAGACGCCTGCCTGGCTTTTATCAGCGACCGGCTGCAGAATTATCTGCTGGAGAGTGGCTATCCTTATAACGTGGTCGATGCGGTGGTGGCTGTCCAGGGATATAACCCGGCCAGCGCCTCACGTTCTGTAAAACTTCTGACTGAATGGATCCAGAGAGAGGATTGGGAGCTTACCCTGGATTCCTTCGCCCGCTGTGCCCGCATCACCAGGGATCTGGAGGGGGAATATCCGGTAGATCCGGCACTGTTCACAGAGCAGGCTGAGATCGCCCTCGGGAGTGCGGCCGCTGAGGCGGGATCAGGGAAGCTCCAGCCCGGGGATCTGCAGGGATTCTTTGACATCTTCACCCCCTTGATTCCGCTGATCACTGATTTCTTTGATAACGTGCTGGTGATGGACGAAGATCAGGCTGTCCGCGAAAATCGCCTGGGGCTGCTGCAAAGCATCACCCGGCTCGCAGAGGGAACGCTGGACCTGACCCGGCTGGAAGGGTTCTAAACACCTGGCAGGCCCCCTTTTTCAGGACCTGTAATATGACCCCTCCCCGTTCTTCCCGGAACGTGGGGGGTGAATTTGATATCTGCTGGGGCTCCGCTCTTGGTATAATCGGTTTTTAACCCAATCCGGTGGTGATTTTATGAGCGTGACGGACGAGATCAAAGATCGCCTTGATATCGTTGATGTGGTGTCTGAAAGTGTGGAGCTGCGCCGGACCGGTCGCAACTATACCGGTTTCTGCCCCTTTCACCATAATGTGAACACGCCTTCTTTTGTGGTTTTTCCAGAAACCCAGACCTGGAAATGTTTCGGGGAGTGCGACGAGGGGGGAGACGTTTTCAGCTTCGTTATGAAAAAAGAGGGCTGGGATTTCGCGGAAGCTCTCCGCAACCTGGCAGACCGGGCCGGAGTGGTCCTCAAACCGCTCACACCTCAGATGCAGGAGCAGCAGCAGGAGGGCGACCGCCTGCGGTCACTCCTGGAGGAAGCGGCAGCCTTCTACCACCACAACCTACTGGAAACGCCGGCTGGAAAAACCGCTCTGGAGTACATCCTGGGCCGGGGATTGGGTTCAGAGACCGTGAAAGCCTTTCAGCTGGGATTCGCTCCCAATTCCTGGGATGCTTCTTTGAATCACTTCCGGCAGCGGGGTTTCTCGGTCAAAGAGATCCGGGATTCCGGCCTGCTCTCTGAAAAGGAAGAAGGCCGGGTTTATGACCGCTTTCGAAACCGCTTGATGATTCCCATTCGCGACCGCCGGGGCGATCTGGCAGGTTTCGGGGCCCGGGTGCTGGACCCCGAAGACGTGCCGAAATACCTCAATTCTCCTCAGACTGCCTTGTTTGATAAGAGCAGACTGCTCTTCGGGCTGAACACTGCCGGAAAGCGCATCCGCGAACTGGACCAGGTGGTGATCGTGGAGGGCTATATGGGGGTGATTGGTCCCTACCAGCATGGCTTCCGCAACATCGTGGCCCAGATGGGTACAGCGCTGACTGAATACCAGCTGCGAACTCTCAAGAAATACACCTCTAAATTCGTGATTGCCATGGACAGCGACGCGGCCGGTCAAAAAGCGACTCTGCGGGGGCTGCAGATCGCTCGTGAGGCGCTGGATCGCGCCCCTGAGGTGGTCTTTGACGCCCGGGGTTTGCTTCACCAGGAAAGCCGCTTAAAAGCGGATATCCGGGTGCTGACCCTGCCGCCGGGAATGGATCCGGATGACGTCACCCGAAAGGATCCGGAGCTGTGGGGCTCTTTAGTGGAGAAGGCTCAACCGGTTGTGGTTCATGTGATGGATACCCTGGCTCGAGATCAGGATCTGGATGATCCTAAAGTGAAAAGTGCTCTGGCTTCCCAGGTGCTTCCCCTGATAGATGACCTGCCGGATGCCATTGAACGGGATGCTTATACCCAGCGGCTGTCCCGCCTGCTGGAGATCAATGAGAACACGCTGCTGAAATTCCGGCCGGAGCGAAAACGGGGGCGCAGGCCTGCTGTCCCTGCCAGGATCAGTGGATCCCCTGCCAAACCCCCCGCCGGAAAGGTGGTTCCCCGGGAAGGGGAGGTCTACGAAAAACACTGCGTGGGCATTCTGCTACGGGAGCCGGAGCTGGTTTACAAGGTTGACCGGGCTTTGAGCAGGGATGGGCTGGCCCGCTTCGATGAAAAGGATTTTCAGAACGCGGATTTTCAGATCCTGGTCAGGTATATCAAGGACGCCTTGACCCAGGCAGAGGAAGAGCCGCGGGATTACATCATCAACAACCTGCCGGGCGAGTTTATGGACACTGTCGATGAGCTCCTGGAGATGACAGAGGATCTCAATCCCCACTCCGACAAAGTCCTGGAAGACCTGATGCGGGCTTTTTTGAACCTGCGCATGTGGCAGATCGCCAAGCAGAACGACCACTACCGCTTCCTGCAGGAAAACAGCCACGAGAATGGGGATTACAAGACTTCCGAATATCTGAAAAATATCTCCCACTATTTGGAAGAAAAGCATAAAATAGATAAAGCGATGAAGCGTTATACCAGCCGGACAGCCACTTTCGATTCCTGAGGCTCACTGACTGATGCCCTGTGTGTTTCCATTAAGCTGCTCAAGACTGACCTTGAAGGGGTGAAGGCTGATGCAGGAAGAAGGTACGCTCCCAGAACCAGAAGGCGTAAATATCAGGGCTGCCTTGCGCGATGATCCCGTCCAGATGTACCTGAATGATATCGGTACCATCGATCTGCTGGACGTGCACCAGGAATTCTGGCTGGGAGCCAGGCTGCTTTCTACCCGGCGGATGGACCGCCTGGCGCGGGAGCACCCGCTGGTAGACACTACCAAACCCACCAACACTGACCTCTACGCTGCAATCTACGACGACCTGCAGGTCATATACAAGCGCATTCTGGAAGACACCAGGCGTTTGAAATTGGATTGCCCCGATTGGGAAAAGATCATCGATGAATCCCGGGAGTTGCGTAAGACCTGGTCCCTGGAGCCCCCTTCCTACACCCGTGACTTTCTGGACAACGGGCTGTGGGGGGAGAATGAGGAATGGGGATGCGTCGCCCGCAATATATTCCACTTCTTTGTGTCCTTTTATTCCTTCCCGGATTCGATAGCAGTATGGCTGAAAGAAGAACTGCTGGACAGGGGCCGCCTGCCGTCCCTGAAAAAATTTCAGGAGTGCCTGCCGGGCGAGGATGAACTGCGGGTGGAAGTCGAGGATCTCTGGAGTCGCTATTATGAGGCTTACCAGGCTTTGATCCGCCGCAACCTCAAGTTGGTCGTCAGCGTGGCCAAGCACTATATCGGCCGGGGGAATTCCTTTTTGGACCTGATCCAGGAAGGCAATGTAGGCCTGCTGCGGGCAGTGTCCAAGTTTGATCCCACCCGGGGATTCAAGTTCAGCACCTATGCCACCTGGTGGATCCGCCAGTCCGTCAGCCGATCGATTGCCGATCAAGCCCGGACCATCCGCATCCCGGTGCATGTTTTTGAAACCGTCACTCAACTGCTGAGGATCCGCCGCCGGCTGACTCAAGAGCTGGAGCACGAGCCTTCCTTGAAGGAAATTGCCTTGGAGACTGACTATCTCTCTAATAAGGACAAGAAAACCATCAAGGGATATCTCCAGCATGCAGAGGAAATACCGCCGGAGCTGCAGCAGATCTGGCAGGAAGCTACCGCGAAAGTCCACCGCTATTTGCGGGCAGCTGAGGATCCCATGTCGCTGGACAGGTCGGTGGGAGATGAGGACGATAATCAGCTGGAGGATTTCATCCAGGATGAGGAAGCCACCTCTCCCATTGAAGCTACCGCAACGGAGATGATGCGCGAACAGCTGGGAAAAGCCCTCGATAATCTCTCCGTGCGCGAGCGCCAGGTCCTGGAGCTGCGTTTTGGGTTGATGGATGGCAAGGTCCACACCCTGGAAGAGGTTGGCGCTTACTTTGATGTCACCCGGGAGCGCATCCGGCAGATCGAAGCCACAGCTCTTCGCAAACTCCGCAGCCCCAATGTGTCCTACAAGCTTGAAGATTACATGGAGTGAAGCCGGCTTTTTCCCTGCCAGGCCAAACCAATGATTCGACGATTGAGCAACTTCCTGCTGCTGTTTGGTCTTCTCAGCCTGATAGTCTTCTTTACCTCGAACACATTTCTTCTGGATGCGGGCTGGTTTTTGGTGGGGGGAATTGGACTGACCACCCTGAGTTTGCTGCTCAAGCGGTGGGGAAGGAACAAAAAGCGCCGCCGCAAACACAGGGGTCGCCGGAAGAGAACAGATCAGGAGAGCGATGATGCCGGCGAGTGACCCCCTTGATTTCAAGGGCCAGGGTCCCCTCTTAATCCATGCCCATGCCAACGGCTATCCCCCCCAGGCGTACCGGTCTTTCTTGAAGCCTTTTCAGGATTCCTTTCAGATCAAGGCTATTTACCTGCGGCCCTTCTGGCCCGGAACCAACCCGGACGAACTCCGGGATTGGCGAATATTCCGGGATGATTATTTACAGGAGCTGATATCCCTGATCAGCGGATTCGGTCCAGATTCGCGCCAGGTGATCGGGATGGGACATTCCCTGGGAGCGATGGCTACCTTGATGGCAGCCATCGAATCCCCGGAATACTTCCGGGCGCTGGTGCTGATTGAACCGACCCTGTTTCCAGCCTGGTTGGGATTCCTGATGAGGACTCTGGCACCATTCCATCTTTTCCGGCACCTCCATCCTCTGGTCCGCAGGACCCTGCGCCGGAAAACGAGCTTTCCAGACCGGGAGAGCATGTTCCGGAATTACCGTTCCAAACAGATCTTTAAGGGTATTCCGGATGAGGTGCTGAGGGATTATGTGGAAGGTCTGGCGGAGGAGACCCCGGCAGGGTCGATCAAGCTGAGGTACAGCCCTGCCTGGGAGGTGAGGATCTATGAAACGGGAGGATCGGCGGATCGTTATGTTTGGAAAAACCTGTCCAGGATATCCTGTCCGGTGCTGGTCCTGCGGGGGGAAAGGTCGGACACATTAGGTCAAAATACCCTTGAGCGGATTGCCCGGGTTTTACCCAGGGGCCGGACTGTGACCCTGCCTTCTGTTGGGCATCTGCTGCCCCTGGAAGAACCCCAGCAAGTGGCAGCCGTCGTCCTTGATTTCCTGAACGGACTTCCCGGGTAAACGGCTTTGCCAGGGGGATCCGCTATTGGAACCGCTCTTGCAGTTTTTCAGGATTGTAGGGAGTCCGGCGATGGGTACAGACCTCCCGCGGGCAGAGCTCACAATTGGAGAAACCTTCTTCAGACACAAATCGGATGCCAGAGATGGATTGGTTTGGCAGCATTAACATGCTGTCGGTCAGCTCTACGCCGATGGCAGCCAGCGGGTCTCCCAACAATTTAAAAAGAGAGGTCTGGGCGGTGATGTCCCAGTCTATCAGGGAACCGGGGTTCATCGAGGCGGTTCTGTCCAGCCCGTAGGTGATCTTCAGATGGTCAAGCAGGGCGTCCTCTGCTGCCAGAAGAGCCAGATGGCTGATCTCGTTCGCCCAGTAGGATTCCAGCATGTCTCCCTGACTTCCTGTCCAGTCATACAGTTCCCTGCCGCTGGTTGTGAGATAGGGGAAAACCCGGTGCAGGCTCTCGAGATTGACCGCCATGATCCGGCTTTTCAGGCTGACACCCTCGATGATCACCCCGCTGTCTGTGATCTTATCAATGCCTGCCAGGGAATACATAGCCCGGGGCCTGCCGATCTCCCTGGCCTTTTCGATCATGCCCAGCACCATATCCTCAGAGCTGCTGCCAACCTTGACGTGCAGTTCTTCCAGCACGTGGGAGGTGGCCGGGTTGAAGGGGATTTCATCCAGGATCACAGTGTTCATAGCTGGTTTTCCTCATACTGGTGTCGAGGGAGTATTTTAGCACAGGAGAGCAGGCGTGAAAGGCAATTGACCAGGTGGACAGCAGCCAGGGTTCCCCCATGATCCATGCTACAATTAGGGATGGATTTTCCATCCAAAGGTGAAAACCTGCTATGTTTGCCCTCGCCGTTTCCCCGATATTGCTCATCCTGATTCTGATGGTTGGCTTCCGCTGGAAAGCTTCCCGGGCAGGCGGTGCAGGTTATCTGGCAGCTGTGCTGATCGCCCGGATCTGGTTCAAGATCACTCTGCCGGCCCTGGCTTACTCACATGCTAAGGCGGTTTTCTTAATTCTGGATGTGCTGCTGATAATCTGGACGGCCTTTCTGCTCTACCAGGTTGTCGCCGAAGCGGGAGGTATTGAGGTTCTAAGCAGAACCCTGCCTCACCTGACGGGCGATAAAGGCCTGCAGGCACTGCTGATCGGCTGGGCGTTCGCTTCCTTTTTACAGGGGGTGGGAGGATTCGGGGTACCCACGGCCGTGATCGCGCCCATTCTGGTAGGTTTGGGTTTTTCTCCCCTGCTGGCAGTGATCCTTCCCTCCCTGGGGCATTCCTGGGCGGTTACCTTTGGTTCCCTGGGCGCTTCCTTCAACGCCACCATGGCGGTGACCGGGCTGGGCTGGGAGGTTCTGGCCCGCCCGGCTGCTCTTTTCCTGGGGATCACCGGCATCTGGGTGGGGATCGCTGTTGCCCTGGCCGCAGGGGGTCCGAAAGCCCTGGCCCGCTTATGGCTGCCAATTGCTGTCATTGGGGTCTCTATGTCCGCCGCCCAGTACCTGACAGTGAGTCAGGGTTTGTGGAATATTGGGGGATTAATGGGGGGCAGCGCGGGTTTGCTGGTAGGGATTCCTTTGGTATGGCTGATGCGCGACCGGTCTCAACCCAAACAGACGTTTCCCTGGAGGGACCTGTTGATCTCCCTGACTGGCTATGGGGTGCTGGTCGGCTTGACACTGATGATCCAGCTCATCCCGGGCTTAAAGCCATTCTTGAGCCAGGTAAGGATCGGGCTCGACTTTCCAGCCACAACCACAGGAGCAGGCTACCTGGTTCCTGCTGGACCGGGAAGGCAGCTTTTTGTCCTGCGCCATGCCGGGATGATCCTGCTGATTTCTTCCGCGGCAGCCTATCGGGTGTTCCGGGCGGCGGGCTGGTATCGGGAAGGCGCCCTAGGCCGGATCCTGAAAAGCACCGGCCGAACGGTAATCGGATCCAGCGTGGGCATCACGTCAATTGTCATGATGGCTGTGGTGATGGAGCACGCGGGCATGACGGACACCCTGGCGAAAGGGTTCTCCAGCGCAATTGGCTGGTTCTATCCGGCGGTTTCCCCCTGGATCGGCGCCCTGGGGGCAGTGATGACCGGCAGCAACGCCAATTCCAATCTGATCTTTTCCGCTCTACAGCTGCGCACAGCCGAGATCCTGGGTCTGCCGGCGGCCTTTATCCTGGCAGCCCAGACCACCGGAGGTGCTCTGGGTTCGGTGACGGCGCCTACCAAGGTGATCGTGGGTGCCAGCACAGCTGGTCTGGAAGGCAGGGAAGGAGATATCCTGCGGGCACTGCTTCCGGCTATTGCTGTCCTGCTGCTGCTGGTCAGTTTGATGACTTTCCTGGTGGTGCTGTTCTTATGAAAAGGATCCAGCGTTTTTTGAAAGCACACCCGGCTGCCTTTTATTTGATCATCTTCCTGCTCCTGATGGGTTCTGCCTTGCTGCTGTACCCGGCTGCTGAGGCGGGAAGCCTGGCTGGAATGGGGGTATTTCTGGGTTTGATTATCGTGGGGAATCTGCTGGTTTTGTTCAATTGATCCCTGCGGGTAAGAAAAACCCTTCCTGCCCCATCTGATAAGCGCCATTACAAATACACGTCTGACGGTGCCGATGATGGGAACTCTTTATTCGAACAAATGGAAATCGATCCTGCTGGTCAGCATACAGTTTATCTGTCTGGGATTTATCGCTCTCAGTGGACCATTGCTGGCTGATACCCTTTACCTGCTGATCCCTGAGCTGGCAGGATTGGCTTTGGGCATCTGGGCCGTGCTGGTGATGGGCATCGGGAATTTTCATATTGCCCCGGATCCGCTGCGCTGGAGCAAAATGACCCGGCTGGGACCTTACCGGCTCATCCGTCATCCCATGTACCTGGCAGTGCTGCTGACCACCCTGCCGCTGGTCCTGGAAAGCTTCAGCCTTTCCCGGATTCTGGTCTGGGCGATCCTGGCACTTACCCTGGTATATAAGATGGGTTATGAAGAAGGCCTGCTCAAGAGTAAGTTTCCCGGCTACCAGGAATATACACAAAATACCTGCCGGCTGATTCCCGGCCTGTATTAAGATTATCCCCCCCCTGCAATTTCAGTTTATCTCTTCACTGTTTTCCTCCGGAGGTTTCCCCTGAAGGTTACCCCAACCTGGAATGTGATAGTATTTGAGAGAGGAGATGCGCATAATAGGGGATGTAGTATTTAACAGCCCCGGCCCGGGATCACTTTCCAGGCGGAGGATCGATAGAAGGGTTTCTTATGCAGGGAGTAGCTATTCTGGGCATCGGACAGGTGCCCGTTGGGGAACATTGGGACAAACGGCTGGTAGAGCTTGCCGGGGACGCCATCTTTGCGGCCCTGGAAGATGCCCAGATCAAACGCGTTGAAGCGCTGTATGTCGGCAACATGATGGCAGGTCAGCTGGACAAGCAGAGCCACCTGGGAGCCCTGATCTCGGATTGGGTCGGCTTCCGGGGCATTGAGGCCATGACTGTGGAAGCCGCCTGTGGATCCGGAGCTCTGGCGTTGAGAACCGCCATGGTCGCTGTTGGATCGGGTCTGGTATCAAGTGCTCTGGCTGTCGGTGTCGAGAAGATGACTGACACTTCACCCCGCGAGACCACTGCGGCCCTGGCCACAGCGGCCAGCGCTGATTGGGAAAGTATTCACGGGGTCACCTTTGTGGGCTTGAATGCCCTGATCATGCGCCGGTATATGTACGAGTATGGCTGGAAGCATGAGGACTTCGCCCCCTTCTCGATCAACTCCCATGCCAATGGGGCTCTCAACCCCAATGCCCGTTTTCAATCACCGATCACCAAAGAGATCTACCTAAAGGCCCCCATGATTGCCGACCCCATCAACTTGATGGACGCCTCGCCTATCGGTGACGGCGCTGCGGCTGCCGTGGTCGTTCCCCTGGATCTGGTCAAGGGAATGAATCACCGCCCGCTGGTGAAGATTGCCGGTTCGGCTGTAGCAACCGACAGTCTGGCAGTCCACGACAGGCACGACCCCCTCTGGCTGACCGCGGCCGAAAAGTCCGCCCGGGTGGCCTACAACCAGGCTGGCATCGGGCCTGATGAGGTCGACTTTTTTGAGATACACGATGCCTTTTCTATCATGGCTGCTCTTTCCCTGGAAGCCTGCGGATTTGCTGAACGGGGACAGGGACCACGGCTAGCCCTGGAGGGCGAGATCACCCGGGAGGGAAGCATACCGATCGCCACGCTGGGAGGATTAAAAGCCCGCGGCCATCCTGTTGGTGCTACCGGGATGTATCAGGTTGTGGAAGCTGTCCAGCAGCTCCGCGGAGAAGCCGGCCCTGCCCAGATTGAGGGAGCCAAGATTGGTCTGACCCAGAATATCGGCGGCTCCGGCGCTACTGTTATCTCCCACGTGCTGATGACCGAATGAGGTCGGGTCAGTTTTTAGTTGGATCCCTGGATTTCTGATGCCCCCGGCAGATAAACTGATTCTCCCTCTCAAGGGAATTCTGGCTGAAATGGAAGATCAAAACGCAGACCAACCAGTACTAGCAGGACCTTTAGCATTCAAGAAGGTAGGAGAGAGATGAAACTAAGACACAGCAATCAGATCCCCGAGCCCCTGGTGACACCCAGTGGGGAAATTGTTTACGAATTGATCGGCAAATCGTGGGGAGAAGATCCTGCCCCTAACCACAGCCTGGCCCGGATTGTCATCCCGTCCGGGAAATCCAGTGCGCAGCATTATCACAGGCATTCCGAGGAAACCTATTTTATTCTGGAGGGGGAAGGGAATATGCGGGTTGACGAGCAGGATTATGTCCTGCATCCTGGCCAGGCTTGCCTGATAGAGCCAGGGGAAATTCATCAGATCTCCAATCAGGGGATCTATGATCTGGTGTTCCTGGCAGTTTGTGTGCCGGCCTGGGAGCCCGAGGATTCCTACGAAGTTTAAATAGGGACCCGGTCCCTCCCTGTTAAAGGTCAACCAGCCGATCCAGGTGCTGCCTGGTTTCCTGGATGTTCTCCATTCCCTCAATGGTCAGGCTGATGGCATTCTCCGGGCAAAGGTCCACGCAGCGCCCACATCCCCGGCATTCCGAGGTGATCTCTGCCCGGCCGTCATTCATCAGGATCGCATCCGCGAAGCACACTCCCTCAGTACAGATCCCGCATCCGGTGCATTCCCCGTTGACAGCAACCTCTACTCCCGGCAGCTTGGTTATTTTCTGGCTGATTCTGGGTGTGAGGTCTGTGACCATCCCCCATAAACAGCAGCAGGGACAGCAGTTGCAGATGGTCATCAGCTCCGTGGGTGGATCCGTGCCCAGCCAGAAAGAATCCCAGCGGCTGCGACCGATGGAATGTACCAGACCGGCTTCCCGGCAGCGGCGGGCGTGTTCCAGGGCTTCTTCCTTGCTGACCAGCCTGCCTAACTTGGAATTGATCTGCAGTACAGGCTCTCCCAGAAATATGCAGCCCAGCTCATGGGGATAATCCTGGCAGTCATCCCCTTCCCGGCAGATGCAGAAATCCATGATCCAGTGATGGCTGGCGCTGTTGATGTAATGTTCAACCAGCTGGGAGGGGATGATCGTGGACGCAGGACCGTCCAGTGGCGCGTTGATCTGAATGGTCCCATCGACCGGAAGGACGTAGATCTCATCCTCCCGGAAGAACAGATAATCAACCAGTCCTCCCAGCAGGGGCAGCCGGGTTAATTTAGCGAGCGAACGCCGGGCGGGGTAGATGTTTTTCAGGAAGCTTACAAACCAGAGAGGACGGCTCATGGTTATCTGATCCGGTCAGCCTTAAGATGATTTTGATGGATTATAAACTGAAACACTGGAATTACCTGGCCGATTCATAAGTTGAAAGCAAGGTAGCTGGTTGCTCCCAATAACTGCTTCTTTTGTCTGGCATTTGCTGACCCACCGGCAAAACTACTGCTGAGCGTTTATGGTACACTGACAGCGATGGATCAGAAAGCATTGATTACCCTGGAATATCCCCGCATCCTGGCTGATTTAGCGGAACTGTGCCAGTTTGCTCCTGCCCGGGAGCGGGCCCTTGGGCTTGAACCGCTTACTGATCTGGATCAGGTGCTTGTCCTGCAGGGGGAAACGGCAGAGGCTCTGGGTTTGCTGACCCTCCATCCCGGAACATCCTCTGGAGGAGCCCGGGATCTCAGGCCCATCACTGCTGACGCCCGGAAGGGAATGATCCTGGAACCCTTCCGGCTGCTGGAAGTCAGGGATACCCTGATCGCGGCTCGCAACCTGGTCCGGATGATGAGTAAGCTCGCAGATGAATATCCCGCTCTGGCGGAGCTGATCCTCCAGCTGCCGGATTCCCCGGGCTTGGTCAATGAGATTGGCAAGGTAATCTCGGATCAGGGAGAGGTTCTGGACAGCGCTTCGCAGAAACTAGCCAGCATCCGCAGGGACCTGACCGCCAGCCATGGCCGTATCAAGGCTCGCCTGAGCCGGATGCTGAAAAGGCCGGAAGTCGCTAAACATCTCCAGGAAGCGATCGTTACCCAACGGAATGGGCGCTATGTGCTACCGCTGAAAGCTGAAGCTCGCTCCGCTTTCCCCGGTATTGTGCATGACCAGTCAGCCTCTGGAGCCACAATCTATGTGGAGCCACAGAGCCTGGTGGAAGCCAACAACCAGTATCGCAAACTGGAGCTGGATGAGCGTGACGAGATCCGGCGCATCCTGGCCCAACTATCCGCCCGGGTAGCTGAGCAGGCTCTGGAGTTGAATGAGGCAGTGGAGATCCTGACCCGGTTCGACCTCGCCCTGGCCCGGGGCAGGTATGCGGCCGCACTGAATGCAGTCGAGCCGAAGATCCACCCTTTTCCGAAGCGGATTCCCGCGGGGAACCCAGGCGTTGTGCTGCGGCTCTTTGCCGCCCGGCATCCCCTCCTGGACCCTGCTGAAGTCGTTCCGGTAAACATCGTTCTGGATGAGGACACTTATGCCCTGATCATCACCGGCCCCAATACCGGGGGAAAAACAGTCACGTTGAAGACAGTGGGTTTGCTGGCGCTGATGGCCCAGACCGGCCTGCATATCCCGGCAGCCGGCAGATCGGAGATCAGCCTGTTTTCGAGCGTGTATGCCGATATCGGGGATGAACAATCCATTGAACAGTCCCTGTCCACTTTTTCCGGCCATATTACCAATATCATCTCAATCCTGGATAAAGCCGATCGCCGGTCACTGGTCATCCTGGATGAGCTGGGTGCGGGCACCGATCCCCAGGAAGGGGCGGCTCTGGCCCGGTCTATCATGACTTATCTGCTGGAGCGGGGCATCACCACCCTGGTCACCACCCACCATCCGGATCTCAAAGTCTATGCCCACGCCACCCCCGGAGTGGTCAATGCCTCTGTCGAATTCGATCTGGAAAGTTTGCGGCCGACCTATCATCTGACGGTTGGCCTCCCGGGCCGCTCTAACGCCCTGGCTATTGCCAGCAGGCTGGGCTTGCCGGAAGACATCATCCTGTCCGCCCGGGCCACATTGGACCCTGCTGATCTGCAGGCGGATGATCTGCTGGATGAGATCCACCGCCAGCGGAAGCTGGCGGAAGATGCCCGGGCTGCCCTGGAAAGGGCCCGGGATGACGCCGAAAAACTACGCCTGCAGCTGGCGGACAGGATTGAAGAGATCGAACAGGAGCGCCTGACCGAACTGGAGGGGGCCCGCAGGGAAGCCCGGCTGGAGCTGGAGGAGCTGCGGGCAGAGCTGCGGGAGATCAAAGCAGAACTCGATCAGGGTGGGAGCCCCAAGGAGATGCTTGAAGAGTTGGAGGAGGATGCTGCTCAACTGGAGGAGGATCTGTCCGCTCCTCTGCCCCGGATGAAAACCGAGACCCTGCCTGAACCGATGGGGCCGATCCAGACGGGGGACAGGGTTTATCTGCGTTCGCTGGGGAAGAAAGGGCGGGTGATCTCCCTCAACGGGGAAGATGTGGAATTAATGGTGGGCAACATCCGCGTTAGAGCCCGCAAGGCTGACCTGGAGCATGCCGCCGATTCTGAGGAATCCCCGCTGGAGGTGGTTCCCAGAACTGTTGTTCGCACCCCGGAGGGGATAGAGTCCCCGGGTATGGAGCTTGATCTCCGCGGACAGGGCGCCGACGAGGCCCTGGAGAATCTGGGCTACTTTCTGGATCGGGCTTTTCTGGCCCGGCTGCCCTGGGTGCGGATCATCCACGGCGTGGGAACCGGCAAGCTGCGCACTGCAGTGCGTAATGATCTCAAGAACCATCCCCAGGTGGATCATTTTGAACCCGGAAAAGAAGGCGAAGGGGGCGACGGCGTGACTGTGGTCAGCTTCGGGGAATAGAAGCTCTTTTCCCTGACTGCCAATTTTCTTCATCGTTTGTTCACATGTCCTTAATATTTGCTTAATGATCTCTCCGTATACTTGTGCTTGTTAGCATGTACACATATTTACGGAGGTAACTATGAAAAAGATCATTGTGTTAGTTTCTGTTCTGGCAGTTGCAGTTTTAGCTTTCGGTGTTGTCAGCCCTGCGCTGGCCGCGGGCTCTCAGAGGGGAGGACCCGGAAACGGTGACCCCGCTGGAATGGGCATGAGCGGATCCGGACGCCGGGGAGGATTTGGGGATAGCGATGGAATACCCCTGAATCGGAACATTCAGGTGGATGGACAGTTGGAAGATGTTATCCACGAAAATCTGGCTGAAGCGCTGGGGATCTCCCTGCCTGAGATGGAAGACCTGCTGGCTTCAGGCGAAACAGTCTCAGATATTGCCATCAGCCTTGGTTACGACCTGAACGAGTTTAGAGAATTGATGGACCTGGCTCGGATCGATGCTCTGTCTGAGGCTGTTGAGCTGGGCACCCTGAACCAGGAGCAGGCAGATTGGCTTGCTTCCCGCTGGACAGGCAAGTCTGGCAGCCAGTTTGGGAGCTCTGGGAGCCAGTACGGTGGCTCGGGCAACCAGTATGGCGGCAACTGCCCGCTTGACTGAAACAGCTGTTTTGACCGTGTGGAGGCCCGCTAGTTCTGTGCGAACTGCTCCATGAAGTGAGGTCGACTGCAAGATACTTGAGGGAGACCTGCCTGGAAAGGCAGGTCTTCTTCCTTAAGAACCTCGACTGAATCCTTAGAAATGAAATTAACTGATCCTATCCCCAGGGATTCATCCACGGTCTGTAAAGTTCAAGCCCCTCTGGAAGAGAGGCTTCACCTGTTGCAGGATGTATGGTGGGGACTAGGGGGATATATATAAAGGGTCGACCTCTCATCACCTGGACTATCATTTCATATGGGGTACATTTGAGTGAATGAACATCATGGATGATGCCAATGAGAAGATCATCCAGAAATTAATTAATGATATGGTTATAGAGAAGGAGTCGGAGCTGATGGGTTTTGGCTGTAAAAATAGCCATGTCCATTTGTTGGTGAGGATGCCTCCTCGTATCACCGGGTCGGAGATCAATGGTGAGATCAAGGCATATTCATCATGTGTATTGGTAAATAAGATCCGACCTGAAAGGGGTTTTTAGGGGCAGGGAGAATTTGGAGCTTTGACGGTATCCGAGAGGGATATTGTACGGATAAAGCGGTATATAGAAAATCAAAAGTGTCACCATCGACAATTTGATCCGCAGCGGAATTAGGAGATAGGCGGATCGGAACCGCCCTGAAGGGCGGTTTGGGCTATGCCAGCTCCCGTTTTTAGCCGGGAGCTGGAGCAGGGAGGGGCTCAGTCATCTTTGGGAACATATCCGCCGGGTTGCACGTCTAAGATGGAGAAGATAAATAATTCACCGCGGGAGATTTGAAATGAAGAAACTGGAAAAAACAACAACCCTGCCCCTGATGATCCTGGCAGCCATCCTGGCCCTGGCAATGGGCGCGTGCTCAGCCGATATGTCCCAGCTGCCCGGGAAAACTAAACCTCAGGAAGCGATCTCGGGACTGCCCCGGGAGGACCAGAGCGATTTCCCCCTGGACAACCTGCAGGAGCTGGCAGCCGCTAACACCGCCTTTGCCCTTGATCTCTATCAGCAGCTCCGCTCCCGGGATGGCAACCTGTTCTATTCCCCCTACAGCATTTCCAGCGCTCTGGCGATGACCTATGCTGGAGCAGCGGGTGAAACTGCTTCGGAGATGTCCCAGGTACTGCATTTCCCTGTGGATGACAGCACCCTGCATCCGGCGTTCAATGCCCTCGACCAGCATCTCAAGGGACTGGCTGAGCTGGGAATCCCCGAAGATCAGGGCGATCCTTTCCAACTGACCATCGCCAACGCGATCTGGGGGCAGAAGGACTTCCACTTCGAAGAGGATTATCTGGATACTCTGGCAGTGAATTACGGCGCCGGGCTGCGTCTGCTGGATTTCATTCAAGAACCCGAGAAATCGCGCCGGACCATCAATGACTGGGTCAGCGACCAAACCCGCGAAAAGATCCAGAATCTGATTCCCGAGGGAGCCGTCACCAGCGACACCCGCCTGGTGTTGAGCAACGCCATCTACTTTAAAGCCACCTGGCTGGAACCCTTTGAGGAATCCTTGACAGAAAATGGCACCTTTTACGGGCTGGATGGGACCGAGTTTGATGTCCCCCTGATGAGCACGGGATCGGACGCCAGCTTCCTGTATTATCAGGGAAAAGGCTTTCAAGCCCTGGACCTACCTTATGTGGACGGGCAGGTTTCCATGTTGGTCCTGCTTCCGGACCAGGGATATTTCGAGGATTTTGAAGTGGGTCTTTCCGCGGAAACCCTGTCTCAGGTTCTAGCTGAGATGAGCTACCAGCCAATCCAGCTGCGTTTTCCCAGGTTCGAGTTTGAATCCGAGATCAGTCTGGCTGATACCCTGGCTGCTATGGGCATGCCCAGCGCTTTCAGCGGGGCGGCGGATTTTTCCGGCATGACCGGGGAAAAGGATCTGTTCATCTCAGATGTTTTCCACAAAGCCTTTATCGGGGTAGATGAGAATGGCACAGAAGCGGCAGCCGCCACAGCAGTGTTGATGGAGCTGACAGCAGCTCCGATGAATCCCCTGCAGCTGACTGTGGACCGCCCCTTCCTGTTCCTGATCCGCGATCAGGGAACAGGCACAATCCTGTTCATGGGCCGGGTTGTCAGTCCTTAATGCTTAACGCGAAGGAAGGGAGATCCCCCAGGGATTTCCCTTCCTGTTTTCAATTCTCCAGTCTCAAAGACATCAACACAGCTATATGTCGTACCGCGAGACCGGTGGAAAGAGACCGGGGTATTAAGACCGGCATAAGGAGACCGGTTTTTTGGTTTTCTTTTTCAGTCGCGGCTTCAGCCACCCCGGTTCTCGGCCATCAGCCATGCGTGAAGCGCATCATTTCTTATCCCAATCGTTCCAGTTCCTGTTCCACGATTTCAGGGTCCAGCTTCTTGAAGAGAGGCTTTGGCTTGTGGAATGCCCTCCCGGCCTGGATCTCACTGGGCTTCCAGTCAAGGCTGGCTTCTCCCACCGGGTAGCGCAGCACCGTGTGAGTTCCCAGGTTGTCGCTGACGTCCTCAGTGTACTGCTCCCTGAACAGGGGCTTCTCGTAGCCCAGGATGCCGTGAAGCTGCTCACAGGTAAAGGGCAGCACTGGTGAGAAAAGGATTTTAAGGGAATCGATCGCCCGGATGGCGGTGAAGATCGATTTCGCAGCGTTCTCCTTATCCTCTTTGATCTCGAACCAGGGAGCTTTATCATCCAGGTATTTGTTCACTTCTCCGGCCAGCCGCATCGTTTCGGTCAGTGCCGCCCGCAGCTTCACCTTGTCATAGAGCTCTCCTACTGTGTCGAAGCCCCTCTCGATGGTTTCCAGAATGGCCTGGTCCTCGGGACGCAGCTCTCCGGGATCCGGCACCACCCCGTCCCAATTCTTATGGGCAAAGGCCAGGACCCTGTTTACCAGGTTGCCCCAGGTAGCAACCAGCTCATTGTTGTTGCGGGTCACAAACTCAGCCCATTCCCAGTCTGTATCCCTGGTTTCAGGCATGTTGGCGGTCAGATAGTAGCGCAGGGGATCCGGATCGTAGCGGGACAGGAAATCCAGCCCATCCACCACCCAGTTGCGGCTTCCGGAGATCTTTTTGCCCTCCATGTTCAGGAACTCATTGGCCGGGATGTCATAGGGGAGCACCAGCTCCCGGCTGTCATCCTCATCAAAGAACGCTCCGAAAGTAGTGCCGACCCCCGCCAGCTCAGCAGGCCAGATCACGGCATGGAAGGGGATGTTGTCCTTGCCGATAAAATAATAGGACTTGCTGTCCGGGTTGTACCACCAATCCTTCCAGCTTTCGGGATCACCGCTGAGCGAAGCCCATTCAATGGCTGCGGACAGGTAGCCGATCACAGCCTCGAACCATACATAAAGGCTCTTTTTCTCCCAGCCCGGGACGGGGACAGGGATGCCCCACTTCAGATCCCGGGTGATGGCCCGGCCGTGGAGGTCTTCTGCCAAGATCTGGCCCAGGGATTGGCGGATGACATTGGGGCGCCAGAAATCTTCCCGGGCTTTCAGGAATTCAACTATCTGGGGCTGCAGGGCGCCCAGATCGAGGTAGAAGTGCTCGGTTTCCCTGAGTTCCGGGGTGGAACCGTCCATCTTGGAGCGGGGGTTGATCAGGCCGGTTGCTTCCAGCAGATTGCCGCATTGGTCGCACTGGTCGCCGCGGGCATTTTCATAGCCGCATATGTAGCAGGTCCCCTCCACGTAGCGATCCGGCAGGAAGCGCTCCTGAGAGGTGGAATACCAATGTTCCTGGGTCTCTGTATAGAGATAGCCGTTTTCCTTCAGGGCGTTGAAGATGGTCTGGGCCACTTTGAAATGGTTCTCCGTGTGGGTGGTGGTGAACAGGTCGTAGCTCAGGCCTGAGCGCTGGAAGAGATCCAGGAACCTGGTGTGGTATTCTTTGTAGATCTCTTCCGGAGTGCTGTTTTCCTGATCTGCCCGGACCGTGATGGGAGTGCCATGGGAGTCCGAACCCGATACCATCAAAACACGATTGCCCTGCAGGCGCTGGAAGCGGGCAAAAATATCAGCCGGGAGATAGGAACCGGTCATATTGCCCACATGGATATCAGCTGAGGCGTAAGGCCAGGCGACGGCAACAAGGATGTTTCTGTTCATTAATTACTCCAGAATGATCTCTAAATAAAAAAAGGCTGTCCAGCTGGACAGCCCTGGTACTAATCGTAGATCGGATCAGCGGTCGATTTTCACTCGGATGGCTGCCAGAATTGAAGAAGGGCTGTCAGCGCCCATGCGCATGGCCATATACATCACCGCTGCCGCTATCAGGATCAACATTAACCAGATCATAGAAAACTCCCTGCTGAATATTATCCCTTAGTCTATATGGCGAAAGCCCTTTTGTCAAGCCCGGGAAGGGGATGATCATTCCCCGGACTGGAAAGCGATGATCGTTAAATTCTGGCTTTCTCCGCCAACTACAGCAGGATCGTTGGAGATCAGTGCCTGGCCCTGAAAACCTGAGGAGGGATCCTCAAAGGGCAGGCGGTAAGCATGCTGGGTCCCTTCCAGAGAAGGATCCCCGACAGTCCAACCCCCGTTGATCAGGGCCATGGTCAAATCGGTGAGGGCCAATTCTGGCATCCCTTGATAACTGAAAGTCAGCTGGTATCCCTTTTCTGCCAGCGTGCTGGAAATCTGAACAGGCTGGAAACTGGCCGGCAGCGGGAAATCTTCCGGGAAATCACTCTCTCCGCTGCCAAGGGTAGTGCTCTCTCCCATATTTTCCGGGGGAGCAGGACCTTCCTGGGCGCTCTCTGCCGGGAAGAGGTGTACCTCCAGGACCACGCCCAGCTCCCCGGGAATGAAGACCAGCTCGCCCGCATACTCCTGACCGGTAAGGTCGAATGTAGGGTTGCCCTGGATTTCACTCTCGCCTGTGATCGTCCACCCGGCAGCGGGGAGTTCCTCTCTGAAGAAAGTCAGAGCTTCTTCCAGCGTTCCCTGCAGGCTGAGAAAGACCCGAAAAGCCCCTTTCTCCAGGTTAACTGAGGATCCAACCTTGAAGTCCTCCGGGAGGGGAAATTCCTCTGGGAAATCATCGGGCAGTTCTCCTTCTTCGAAGCCGGCCTGCTGGGAAGGGTCTTCGATCTGGGTGGCCGGAGGAGACCCCCCAGAGGGGGTTTCTGGAGTGTCGAGCTCCTTCTGCCCGCCACAAGCCCCGAAGGTGAGGCTCAGGACGATTACCATCACGAACAGTTGGCTGGGTACCCGGCTGGTTTTTCGCATTTGTATCCTTTTATTGGACTGGAAATCTGAATCTGCCGCTTTATTAGTTTTCTTCCCGCGGCAGCTTCTTCTGCCGATGCATTAAATTCCAGGTCACGAAGCCATTACGGAAGGGATAGATCCCCAGATCAGGATCTGGATTGGTGATCCTTTCTGTTCCGGAAAGGGAATCCTGTTTTCCCATAGTGGAGGTCACACTGCTGGAATCCAGTATTTCCTGGATATTGATAGGGGGACTGTCAGAGGAAACCCCATGAACGATCAGGCTGTAGTATGGTGAGAAAGAGAAATCCTTGTTGAGGACAACTTCGCAGTTATCGTCTTCCTTGGAGCGCATGGTCCAGTGCTGCTTGATGGTGGCACCACCTTGAGGTGTGACCGAATTCACCTGGAAAGTGTAACCGTCATAGAATCCCTCAAAGTAGATTGTCGTTTGACCCGGATCCCCGGACATCTTGATCTCTGATTTGCACTCTTTATCATCCTCATAGTTAGCGGTAGCAAATGTATAAGTGACCTTATCCTCGCCGTGCATCACATTATCATCCACATTTGTCCAGATCTGGACGCTGTGGGACTCCATCCAGGAGCCGCCGCCCCCTTTCATCGGCAAGCCGGCGGGATGGCTTGATGTCACCCACAGGGACACTGTGATCCACCCTGACCAAACGTCACAGTCCTCTGCCATCTCGCTGGCCTTATCTTTCAACTGATTTTCAAGCTGCTCCGACCCCCCTAATTTCCCGATCTGCTGGGCGGCTTTGAGAAGCCTCTCGAACTCGCCACAGTCGGATTCCTTGAGGGCTTCTTTCCCAATTTCATCAGAGATCTTGGCCATCTCCGCTTCCAGGGCGGCGCCTGCGCCTGGCTCACCAACAGCCATGATCACAGACAGAGCTTGGACGAGGGCTTTCTTACCGCTCTCATTGCGGTTTTTAGCGGCATTGTCCAGCGCGGCTTTGATCAGCTGATCGATCAGATTTTTCAGGGTGGGGTCGTTCGGATCGGCCCCTCCAGATTCGTCCTGCTGCTGTTTTAACCAGTCCTCGATCTGAGCGATGATCCCCCCCAGGCTGCTGCTTCCCTCGCCCCCAACCCCTCCCTGGAATTGGGGCGCTGAGGCAAGCACGGAGCCCAGTGAGCTGCCGCCCTGTTGAAGCCCATTATCAATGCTGGCAGCCGGCTCAGCCGGGAAATCAAATACTCCCAGCAGCGGCGTGAGTGCGGATAACTCACAGGTGTAAAGGGTGGGTTCCTGGTTTGTGCAAGCAGGACCCAGCCTGCGCCATACTCCACCTTCAGGATCGAAGACCGCGAAGGCCACGCTGTCGCTGGGTGGCTGGGAAATTTCCAGGTGAACTGTTACAGCAGCTCCCGGCGTCAATTTTAGCGCTGCCCAGGTCTCGTCAAAGGCTTGCAGGGCGATGGCCTGCTGCAGCCGGAGTCCCTTCTCCAGCTCTGTGTCTGTATTGCGGGGCTTGACAAGCAGGGGGTCGATTGCCGTCAACCCAACGAGTGCGGGAGTTTGTGAGAACATCTCTCCCGACACTTCAGCGGTTGCCCGGAACTCTTCTCCCCGGTATCCCAGGAGTTCTGTAGATTCTCCGGATCCAAGCTGAACAAAACTTTGGAACGGCGTCAGGGTGGTGGAAAAGAATGGAAAATCATCGCCCGCTGGGAAGAGATAAGCAAATCCCGTGGCATAGCCCGGGGCTTCCACCGGTAGCCATCCTCCCTCGTATCCGTTAAAATCACCGCTGGCCACCCCATCCCAGGTGGTTGTTTCCGTTTCTCCCAGGATAGCAAAAGCCACCGGTTCTCCGGCAGGATCGTCCACAAAGCCAAGATAGCTGGGAGCGTGCCCACCACTTGAAGACCCCGGGCTGATCCCCTGCGATGTGCAAGCAGATGAGAAAATCAACAATAAAGTCACGGCCAAAAGAGCTGGTTTTTGAGAGCGGCTGTGGTGGCGCATAGAAACCTCCGGTGATTTGGTCCTGGGACTTAACAAGTTTCATATTACATTAAACAGCGGGGTTTTCAAGACCCAGGGGATGCCCAAGGCGGCTTTCATGAAATCCGAACCCAATTTCCAGGGGGGATTTGGTCCTGACTCCACCCGGGGTTGGGTGTGCCATCCGGCTGGAGATCAAGTCAGACGACTTCCAGACTGGCACTTGTTCGGAGTGTGTATAAGCTGATGGTAGCCCACTGGAGGGGGTCATTGCACAGACAAAATCGTCTTGTTTGGGTTACCTGAAATACGGTATACTGTATTTGCTCGCGCAGCATATAACCCAGTTCCATTCGGGTTATTCCCCGGGATTCCCCCGGGTGGAGATGGGCCTTCCAGTTGATAATCCAAACCTGAGGAGAGATCCGTGGCTGCCCTACAAGATATCCGGATCGTGGACATTACCCGGGCAATGGCCGGACCGTACTGCACGATGATGCTGGGCGATTTTGGCGCTGATGTCATCAAAGTTGAGCGCCCGGGTACGGGAGATGAAAGCCGTGGCTGGGGGCCGCCGTTCGTGGGGGAACCTTACGGGGATTATCCCGGACAATCAGCTTATTTCCTGTCTGCCAACCGCAACAAGCGCAGCCTGACCGTCAATCTCAAAGACCCCGCCGGGCAGGAGATCATCCGCCAGCTGGTCCGGGTTTCTGATGTGTTAATTGAGAATTACCGTACAGGTGTGCTGGACAAGATGGGTCTGGGAGCGGACCACTTACTGGAACAAAACCCCGGATTGATCTACTGCTCCATCAGCGGCTATGGCAGGACCGGCCCCTATCGGGACAGACCGGGCTATGACGCCATCATCCAGGCCGAAGGCGGCCTGATGAGCATCACCGGCCCAGCCGATGGCCCCCCTTCGCGGGTTGGGGTCCCCATTATCGATATTACCTCAGGTATGTTCGCGGCTTCAGCCATCCTGGCGGCGCTGCTGGAACGGGAGAAATCAGGAAAAGGACAGCACGTGGATGTATCTCTGCTGGATACCCAGGTAGCCCTGCTGGCCAACGTGGCTTCCAATTACCTGCTCAGCGGTGATCCACCTCGACGGCAGGGCAACGCCCATCCCAACATTGCCCCTTATGAACCTTTCCAGGCCCGCGATAAGGGATTTGTGCTGGGAGCGGCCAATCAGCGCCAATGGCTGAAACTGTGCCAGTTGATCGGTCATCCGGAGCTGGCAGAAGACCCCCGTTTTCACGACAATCAATCCCGGGTGAGGAACCGGCAGGAGCTCATCCAGGCCCTGAACGGGATTTTCGCCGCCAGGGACGCAGCCGAATGGCTGGCCCTGCTGGAAGAGGCCGGACTGCCTTGCGGGCCGATCAACTCCCTTCCCGAGGTGTTCCTGCATACCCAGACCCAGGCCAGGGAGATGGTTCGGGAAGCTGACAGCTCGGGGGCAGGCAGGATCAAGCTGACCGGCTTTCCTTATAAACTTTCCCGCACACCGGCAGAGCTGCATCTGGCTCCCCCCAGCCTGGGTGAGCACAATCACGAGATCCTGCGGGATCTGCTGGGGTATTCCGAGAGTGAAGTGGCAGATTTACAGGCGCGGAGCGTTATATAATTCGCTTAGTGAGCAGAGTTTGTTATGGCAAAGATCAAAACTGAGATTCGTACCGGAGCGTATTTCGACTCTGTGGTGCTGATGCAGCTCCAGCGCGACCTGGCGGACCTGCCGGACGTGGAAGATGCCGGTGTGGTGATGGGGACGGAAGCGAATCTGGAACTGCTTGATCAGACCGGTTTGCTGGTGGAGGAGATCAAGGACGCCCGGCCCGATGATCTGGTGCTGGTGGTAAAGGCTAAAAACGCTCAGACGGCCGAAAACGCTCTGGCCCGGGTGGATGAATTGGTGGCTGCCCGCAGAGGGCGGGAAGGAACCGGGGAGGACTTCCGGCCTAAAAGCCTGGAATCCGCTGTCAAGCTCCTGCCGGACTCCCACTGGGTGCTGGTTTCCGTGCCTGGCCGTTATGCGGCCGGGGTTTCCCGGGAAGCTCTCCGGTTGGGCAAACATGTCTTTTTATACAGCGATAATGTCACGGTTGAGGAAGAAATCGACCTCAAGCAGAAAGGGGCTGAGAAAGGGCTGCTGGTGATGGGACCGGATTGCGGTACAGCCCTTATCAACGGCATCGGCCTGGGATTTGCCAATCAGGTCCGCCGGGGAGCTATCGGCCTGGTGGCTGCTTCGGGGACGGGGCTGCAGCAGGTTTCCGTGCGTATCCACGAGTATGGAGGAGGCCTGACTCACGCCCTGGGCACCGGCGGCAGGGACCTCTCCTCTCAGGTGGGAGGATTGACCGCCCGTATGGGGCTGGACTTGCTGGAGCGGGATCCGGATACCCGGGTCATCGTCCTGATTTCCAAACCGCCGGATGAGGGCGTCGCCGGGAAGCTTCTGGAATATGCCCGGGGTTTATCCAAACCGGTGGTGGTGAACTTCATCGGCTATAAGACCGCCCTGCGGGAAATTGACAACCTGTATTTCACGTCCACCTTTGACGATACTGCGGCCGCCGCGGTCGCTCTTTCCGGAGAGATCAACGCTGGGGAAGAAGAGGGTAAATTTTCCCTGGAAGCATTTGCTCCCGATCAGCGCTACCTGCGGGGCCTGTTCTCTGGCGGCACACTGGCCTATGAGGCCCTGCTGATCCTGGATGCCTACCTGCCGGAAGTGTATTCGAACGTGCCTATCAACAAGGACTACCGCCTGGAAAACTCTCTGGTCAGTCAGGGGCATACGATCGTAGACTTGGGAGAGGATGAATTCACGGTTGGCCGCCTGCATCCCATGATGGACAACGAACTGCGGATCCAGCGGCTGGAAGTCGAGGCTGCCGATCCAGAGACGGCTGTGATCCTGCTGGATGTCGTTCTGGGCTATGGCTCCCATCCTGATCCGGCCGGGGAGCTGGCCCCTGCCATTGGGGAAGCCAGAAAGAATGCGGCTGATGCCGGACGGCACCTTGAGGTGGTGGTGATGCTGTCCGGGACTGACGTCGATCCCCAGGACCGAGCAGCCCAGCAGGAGAAACTTGCCGCGGCTGGCGCCCGGGTTTTTCTGAGCAGCGACAGGGCCGTGCGTTATGCCGGCCGGTTGCTCAAAGCCCTGGAAGGTGCCCCGCAACCGCCCCGGCTGGGTTTTTCACCTGTTGATCTGGAATCCCTGAAGGGTGAATTCGCTGCTATCAACGTTGGGCTGGAATCTTTCGCAGAAAGCCTCCAATCCCAGAACGCCAGCGTGGTTCAGGTGGATTGGAAGCCTGCTGCCGGCGGTAATGCCGACTTGCTGGCTTTGCTGGAAAAGATGAAAGGATAGGAGGGTTCCTCTGATGAAAGAGTTTATCGCAGCCTGTGCTCAGATCGCAGCCAAACCCAATGACCCGCAGGCCAATATCCACAAGGGGCTGGACTGGCTGGAACGGGCAGTAAAGGATTATCAGGCGGAGCTGGTGGTCTTCCCGGAAACGGTGACCACCGGATTTGATACCAGGCTGTCCCCGGAAGAGCTCTGGGAGCTGGTAGACGATGTTCCCGGTAAGATGACAGAGGAGATCCAGGCAGCAGCCCGCAGGCTGGGCGTGCATGTCGTCTGGCCGACCTACCGGAGAGCTGATGAGCAGGGCCGGGTGTTGAATTCCTCGGTGCTGATCGGCCCCGACGGCGAGGTGATCGGGATTTACGACAAGACCCATCCCTTCCCCGGAGAACGGCGGGACATGGGTGGGTGGACGGAGGTTGGCACCAGCGCGGAGGTCTTCGAAACTGAGCTCGGCAACATTGGCATGATCATTTGTTACGACGGCGATTTTCCAGAGCTTTCCAGGCTGCTGGCAGTCAAGGGAGCCGAGGTGATTGTCCGGCCCTCCGCTTTGCTGCGCTCCTATGATATCTGGTACATCACCAACTGCGCCAGGGCTTACGACAATCATGTCTATATGGTGAGCACCAATATGCTGGGGTCGGATGCTGCCGGCAATTATTACTTTGGCCACAGCATGATAGTCAACCCCATAGCCTGGCGGCTGGCTCAGGCCCGGGGAACCGAGGAGATCATCGCCGCCAAGCTGGATCCCGACCCCCTGCGCTATATCACCTGGGGCAGTAAAAGCATCCAGCCCTTCGATCACCTGGAGGACCGCAATCTGGCATTGTATGAGGAAATATTACAGGAAGCCCGCTCGAAATTCGAGCCGGGAAAACGATATTCCCGTAAGGATGCCTGATCGTTTATTAACTGAACCTGTTGGAAAAGGAGCAGGGAATGGATATAGAAAAAGCCAATCAAGAAACTGTGGAACGGATGATGGAAGCCCGGCCGGTACTGATTGGGCTCGGTAAAGCCCTGGATGTCATCCCGGGGATGGAGGAGAACCTGCTGCTGCATGCCGGTCCCCCGATCACCTGGGAGCGAGCCTCGGGGCCCATGCGGGGCGCGATTACCGGAGCCTTGATCTTTGAAGGAAAAGCCAAGGACATGAAGAGTGCCCAGCAGCTGGTTGAATCGGGAGAGATCAAACTTGAACCCTGCCACCATCACCAGGCAGTGGGCCCCATGGCTGGAGTGACCAGCCCTTCCATGTCTGTCTATATCCTTGAAAACAAGACTCACGGCAATACTGCCTATTCCAACCTTAACGAAGGTTACGGCAAGGTGCTGCGCTATGGAGCCTACAGCGAGGATGTGCTTAAAAAGTTGCGCTGGATGGAGAATGTCATGGCTCCCCTGCTCAAGGAAGCCATCGAATCCAGCGACGGCATTGATATCCGGGCCCTGCTGGCCGAATCCCTGCATATGGGCGATGAAGGGCACAACCGCAACAAGGCCGGATCGATCCTGTTCACCGCTAAGCTGGCGCCCCTGATCACCAGGATAACCGCGGACAACCAGGCGGCTGCCGATGTACTGACTTTCATGGCTGACAATGCCCTGACCTTTCTGAATCCGGTGATGGCTTCCTGCAAGGCCATGTCGGACGCTGCCCAGGGGATCGAAGGCAGCACAATTGTCAGCGTGATGGCCCGCAATGGAACCGACTTCGGGATCCGCGTCAGCGGTCTGGGCGACCGCTGGTTCACTGCCCCCGTACCGACGCCCAGAGGGCTCTATTTCCCCGGTTATAGCGAAAGCGACGCTAGCGGTGATATTGGCGATTCCACCATTACGGAATCTGCTGGCATCGGCGGCTTTGCGATGGCCTCTGCCCCGGCGATCGTCAACTTCGTCAGCGGTACCCCCAAAGATGCCATCAATACCACCCTGGAAATGTACGAGATCACTTACACGGAGCATAAATATTTCACCATCCCGGCCCTGGATTTCCGGGGCACCCCGACAGGTATGGATTTGAGGAAAATTGTTGAAAAGGATATCACTCCGCGCATCAACACCGGCATTGCTCATAAGGAAGCCGGGATCGGGCAGATCGGCGCCGGCCTGGTCCGACCGCCGATCAGTTTGTTCCAGGAAGCGCTGGTAGCGTTCGCGGAGCATTATCAAATTGGCTGAGGGATGTTCCTGAGCGATCTGATAAATAGGTTATTGACAAAAATCCAATATCCTTTAGAATTAGATACGGTATGTACAGACAACAAACCAAAACAGCTGATAAAAATTGCCCGGGAGTGAAGCCACTCCCCCGGGCATTTTTTTTACGAGAACCTGAAAGAGCCACTTAGTGGCTCTTTTTTTTTGGAATAAATTATTTGTTATCAGACATTTAGAAAGGTCCGTAGAATGATCAGGTTACCAGGTTTGATCGATATCCATGTACATCTCCGCGAGCCGGGCGAAGAATACAAAGAGGATTTTTCCACAGGGACTTCTGCTGCGTTGAAAGGCGGCATCACGACGGTATTGGCGATGCCAAATACCCATCCTCCCTTACTAGACAGGGAATCGTTGAGAGCTGCTGCTGAACTGGCTAAGAAAAAAGCCTATTGTGATTACGGAATCTACCTGGGTGGGGGAGAGCACAACGCAGCTAAAGCAGCCGATGTGGCTGAGGAGGCGGCAGGTTTAAAACTGTATCTCAATGCCACCTATGGTCCGCTGCTCTTGGAGCATGTCTCGTCCTGGATGGCCCATTTTGAGCATTGGCCTGCAAATCGGCCAATTGTCGCCCATGCTGAGGATAAAACCCTGGCTGCTTTTTTGATGCTCTCTTATCTCTACCACAAACCGGTCCATGTCTGTCATGTGGCGCGCAAGCATGAGATCCTGCTGATCAGGGAGGCAAAAAGCAAGGGGCTGCCGGTCACCTGCGAGGTAACCCCCCATCATCTTTTCCTGACCGAAGCGGATGGGAAGCGACTCCCTCCGGGAAGGGAAAGAGTCAGCCCCTCTCTGGGTACAGCGGAGGATGTGGAAGCTCTCTGGGATAACCTGGATGTGATCGATTGCATAGCTTCCGACCATGCCCCCCATACCCTGGAGGAAAAGGACAGCCGGCAGCCCCCACCTGGCTTCCCGGGTGTGGAGAATACGCTTCCATTGCTGCTTGAAGCTGTTCAGGAAGGGCGGCTCACCCGGGAGGATATCGTCGAAAAAATGTATGAAAATCCCCGCAAGCTGTTCTCAATTCCTGCTCAGGACGAAACCTGGGTGGAGGTGGATGAAACCCACAATTATGAAATTACGGGTTCTGACCAGTTCACGAAGGCGAAGTGGACTCCCTTTGAGGGGAAGAAAGTGCGCGGCATTGTCAGACGGGTAGTAATTCGAAGCCAAACGGTCTACCAGGATGGGAAGATAACTGTTCAACCCGGCTTTGGAAAGAATATCAGGGAGGCTTAATGGAATCCCTGGCGACAATTATCAGAAACCACAGGAGGAAAATATGATTTTGAGTGAGAAGAATATCAATTCCAGCCCCCACCTGCCCTTTGGGGACCAGCGGACAGCACCCTGGTATGGTAAGTCCATCCTCTCCGTCAAACAGTTCAGCAAGCAAGATCTCAAGTATATTTTTGAGGTTGCCCATGAAATGCGCGAGATGGTGGAAAGGGTGGGAACCTTTGATCTTTTGAAGGGAAAGATCCTGGCCAATTTGTTCTATGAACCATCCACCAGAACAGCCTCCTCATTCACGGCGGCGATGGAGCGCTTGGGTGGAAGCGTGATCCCCATCAATGAGGTGAAATATTCCTCGGTTGCTAAAGGGGAATCCCTTCCGGATACAGTCCGGTCTCTGGAATGCTACTCTGATGTGATTGTCTTGCGCCATCCGGAAGTGGGAGCCAGTGCACTGGCAGCCCAATATGCTCGCAAACCCATAATCAATGCCGGGGATGGCATCGGAGAACATCCCACACAGGCCTTGCTGGACCTCTTCACCATCATTGAGGAAAAAGGTCAGGTGGATGGATTAACGGTTACCCTGCTGGGGGATTTGAAATACGGCAGAACGGTCCATTCCCTCTCTCGTCTGCTCTCACTCTATAATATACGGCTTAACTTTATCTCTCCAGAGATCCTGACCATGCCCAGAGAGATCATTGGCGAACTGGATCAAAAAGGGATTCCCTCTCAGGAGCTCCGGATGCTGGAAGAAATCATCCCGGAGACAGATGTGCTCTATGTGACCCGCGTCCAGAAGGAAAGATTTGAGGACACCAAAGAGTATGAGAAAGTCAAAGGGACTTATATCATCACACCTGAAACCCTGAGTGTGGCGAAAAAAGACATGATAGTGATGCACCCTCTGCCCCGGGTAGGTGAGATCAGCATGGACCTGGATGTCGATCCCCGGGCAGCTTACTTCCGCCAGATGGAATACGGCATGTATGTCCGGATGGCGCTGTTAGCCATGGTGCTGGGGAAAGCTTGATAATTCGCAAGGAGGTCGCGGTTGGAACCCTTTTTTACGACTCTTGAAAAACGCATCCGCAGCGTGGACTCCTTACTGTGTGTCGGCCTGGATCCTCATCCTGAGGACCTGGAGGAGATCAGCGGAAACGGCGTGCGGGATTTCTGCCTCCGATTGGTAGAGCAAACGGCCGATTCGGCCGCAGCCTATAAGCCCAACGCGGCTTTTTTTGAAGCACTGGGCGGGGAAGGTTTCAGAGCTCTCAAGGAGGTTATCGGCCAGATCCCCGAGGAAATCCCAGTGATCCTGGACGTTAAGAGGGGGGATATATCCTCCACTGCCAGGGCGTATGCCCGGGCAGCTTACGATACCCTGGGCGCAGATGCCGTCACCATCAACCCCTATCTGGGGAAGGATGCCTTGCTGCCCTTCATCGAGGATCCAGCCCGGGGGGCTTTCGTTCTCTGCAAGACCTCAAATCCAGGTGCAGCGGATCTTCAGGATCTGCAGGTATCAGCAGCCCGGTCTCCCTTTGGGCGAACCTGGCTCCCCATGCCTCTGTTCCAGTGGGTCGCCCGCCTGGTCCAGGAGTGGAATACAGCAGATAACCTGGGACTGGTCATCGGGGCTACTCAGGCTGAAACCCTGGAGCTGGTCCGGCAAGAAGACGCCAGGATCTGGTTTCTGACTCCGGGCATCGGAGCCCAGGGAGGGAACCTGGCAGCTGCCCTGAAGGCAGGCTTGCGGGATGATGGTCTGGGAATGCTGATTCCCATTTCTCGGGCGATCTCCAGGGCAGAGGATCCCGGTCAAGCAGCCCGGGATTTCAAACAAGCTATCAACAGTGAAAGGGAAACCCTGCGGGTCCGCCCAAAACCGGTTTCCGGTCCTCTCTCCCCGGCCCAAAGGGAGATAGCTGATGGGTTGCTCGATATAGGCTGCATTCAATTTGGGGAATTTACCCTGAAATCCGGCAGGATCAGTCCGATCTATTTTGATCTCCGGAGGCTGATAGCTTATCCTGATTTTCTGCAGAGGGTTGCCCGGGCTTACTGCTCCATGCTGGAGGGGCTGGAATTCGATCATCTGGCGGCGCTGCCCTATGCAGGGCTGCCGATCACGTCGGCGATCTGTGCCCTCGGGGGCTGGTCGATGGTTTACCCTCGCAAGGAGGAAAAGACCTATGGCACGAAAGCCCAGGTTGAGGGGGTGTTTTCAGATGGGCAGACCGCTGTGGTGATCGATGACCTGATCACGACCGGCGGCAGCAAATTGGAAGGCATCCATAAGCTGCTTGAAAATGGGCTCCAGGTGGGGGATATTGTAGTCCTGATCGACCGCAGCCAGGATGCTGATTCGTTTTTGAAGGGACAGGGTTACCGACTGCACGCTTATTTGAGTCTGCCCGAGCTCCTGACCTATTACCAGTTATCAGGACAAATCGAAGGAGATCTTGCCGCAGAGGTGAAAGAATTCCTGGAGGGTGATTGAGGCGATGAGAGCATACCCTGGGATTGGTCCTTTGATCTAAATACAGAGGGAGATTATGTACAGGGTTTTACGTCCGATTTTGTTCAAGATGGACCCCGAACGTGCCCACGGTTTGATTCTGTCCTTGATGGGATTGGTTGGGAGGATAACTCCGCTGCGGGAGCTGCTGCGTCGTTCCTTTCTCCCTGATAGATCCCGGCCGGTCGAAATTGCGGGTTTGACTTTTCCCAACCCGGTTGGCCTGGCGGCCGGTTATGACAAAGACTGCACCGCCTGGCAGGGTTTGTCCTGCCTGGGGTTTGGACACATTGAATTGGGCACAGTAACTCCCCGCCCCCAGGCCGGGAACCCCCGCCCCAGGATTTTTAGATATCCCTCCCAGGAAGCGGTCATCAACCGGATGGGTTTTCCTGGAAAAGGAACGGAGTATGCCAGATCCAGGGTTCCGCCTCGAGGGACCTCACCTGTCCGGGACCGGATCATCCTGGGGGTGAATATAGGGAAGAACAAGGATACTCCTAATGAAAACGCAGCCGAGGATTATCTCGCCTGCCTGCGGGTTTTTTTCAGCAGAGCGGATTACTTCACTATCAATGTCAGCTCTCCCAATACATTGGGGCTGCGCCAGCTCCAGGGAGAGGCCTATCTGAGTGATCTGCTGGCGACCCTGAGAGATGAGAGAAACAGGCTGGGCGAGAACCAGGGCAGATACCCGCCGCTTTTCGTGAAGCTTTCCCCTGACCTGTCTGATGATGAGCTGGACCAAGCTCTGGACGCGATCATCAGTACCTCCGCGGACGGTGTGATTGCTACCAATACCACCGTTCAACGGGAGGACCTGCTTTTCCCTGATCCAAACCAGGAGGGAGGCTTGAGCGGAAAACCACTCAGGGACCTGAGCACTTCACTGATCCGAAAAATCCAGCACAGGGCCGCGGGCAAGCTGCCAATCATTGGCGTTGGGGGAATCAGCTCGGTAGAGGATGCCCGCAAGAAGATGGAGGCAGGGGCAAGCCTGGTTCAAATATACAGCGGATTGATATTCGAAGGCCCCGGATTGGTCAGAAAGCTGATCAACCATCTCTGAGGGTTGGCGCCCTGTTCTGCTGCCAGCCTGAACACCTTGTTTTGTAAATAGTCTCTCTCAGTGGAATGATCACCAGCGCTGAAGTCATATCTGCCCACCGCTAGGCAGCCCTTTCAGGTGTATACCTCTGCTGATGAAATGCTTTAGAGAACAGGAAATTAATAATTTTATTGGTTCTTGAGGCGGTGTATAATCAAAAAACCACAGGATGCCGGTCCCTGTGAATAACATCAGATTAATTAATCAGATGAATTCCCAAGCTATGGGACGCCAGCACGGGCTGAGGTTTATAAACCGGTCCGGGCAGGCCTTTTAAAAATGATCCAGCAGGAGGGCATATGTTGGCACGACCTGGATTGCCAGAGTTCGAGTATATTCGAGCAGGGTCTTCTCAGGATGTATTTGACCTGCTGAAGGAAAAGGGCGCAGATCTTAAGCTGATGCTGGGGGGAACTGACCTGTTCGTTCAGATGAGGGACAGGGCTCAAGGTCCGGGGATACTGCTTGATGTCAAGGGACTGCCCGGCATGCAGGAGATCGATTATCGCCAGCGGAGTGGGCTGACGATAGGAGCAGCGGTCACCCTGAATCAGCTTTCCACTGATCTGGATCTCAAGGAGAAATATCCAGTTCTGTGCCAGGCGGCGGATACTGTGGGTAATTACCAGCTTCGCAACCGGGCTACCCTGGGGGGCAACATCTGCAACGCCTCGCCCAGCGCCGATATGGCACCGGCCGCCCTGGTCTACGAGGGTGAGGCCGTCCTGGAAAGTCCCCGCGGCGAAAGAAGCCTGGCTCTGGAGCAGTTCTGGCTCGGTCCCGGCAGCACTGCCCTGGAAGGGGACGAATACCTCAAAGCCATCCATTTTCCGCCGCCGCCTCCCGGTGCCCGGGGAAGCTACCTCAAGCTGGGTCGCTCCAGGATGGGAGACCTGGCCATTGTGGGAGTGGCTGTGCTGGGATATCCAGATAAAAGCGTCCCGGCCGGCCTGCGCTTCAGGATCGGCCTCAATTCCACCGCCCCGACACCCTACCGGATCCCAGCCGTGGAGGAATTCCTGACGCGGGAGCCGCTGACCGAGGATCTCATCTCTCTGGCAGGAGAGATGGCGATGGAGATCTCCTCTCCTATCGAGGACGTCCGGGCGACAGAGCTCTATCAGAAGAAAATGGTCCGCAATCTGACCGTGAAAGTTCTCAAGGAGACCTGGGAAAGCCTGCGGTAGCCAGGTTGATTAGTTGAAAGCGAGTGATCTATGGCACACCACATGATTTCACTTTTAGTAAACGGACAAAAGGAAAAGCTGCTGGTCCCATCCAATCTGACCCTGCTCCATGTTCTGCGGGACATGCTGGGGCTGACTGGCACGAAAAATGGCTGCGAGGCTGGAGAGTGCGGAGCCTGTACTGTGCTGCTGGATGGCGAGCCGGTCAATTCCTGTATGGTGCTGGCCCCTGAGCTAGACGGCAGGGAAGTTATCACGGTTGAGGGGCTGGCGAAAGATGGTCAGCTGACCCCGCTGCAGGAGGCTTTCGCGGAGCTGAGCGCGGTCCAGTGCGGTTACTGCACCCCCGGCATGCTGATGTCCGCGACAGCCTTGCTGCGGCGGAAACCCCATCCAACCCAGCAGGATGTCCAGGAAGCGCTGGTTGGCAACCTCTGCCGCTGCACCGGATATCAGAGGATCATTGACGCTGTCATGGTGGCTTCCCGCACGGGAGGTGCAGAATGAAAATCTCCGAATCGGGTCTGATTGGCCAGAGCGTTGCCAGAACCGACATCATTGACAAGGTCACCGGCTGTGCGGTGTTCGTCGACGACATCCAGTTTGGTCCCAACCTGCTTCACAGCCGGCTGGTCCGCAGTCCTCACCCCCATGCTTTGATCAAAAAGATCGACACCTCGAAAGCCCTGGCGCTGGATGGTGTGCGGGCAGTGGTCACCGGCCAGGAACTGTCTGCCCGGATGGGTCTGTACCTGATCGATCGTCCGATATTCGCTGCCGATCGGGTTCGCTACTACGGTGAACCGGTGGCAGGAGTGGTGGCGACTACAGAAGAAATCGCAGTCCAGGCTGCCCGCCTGGTCGAGATCGAATACCAGCCCCTGCCCGCTATCTATGACCCCGTGGAAGCTGTTCAACCAGAGGCTCCTCTGCTCCATCCCGACCTGGGGGAATATTCCGTGGCCAATTTCATCTTCCCGGAGCCGGGGACCAACATCTCCGAGCATTTTAAGATCCGCAAGGGGGATATCGAATCCGCCTGGGAGCAATGTGCTGTCGTGGCGGAAGACCGCTTCCGCCTGCCGTCCATTGAGCATGTGCCCCTGGAGACCCACACTTCGATCGCGCTGAGCGAAACGAATGGCGAGGTGACCTTGTGGGCCAGCTCTCAATCACCTTTTGCCATGCGGGATATGATCGCGCAGGGATTGGGGATTCCCCATAACAAACTGCGGGTGATCGCGCCCATGGTCGGGGGTGGATTTGGGGGAAAAGCCGGGGTCACCATGGAAGCCTGTGCGGTGGTGATGGCTCAGGCAGTACCGGGCCATCCGGTCAAACTCCGCCTGACCCGGGAGGAGGAATTTGTGGGCACATCTGTCCGGCAGTCGCTGGTATCAGATATCAAGGTAGGCTGTGATAAAGATGGCAATCTGCTGGCTATGGAGCTGACCTATTATTTCGGGGGTGGGGCTTATAACGATTACGGGGTGAACATCGCCCGGGCCGCAGGGTATTCCTGCACAGGTCCTTATGATGTACCCAATGTCAAGGCTGATTCCCTGTGCGTCTATACCAATTACCCGGTGGGATCGGCCATGCGCGGATTTGGTATGCCGGAAATCCACTGGGGGCTGGAACAGATCATGGATCAGCTGGCGGAAAAGGTGGACCTGGACCCGGCAGAGTTCCGGAGATTAAACTGTGTGCGGACGGATGATGAGATCGTCTCGGGCATGAAGATGACGCCCATTAACCTGGAAGCTTGCATTGACAAGGTCACTGAAGCCATTGATTGGGGTAAAGAAGAAAAACCTACCGCGCCCAACAAGAAGCGCGGCAAGGGCATCGCTATCATGTGGAAAGCCCCTGCCATGCCGCCCAACCCGGGCAGCGCCGCAGTGGTTCGTTTTAATGAAGATGCCACCGTGAACGTCGAGATCGGGGGCCAGGAGCTCGGTCAGGGCTCCTTTACGGTAGCGGCCCAGATCGCGGCCGATGTACTGGGTGTGCCATATAGAAAGGTAACCGTGTCCTCCCCAATTGATACAAAATACAGCCCCTATGAGTGGCAGACAGTAGCCAGCCGCTTGACCTGGTCAATGGGGAATGCGGTCAAGGCGGCCGCTGAGGATGCCAGGAAGCAGATCCTGGAAACTGTGGCTGACCATTGGGATGAGGATGTGGATGATCTGACCATCAAGGACGGCCTGGTGATTTCCTTTAAGTCAGAACGGGAGCAGCCTTTGGATAAGATGGTGATCTACGGTTTGCCCAATGAGGACTTTGAGGGCTGGAAAGGAGGCCCGGTTGTGGGCCGGGGGCACTTCATGCCCACTTACGTCACCAACCTGGATCCAGAAACCGGCCAGGGAACCCGGGCGGTGGTCCACTATACGGTCGGTGCCCAGGCAGTTGATCTGGAGGTGGATCTGGATACCGGTCAGATCGACGTTCTCAAGATTGCCAGTGTGTATGACGTAGGCCGGGCGATCAATCCAGATTTGATCATGACCCAGATCGAGGGTGGGGCGGTCCATGGGATGAGTTCCGCCTATGAATCCTTGAAATTCAATGAGAATGGAGAACCGATCAATCCCAGCTTCGTGGATTACCGGATCGCGACCATCGCGGATATTCCGGGCAAGATCATCGGCGATTTTGTGGAGACCCCGATCGAGGATGGTCCCTGGGGAGCCCGGGGAGTAGGGGAGCACGTCATGGTGCAGACCGCGCCGGCGATCGCCAACGCTCTCTACAACGCCGTCGGGATCCGTTTTTCGGACCTGCCGCTGTCAGCGGACAAGATTTACCTCGCCCTGGATGAAAAGCTCGCTCAGGAGCGCTAGCGGTATCGGATGGTGGAATTACCCCGGGAGGCAGCTGGATATGGGTGCAGATAGCAAAAAAACCGAACAGGAGAGCCTGCTCAGTGAGCTGCTGGAAATCCGTCGAAAAGCGCAGCTGGGCGGAGGTGAATCCCGCATTCAAACTCAGCACGAGAAAGGTAAAAAGACCGCCCGGGAGCGGGTCCTGGCTCTGCTGGATGAAGGGACTTTCCAGGAAGTGGATTCCCTGATGGAGCACCGCCATCGCGGTTTCGGCCTGGAGGACAGGAGATTTCCTGGCGATTCTGTGGTGGTTGGTTTTGGAAAGATCGATGGTCGGATGGTGGCGGTCTTCTCTCAGGACTTTACGGTCATAGGAGGCTCATTTTCCGAGGTGCAAGGACAGAAGGTGGCCAAGATCATGGATCTGGCTCTGGACGCGGGCGTGCCGGTGATAGGGTTGATGGATTCAGTGGGTGCCCGCATCCAGGAAGGAGTCTACGGCCTGGCGGCCTATTCAGAGCTGTTCTGGCGCAACACTCAGGCCAGCGGCGTGGTCCCCCAGATCAGCGTTATGCTGGGACCCTGCGCGGGGGGGTCGGTTTATTCCCCGGGATTGACCGATTTTGTGATCATGACCCGGGGCATCAGCCACATGTTCATCACCGGTCCCAAAGTCATCAAATCGGTCACTCATGAGGAAGTTGACTTCGAATCCCTGGGAGGGGCGGCGGTGCACAGCACTAAGAGTGGAGTGGCCCATTTCGCGGCCGACTCTGAAGAGGATGCCCTGCGCCTTACCCGCCAGCTGATCGGCTATCTACCTTCCAACAATGCTGAGCCGCCACCTTACCAGCCTTCCGGGGATGATCCTGGGCGGCAGGACCGGGATCTCAATACCCTGGTGCCGGTCGACCCCGAGCAGGCTTATGATATGGTTCAGGTGATTGAGAGAGTCGTCGACCGGGGCAGCTTCTTCCAGGTGCAGGAGGGTTTTGCGCCCAATGCCCTGGTTGGGTTCGCCCGGCTGCACGGCCAGGCGGTGGGTTTGATTGCCAACCAGCCCGACCAACTGGCAGGAGTGCTGGATATAGATTCCTCGGACAAGATTTCCCGTTTCGTCCGCTTCTGCGACGCCTTTAATTTTCCCCTGGTCACTTTTGTGGATACGCCTGGCTTTCTGCCCGGGGTGCAGCAGGAGCACGGCGGGATCATCCGCCACGGGGCTAAGATTGTCTATGCCTATGCTGAGGCGACAGTGCCCAAGATTGCCGTGATCGTTCGGAAGGCTTACGGGGGAGCTTATATTGTGCTGAGCAGCAAATACATTCGGACCGACCTGGTATACGCCTGGCCGACCGCGGAGATTGCGGTGATGGGAGCGGACGGAGCGGTGGACCTGCTTTATGGAAAGGAGATCAGCGCAGCTGAGGACCCGGCGGCAGTCCGGAAGGACCTCGTGTCCAGCTATCGGGAGAAGTTTTCCAAACCTTACCGGGCGGCAGCCAGCGGACATGTCGATGAAGTGATCCTACCTGCGGAAACGAGGCCGCGGCTGATCGCAGCCCTGGAACTGCTGAAAAACAAACAGGGCAGTTCCCGTCCCAAGAAACACGGCAACATGCCTGTTTAGTGAAGATTGGAGGAAGGTCTTGAGCGAATTAGGACAGGGTTTAACCCTCAGCGGAATTGGCATCCTGATCACGTTTTCAGCTCTGGGAATCTTGATCGTCCTGATCCTGGTGCTGAAGGCCCTGTTCCCGGAAAAGGCGGGTACAGCTGAAAAAGAAGAATCTGCCGGGGAAAGGCAGGTACTCCTGAAGAGGGCTGCCGGGGTAGGCGTGGCAGCCCTGCGGGAGAGAAGGTCTTCCTCTCAGGAAAAGAGCCTGGGGAAATTGCTGGAAGATTCCCCCGGGCGATGGTGGAGGAAAGGACTCGATCGGGTTCACGGGAGAAGGAGTGGAGATGGCTCGCAGCGCTGATGAGGTTTGGGTCACGGTTAACGGGGAAAGGTTTTTGGTCAGGGTGGAGGATATCACTCAGAACCCGGTAATCGCTTTTGTGGATGGGCAGCGTTTCGAGGTTTCCCTGGATGAGGATCCGGCTGATTTGACTGTGCGGGAGGCTCAAACCCGGCCAGAAGGAGTGTCTCGGGTCGTCCGGGCAGGAGTCGGGAATGAGATCGCGGCCCCGATGCCCGGGGATATCGTGGAAATCCTGGTCAAGCCTGGACAGGCCGTGCGGGTGGGAGACCCCCTTTGCGTCCTTGACGCCATGAAAATGAAAAATACCATCCATGCTTCTCGATCAGGCAGGATCGCCGAGGTCTGCGTGGCGGCGGGCCAGTCAGTTGAGTATGGGACGACCTTGTTCAGGTTGGGGGGATCATGAGGGGATTCTCTGATCTGACTGCTCTCCTGGCGGCCCTGCAGTTTTTCACGCTTAATAATCTGATCATGATCCTGGCGGGTGGGGTGCTGATCTACCTGGCCATCAAGAAGGATTTTGAGCCGGTGCTGCTGCTGCCGATCGGCTTTGGGGCGATCCTGGCCAATCTGCCCCTCACCGGCATCACCGATGCGGCGGAAGGTGGGTTCCTGGGAGTGCTTTACCAGGCCGGGATCACAACGGAGCTATTCCCTTTGCTGATCTTCATCGGGATCGGAGCCATGACGGATTTTGGTCCCTTGCTGGAGAATCCCAAGATGGCCCTGCTGGGAGCGGCCGGCCAGGTAGGCATCTTTGGCACCCTGCTGCTGGCCTTGAATATTGGTTTCAACCTCCCCGAGGCGGCATCCATCGGTATCATTGGGGCAATTGATGGTCCTACGGCGATTTATGTGTCCAGCCGGTTAGCCCCTCATCTACTGGGACCGATCGCAGTCACCGCCTACAGCTACATGTCGCTGGTTCCCATTATCCAGCCACCGGTGATGCGCCTGCTGACAACCAGGCAGGAGCGGCTGGTGCGCATGCCTTATACGGAAAAGCCAGTTTCTAAAACAGTAAAAATTCTTTTCCCGATCCTGGTGACAATTGTGATTTCCCTGCTTTCGCCTAAGGCCTCGCCATTGATCGCCACCCTGATGTTTGGCAATCTGATGCGCGAGTCCGGCGTGGTGGAAAGGCTCAGTAAATCCGCTCAGAACGAAATAGCCAACGTTACGACCATTTTCCTGGGCTTGACCGTGGGCAGTACCATGTCCGGGGAGAGCTTCATCCAGAGCTCGACGATCCTGATCCTGGGGATGGGGCTCCTGGCGTTCGCGCTGGATACAGTGGGCGGCGTGTTGGTAGGAAAGCTCATGTATTTGCTGTCCGGGAAGAAATTCAATCCCCTGATCGGTGCGGCTGGCATCAGTGCGTTTCCGATGTCTGCCAGGATCGTGCAGAAGCTCGGTCAGGAGTATGACCTGGATAACTTCCTGCTCATGCATGCCATGGGCGCCAACACGGCCGGTCAGCTGGGCAGTGTGGTGGCTGGTGGAGTGGTGCTGACCCTGCTTTCTGGCACGTTTTAATCATTAATTGGTTGACCTCCGAGGTCTATAAGACCTCGGAGGTCTATAGAAGGTCTTTAGAATAAAGGAGTAAGCCATGAAACTTATTGATCTGACCATCCCCTTAGGAGTAGGTACACCACCCTGGCCGACCTATATCCCCCTGGAGGTCAAATATTTCAAACGCCTCGCTCCCAATGGGGCGAACGGCCAGCTGCTGACCCATTCCAACCATGTTGGCACCCACCTGGATGGGGAAATCCACTTTTACACACCGGGCAAGGACATGTCCGAACTGGAACTGGATTTCCTGGTCAACGAGGGTGTGATAGTGGATCTCAGCGACGCGGTGGGGGATTATCAGGTATATACCAGCCAGATGGTAGAGGACCGGGTAGAGGTCAAAGAGGGAGATATCCTGATCATCCATACCGGATACCACCACTTTGGCTGGGACCAGCCTACTGCGGATGAGATCCGCTACATGGTCAAGCATCCTGGACCTGATCGGGAATTCGCGGAGTGGGCTAAAAAGAAGAAATTGCGTTGGATAGGGGTGGACTGCGGCAGCGCTGACCATCCCATGAACACTAAAATCCGTGACTGGATGCCGCGCCAGGCCAAAGAAGCAGACGCGGTCTTCCAGAAAAAATACGGCAAACCACTGGCTGAGTTCTATGACGACAGCAAATATCAGCTGATGCATATCGAGATGTTCCCCTACGGCATCATTCATGCCGAGTGCCTGGGCGGCGATCTCGATCTGCTGCTGAACCAGCGCGCCAAGATCGGTTTCTTCCCCTGGCGCTTCGTGGACGGGGAAGCCAGCATCGGCCGCTGTGTGGCTTTTGTGGAAGATGACCGCTATGCTGAGCTGATGAAGAAAAAAGAAAAGATGGAGAAGACTAAATTTGGCGATGCCATCAACCCGGCTCATGTGGAAAGTCTGAATAACCTGAGTGAGTAGTTACAGGGAGTAGCCTGAAGTAAAATGTAGATACGGTTTCCTGAACGAGACCGTATCTTTTCGTTAACCTGTGAGGATTCTATGAAAAAACCGTGGTCTCTCAAATTTGTCCTTTCGATCTTCGTAATGATCTGGCTACTATCGGCTTGTAATCTGCCGGGGAAAGAGCTTCCCGCGCCCGCGAATCAGGGGGATCTGGATCAGTCAACTGATGTCCCTCCCACAGCGACTGAAGAGCTGGAGGAACCCACGCCATCGGCCACGCCAAACGTGCTTGTGATGGAGTCGCCTGACCCGGCCACCGTAGCCTATGATTTTGTGACTGAGGTGTGCAGTGCTGAGTGGACGACCAATGCCACATCCAGACCCTGTCCGGGGAACCTGGAAGACGCGGAAGGTGGCTATATCACCCCTGCTGACCATACTGTTATCGAGGGCATGGTCTCGGTGGAAGCACCCTTGCTGATCGGGCTGCCGGGCAATGGATACCCGGCCGGTCTTGGCTTGTTTGGCAAATATCCTCCCTTCACCGTGTACCCTGGCGATACCTTCCGGGCGGTGATCGCCTGCCAGGGGGATGCCGATTGCGACCTGGAATTTGCCCTGGAATATTTCGACGCCCAGGGGGACTACCACGGTTCGGCCTATCGGTGGTATCACAAAGCCGGTGATGGTCCTCAGCAGATCGAGGCGGATCTGGACGCTCTGGCGGGGCAGACGGTCGAACTCATGCTGGTGCTGCGGTCCAAGGTCCTGGACGGCCAGTGGGGAGTCTGGATCCAGCCCTATATCAAACGTGATCCAAATGCCAAGCCCTTACCTACAGCTGAAAATCCTCCTACGCCTTCGCTAAATCCTGAAGATAAAACGCCTGGCGTGATCTCCGGGATGGTGGATATGAGCTCGGCTCCCCCCTATCTCAATGACCCAATGATAGGAAAGAGTTCGCCGGTCGCGGTGGTGTTCTTCAATCTCAGCGATGGGACATACTGGTGGATCCATACTTCATTGACAGGGCATCCCTATTACCAGATGACCATCACCCCTGGTGAGTACCAGGTGGTTGCCTACGCCCATGGCGTTGGGGATATACCCTATGTGACGGCAGGATATACCGGGCAGAACCCTTCCTGCGGGAAGAATCTGAAAACGGTCACTATGGGGCCAAACGGCAGGCTTGAGAACATCGTCATCGCGGATTGGAACTGGACCTGCGGGGGAACGGCTTACCGGCCGCCCAAGCCATCCGGGGTCCCACTTCCCTGAAACTCGTTCAGGATAAAGCCAGGAGCATCCCTGCCAGGACTGCGATTCCAGAGGAGCTGCCCCATTCAAGCAAGTTGTGAAGATCCGGGTCGGGGATCGGCTGGCTGGCAATCAGGCCATCCAGGACCCGGATGATCCTTTCCTCTCCGCTGCCCTGAGCAGCACAGCTCAGTAAACTGCAGCTTATGGAAGTTGTGAGTTTCCTGGCGGTAGTGGATATAAGAACGTCAAACTCCTTCTGGCTGCAGGCCCAGAAGCCCTGGATATTCGCCCGGTTGACAGCCAGCGTGATGCCCAGCAGCAGATCGTCCCCCAGAGGAGTCAACCCGGGGCCGGCTCCCAGCAGATCCCTGGCTGCCGCGCAGTCCACGCTGCCCATCCCTGACTTCCGCTCTTCACGGATGCGGACGATCCGATCTTGAAAGTATGCCAGATCCCCTGAGGCTCCCTTCTGAGAACACACCGAACCCAGCAAAGGCAGGAAGGGATGGTTGCTGGGCAAAGACCTGGCTTGATCGTATATATCCAGGAGCTGGTTATTGGAGTGTTTTCGATAAGTTGGGGCTTTCCCCGGTTGCCAGATCAGTGGATCCTGGACAGTTATCTTCAGACCGGATTTGGGGAAGACCAATCCGGCAGTGCTAACCTCGATCCGTTCTTGTGGTTGGAGGGTTTTGAGTCGATCTTTTTCACCCTGGATGTTGATTGTCAGTGGTCCGCGGAACCTATCTGTGGTTAAATATAGCGTCAGTTCTGGTAATTGGATGAAGAGCCCCCGCCGGGTTTTTCCGTATATTCTGGCAGTACGAGATTGGCTGAGCTGCTCATGAGCGATATGGCCAATGGCGGCAACCTGGATTTCTTCCTGCTCCATCATCATAGAGTGATTATATCCATTTCCCAACCTGGCTGGGTAAGGCCGGGTGCTTTTTCGTAATAAACCTAATAGGATATAATAAGCATAGAGTTGCATCCCCGGAACGGGCGGTTTTATTACAGGTTAGAACCCCTTCGGGAAATCAGACATGACCCTTAAGAAGAACGATCCCCTGCGGCTGGATGTATCCTATCTGGTCAAGGAATCTCCCGGGACCTACAAGGAATTCGATTTTAACTTCACCCAGCTGAGCCTACCGGGAGATCTGGTGCTGGTGGACATTCAGGGGGTCATCGCCATCTCGGTCACCGAGGATGGCGTGGTTGCGGATGGCGACATCAGGGCCCTGACCCAGCTGTCCTGCAGCCGCTGTTTGGAGGAATTCTGGCAGCCGCTGGAGATCAAGTTCACGGAGATGTTCACCTTTCACCCTCTGGAGAACTCCGGTGATGATCTGGAGCAGTTGCTGCCCGCTGATGGCTCGATTGACCTGCGGCCGCTCATTCGCGATTACGCCGCCCTGGATATCCCCATCAGCCGGGTTTGCAAACCGGACTGCAAAGGCTTGTGCCCCACCTGCGGTGCCAATCTGAACGAGGTGGACTGCGGTCACCGGACGGAATGGGTTGACCCGCGGATGGCGGGTCTGAAGGAGCTGCTCGAGAAAAGCGAGCAGGACGCTTGAGTAGTTATTTGTGATAACCAGGTAGGGCCGGCTGCCGGCCACTCTGGCCGTTGCGCTGCATCTATGCGGTTATGTGATTATCTCTGAAAGGCAGCATCGACCATAACCAATCTTCTCTCAGAGATCAACCCGTTCAAATGCGCAAAATAGTCACGCGCAGCCTGTATGCGCAGTTCCAGTTTTCCCCTACCTCTGTCGCGATAGGTCTCCAATATCATTACACTCAAGCAGAGTTGCTCAGCAATCTCGGCGCTGGTGTGGCCAAAGGCAACCAGCCTGAGCACTTCCTGTTCGCGTTCGCTTAGGAAATCCCAGCTGCTTTTCTCAACTATCTCTTCATTTTTTGGCAGCAAGTTTTCCAGCAGCGACTTAGGTCATTGAGAATGGATGTAAATCTCTCCCTCTAAAACTGGCCGAGTATCGGAAAGTAGTTATACATCCACAGCTTTTTTTGAGATATAGCCCGCTGCGCTGCGTCAAATCGCCTGTTTCAGGTATTAGGCGACTTAGTGCATGGTCAGGACCAAGACCTTTACTGGGAGGTGGTGTGTTTCGGTCCATTGATATCCCACTTGTAACCTGAATCCAAGACCATATTTACAAATCGCAATAATGCTATATAATATATTCGGAATTCTGAATATAACAGACTGGTTAATCTACAATGCGAGGTGTCAATGAACGAGAAAGAAATCCTTATGAGTGCTCTCAAATTCCACGGGCATAAATGCTGGGCCAGCGTGGTAGGTGTGCGAGCAGGGCTGGCCGCTTTACGCGTTCTGGACGTGCCCCGTTCTGGCGGGACGCAGTTATACGCCATCATTGAAACTGGTGAAGAACATGGCGGGATGTGCTTTGGTGATGGTGTTCAGTATTCCACGGGCTGCACTTTTGGTAAGGGCAACCTGCGCAAAGATCCGCTGGGGAAACTGGCTCTCACGCTGATCGAGAAGGACAGCAACCGTGCTGTCCGCATCAGCTATAAACCGACCCTGAGTGCACAGATCTCCGATTCTACCTTCATGAAGAAGCGCGCTGCCGGGATAATGGCAAACGAGATCCCCGAAGATGAGCAAATGGAACTGGTCAACCTGGTCTGGGATGCTCCCGAAGAGGATGTGATCGCCATCGGTGAGATCTTCGAATACGATGGCGAGTGGCTGCCCGAGGTAATGGGTTTCATTCCCTGTGATTCTTGCGGGGAAATGACAGCTAAGGCCTACCTGCGGGTGGTCGGTACAAAACATATGTGCATTCCCTGCTCCGGTTATGACCGCTAGGCTTGCAACTATACAGCTGCAGCTTTTCGGAGCGCCGGAATGCCGCCGCTACCAGAAAATGCGCACTCAGGCCCTGGAGGCCGCCGCCCATCTAGGATTGGTAGCTCAGCTGGAGGAGATCAATGATACCGAACGGCTTTCACAGTCCAGCCCGCTGGGTCTCCCGCGCCTGGTCGCAAATGGAGTTGTCCTGGCCTCCAGCAACCCGCCAAAGATCAGCTCATTGGTAAAGAAATTCCAGGACATCGCTCTTTTGAAAACTACATGAAAGCGGTTTTCTTGGACTGGGCGGCATGTCCGGGTATTGTTGCGGTTGGTTTTGAAATTCAGAAATATCGTGCCTGCCCCGATCCTTTGCCATCGTCATCCCGGGGGTGGATTTTAAGGTGTCAGGATGGTTCAACGAAAAGATGATCAGTGAGCACCTGCTCTTTACCCCGGGTCTGATCGCTCTTCCCCTCTACTAGATGATTGCGGGTGCGTTCATTGTGGTCAAGTCAATCCTCTTGGATGTCTTGGCCAGAGCATTTACCGCAAGAAGAAAAACAACCACAAATAATGAGAAAATCGCAGACCAATGTCAATACTAGCTATGCTGTATCTGTGTCCTGCCAGGATGAATCCCGCGCCCTGGCAGCCACCCGCGGCCACACGCTGACGCTTAATGTCAAGAAAGGCGACGGTAATGCAGGTTTCAACGCTGCCGAAACGCTGCTCTCAGCTCTAGGAGCTTGCATCCTGACCAATGTCAATGCTATCAGCGAAAAAATGCATCTGGATATCCGCGCTGCCCGTGTAGAGATCAAAGCCAACCGACAGGACAAGCCTCCCTTGCTGACCGCTATCCGCTACAGACTGGTTCTGGACAGCCCTGAATCCCATCAGAAACTTTCTGAATTACATGCCCTGTGCGTCAAATGGGGAACTGTCACCAACACCCTCATCAACGGGTTAACCTTGCAGGGCGACCTTGTCATAGAATAATAATCTTCGCTGTACAAAGTTCGTGGATTGAAACAAGAAGGGGGATATTACGGAATCAGCAGACATTCGAGCTGCCAGGCCGGATGTCAGGGGAATGTTCTTTCCCTCAGTCAGTTTGGAGATGGTCCTTTTTTGATCAGGGAAGTTCTATTTCTTTTGGATCGTTCTCGTCCAGCACTGTCCTCCAGTCCTGCTCTCCATAATCGAAATCGGTGATCTCTTCCAGGGGCAGCTTGACGTATTTCCCATGACCTTCCACGGCGACCTCGCCGTTCGGAAGCAGAATTTCCCCCGTACCCTCAAACAAACGACGATTTTGATTCGTGATCCTCCCCACCACCCGCAGCTCCTGGTTAAGTGGGACCGGCTTCCGGTAGCGAACCGTGAATTCAACTGTTACCCCCCAGATCTCATCCTGATTGATGTTCATGGCCCGGCCGATGGTCTCGTCCAGAATGGAGGCCGCCAGACCTCCGTGCAGCCTGCCCGCGTAGCCCTGGTGCTCCTCACTGGGAGTGAACAGGGCCACAAGCTGATCTCCCTCAACTTCGTAAAAGGAGGCTTTCAAGCCGGCTGGGTTGTTGAGGCCGCACACGAAGCACATCTGGGAATTCTTTTGTTTGGCAGTGATCTTTCGGGGCATAGCACCTCCCGGGCTGTCCTGTAGCTGCTGGTATTCTAACAGCAACCCGGTAATCGGGGCAAGAAGGGGTTTCGGCTTTGTTGACGCTGGACCAGGGGCGTGTTAAAATGACCTTCGCTTTGCCCCCATCGTCTAGCGGCCTAGGACGTAGCCCTCTCAAGGCTAAAACCGGAGTTCGATTCTCCGTGGGGGCACTGAAAAAAATCCGCCTATTGGCGGATTTTTGTGTAATTAATGAACAGTAAGCTGTGAAAATGATTTATAGAAAACCAGGATGGTCATAAGTGAGGACTGGCCCCGGATTCACTCGCCCCCCTTTTTCTTCTTGCGATCATTGACCACTACCTGACCTTGCACGTCAAAGTTCGCTCCGGATTGGATCTCCAGGCCTCCTTTGATTTCAACATTCCCCTTCTTTCCAACCACGACATTCGCGCCCTTCCCAATTACCACCGCTGGTTCACCAGAGTGTTTTTTGTAAATCGTTCCGCAATAGGAGCATTTTATCTGGTTGGTATTTAGCTCTTCAAATGATGTCGACCCGCACTGTTCACATTCAAATATTTCCGGCATCGTTCTCTCCCGGGTTTTGGGTTTATTGGTATGTCCTGTTCAACCACGGATTTTCTGATGGCCTCGGCCAGAACATCCCGGTAACCATTGATTAGTGTAACATATGGGGAAAAAAGGATCTCCAGGGTTCTAGGGCCCCGGATATCCTTGAGTTCTTGCAATCATCCGGGAATAACGTGGATATTCAATTCCTTTTCAATTCCCGGTCAGCTGATGAGCTCGGGATAGCTGGTTGCGATCTCTTCGTATTCTCGGGAAACATCCTCCACTGTTTTGGTGCCGGTTGACATCCCTAACTCAAGTGATTTGAGTTTGTTAACACAATGGGCTCCTTCGACCAGTTTTTCACTGATCTTCAATTGCTGGCTTAGCCCATTGCTCACTGTCCCCGCGAAGGCAAATATCGCGGCTGCGATGCAGGCAAGTCTCCAGCCTTCTATGCCTGATCCGATAATTGGCCCCTGGGCGGCGGTTATGCCGGCTATCAATGTGGCTCCTGCTGAACTGACCAGGCCGGTCACCAGCAGAGCCGTGTTAGCTTTCCTGCGTTCCCTCACGAATTCATCAGCACCTTTAAGGCTGGATTGTATTCTTCCCCTCAAAAGCTCTTGTAGTTGGATGGAATCCATTGCTGTCTCTCCTCTTTAGAAACCACTGTAAATGGGGTGATAGATTACGTTCATCAGCAAATATCATTACTGTTGATAATTGTCATTAAAATCATAAAAAATTTTATCATATATAACAATAATCCCTCGAATTTCAGGAATAAGCTGGAAGGCGTATTCAGCCAGAGGGTTTGTGTTCCTGCATGCTGGATTCTTCCCTTACAGTTTTGTTTGAAGGCAAGTTTCCTCCAATCTTCGTATATGATTAAAGGTAAGGTTTTCTTTTCCACGCATCCTGGAAATCAGGGATGGTTCCTATGAAAAGGTATCTATATATATTTATCTTGGTGCTTTTCGGCCTTTCCGCCTGCACTCTGCTCTTTCCTGCCCAGCAGAATGCCAGCATCGTCAAAGTTGAGTATCAGGATCCGGCTATCCTGTCAGTTCTGCTGCGCTTTGCAGATGAGAGCTATTTCATCACCGTCAACGGCGATCCTTATGATTGCGAGACCCTGGCAGATCAACCGGACATTCTCAAGTGCACCGGACCGGGCTTTGAACCTGGCGAGGAAGCAACATTGCGGATCTATCAGGATGATAAATCGACCAAGCCGCTAACCTCACTGACCTTCTCTGTTCCAGAATATGATCCGGAGCAAGTGGATTCTGATCAAGATGGCCTGTCCGATGCCCTTGATGGGTGTCCTGGAAACCCGGAGAAAGCAGAACCGGGGCAGTGCGGCTGCGGTTACCCTGACACAGACAGCGACCAGGACGGTGTCGCGAACTGCAACGACGCCTTCCCCAATGATCCGGAAAGGACCGAGGAGTCCGCTTCTGACGTAAATCCCCAATCCGATGATACCAAGGATACGGATAATGACGGCATCCCGGACAGTGAGGACCAGTGTCCGGAGGATCCTGACAAGAATGAGCCGGAGGTGTGTGGCTGCGGGGCAGCAGACCTGGATGAGGACCAGGACGGGATCACTGATTGCGAGGACCAATGTCCGGGAATCGCCTATTCCGACCTGGTCGGTGATCCCTGTGACAGGGATGAGGATAATGATGGCGTGCTAGACGGCGCGGATCAGTGCCCTTATGATCCCGGTAAATACACAGCAGGAGCCTGCGGCTGCGGGAATCCCGATTATGACTCAGATGGGGATGGCACGGCGGATTGCATTGACGGCTGCCCGGCTGACGCCAACAAGATTGAGCCGGGGGTGTGCGGCTGTGGGGTGAAGGACAAGGATATTGACAAGGACGGGATTATAGACTGCAAGGATCCCTACACCTGCCCTGAGAGCGAATTTGATTGTGTCGGAGACCCCTGCAATCATGACGAGGATGCTGATGGCTGTGAGGATTGCGACGATCTCTGCCCTTTCGATCCGTTGAAGTTTGAACCAAAGATTTGCGGCTGTGGAGTAGTTGAGGATTTGGGCGATGATGATGGTGATGGCGTGAAGAACTGCCTGGATGAGTGCCCAAGCGAACACGGCGGAACCAATCCCAACGGTTGTCCCACTAAATGATTGTAAAGACAGGCTCAACAATCCCTGAGCCTGTCTGATCTTTTTTTTAGGTAGTAATACAACAGACCTTCCGGGTCTTGAATAACCCGGGAGGTCTGTTATCGGGCAAGTGATTGCGCGTCAGTCTAGAAACCCGGGTCAGGCACCTGGATCACCCGCTCTCCTGAGGCGCGGTACTCGTACTCCTTTCCACCAGCTTCCAGGATGATGATCAAGCCTGGTGTAACCACCTGGGCGTATTCCACGCCAGGTTCGGGCACCCCCAGGCTGCTGTCTGAGAAGTTGATCTGCTCTACACTGACAGTGTCGATCTTCTCAAGATCCAGGCCGGTTTTCAAGGACAGGTCAAGCTTGGCAAGGACCACCAGGGAATCCAGATCCTCGGGCAGTTCAGGCGCCTGGGAAGTTTCCTTTCCATTTGCGCCCAGGCTGCAGGCTGACAGCAGAGCCGCAGCCAGTAAGAACAGGCCCAGATATCGCCAAAGGTCGCTTCTTTTCATAACTGTTCTCTCCGTTTTCTTGGGATGTTGTTTACGATCAGGGCAGCTTCCAGTATACCACCCGGTCCAGGTAGGCAGTGAAGCCTGGTGTGTCTGAGGCGGCTACCATGACGCCGAAGCGCCCTTTGCTGAAGGTGCTGTCATTGAGCTCAAATACCTGGTTGCCGTTGATGTAGCCGGTCAGCTGGGAGTTCTTAGCCCGGATGCCCAGCCGATTGGTTCCGCCCGGCCCGGTATTGATATACAGGCTGGAGGTCCATTTCTTGATGCTGGTGTATTCCTCCACGTCGCTCTCCCAGGTGCTGAGGCGGAAGGACCCGCCGCAGGTGATGCTGATCAGATAGCCCTGGGAGGTATCTGGCGCACGGAAGATCAGGCCGTAGCGATCCTTTCCGCTGCATTCCTCCCCAAAGGTTCCCGTCACCTCCAGGTAGAAATTAGTTAGATCTCCCCAGGCGAGACTCCAGGTTTCATAACTGTTGGCCTTCTTGGCGACCAGCACCATGCGGCCGTCCTCGATCTGGTAGCTGGCCTGGCTGTCCTCATAGAGATAGAAATTCACCCCTCCGTCAAAGTCATCCTCGAAGGTCGGGGCTCCCAGGGACAGCACCGGATCTCCCGCTGCCAGAGTAGGAGTCAGGGTGATCGTGGGCGTTGGCGTTTGGGTGGGTGTCAGGGTCAGGGTGGGGGTGCTGGCAGGAGCCGCTGAGTCCGCGGCTTCGGTTGTTGGAGCTGGCTCAGCAGTCTGATTCGCCTGGGCGGGGCCCTCGTCCAGTGCGGAGGCCGTGAGCGTGGCAGCCACCAGGGTCGCGATAGCCTGCTCGTCACCCTGTGCCGGTGCACTGGCTCGCGGCACACACCCGGCTGCGCTAACGGCGATGATCAATCCAAGAATCATTATCCTTTTCATTCCTGGCTCCTTGTTGCTGAATGGCATAATTAAGTTTACCCCTTTGTCTGCTTCCGTCAACATATCTCCCGGGGATGCCAGAGAACAGGTTTCCCCCTTTGTACAACTCCCAAGGGGCTTGCACGTATATTTGATAACCCGCTAAAAAATAGGGAGCAGGACGCCCTGCCTTCCGGGAGTAGAAATAAATACTGATTAGCAGCGGCTTATGTTATAAGTCTTGTGACTGCCAGGCAGGAGAATGGGATTGAGAATGGCAGCGGAAAGCTGTATTGGATGGTTTAGGGAGTATCAGGGAGGGAAAGATGGATTATGGCAAATTGCTGTCCCGGGCCTGGGACACGCTCCGGAATAATGTCTTTATCGTACTGCTGGGTGTCCTGGCAGTGCTTGGCGGGGCTGGATCCGGGGGGTCCGGCCAGAGCGGCTATATTATTCAAGGGAAGGATTTCCGCTGGGAGGACCTGCCCAACTTTGATTTCGGAGGTCATTTTCGAGGAGGGCAGCTGCCCACCCCCGCGGCCGGAATCATCGTCCTGCTTGTTTTGCTGATCTTTCTGATCGCCCTGGTGTTCTGGGTTCTGGGAACGATCGCCCGGGGAGGGATGATCAGCGCGGTGGATGATCTGGAAGAAAGCCGCTCGACGGATTTCATGTCTGCCTTCCAGGCTGGATGGGAGAGGGGCTGGGCGCTGCTGGGAATCGGTTTGATCCCGGCAATTCCGGCCCTAATCCTGCTTTTCTTTTCCGTAGCTACTTTGCTGGCAGCCAGTGGTCTTGACTGGAATCAGGGAAGCCGGCTGCTGGGGGAGGGCTGGAAGGCTATAACTCCTTTGCTGGCCCTGGCATGTGTGCTGGTTCCTGTTGCGGTGGTGCTTTCCCTGCTGCGGACCTTTGCCAACCGGGCCTGCATGCTGGAAGGAACTGGTGTGCTGGCTTCCTACCAGCGGGGGTTCAAGGTTCTGGGAGAGAATCTGGGCTCAGCGGTGATCATCTTCCTGCTGCAGGTTGCTATCAGCATAGCCGTGGGGGTCATGATGCTTATCCCCGGCTTGCTGGCAGCCGTTTGCTGTCTGCTGTGGCCGATCCTTGTCCTGGTCCAGGCCGCTGTTGTCAGCTTTGTCTCGGTTCTCTGGACCCTGGCCTGGCGGGAGTGGGTCCCGGGTCCTGAGATTACCGCCTGAAAACCAGCTCACGGCGCTGAATGGTTTTGCTGGGGATCACCAGGTCGGGTGGAAAGAACTTTGCCCGATCTTGGGTTCGAGCCTGAGTGAGCTTCTGACCCCGTTGATTGCAGAATATATGGTTTGTATAAGACTGCAGGGAATATTTGGAAAATTCCTGAAAAGAGGTTATAGTGTAAGACACATATCTATACGTACTATCAGGAGAGGTATATGAAAATCAAAGTTGGAGATCAAGCCCCAGATTTTACTCTGTCAAGCCATCTTGACAAAGAAGTCACCCTCAGTGACTTCCGGGGACAGACCACTGTTTTGGTCTTTTTCCCGATGGCTTTTACCCCGGTTTGAACCAGTCAGATTCCGTCTTATGAAGCGGAGTACGCGGCATTCGCGGAATTAAATGTCCAGGTTCTGGGCATCAGCATTGACCACATCCCGGCATTAAAAGCATGGGCAGAAAGCCTGGGAGGGATAACCTATCCCCTGCTGAGCGATTTCTGGCCTCATGGAAAGACAGCTCAGCTCTACGGAGCTTTCCGGGAAGCTGAAGGTCGTTCCGAGCGGGCGATATTTATTATTGACAAGGATGGTGTTGTTCAGTACGTGGATATCCACGATATTGATGAACAGCCTGACAACAAGGTCCTCTTCCAGGAGATCCGCCGCATCCAGCCTGACTACCAGCCGGTCAAGTCGGCTGAGCCAGTGACAGCTGAGCTGGACCTAGAAGGGTTGGTCCTGTTCTGCAACAAATGGTGCCCGGGATGCCGGCGGGCCAGGCTCTGGCTGGATGAGAACGGTATCCGCTATACGGAATATGACGTCACCCGCAATCCGGCAGCAGCCAGCCAGTTGAAGGAATGGACTGGAGGCAACCTGACCACCCCGACATTCTATCTCGAAGGGAAAGTGATCCACAATTGGAACGTGGAAGAGATATCTAAACTCTTGCTCAAATGAGGGTGAAAAACGGAGCCGATTCTTCGGCTCCTTTTTTTTATATAGCGATTTTAGCCCTTTTTTCCAACCATAAATCCACTTCCCAATCTCTGCCTTGACGTGGGAGCCTCCTGTTTT
>JANTFT010000008.1 GCA_024763275.1 Anaerolineales bacterium | reverse complement strand
TGATTTGGAAAATGGAGCTTTACTGAAACCCTGCTTTCCAGTATGATTATGAAGATTATCCTTGCAAAAAAGAGGTGATTTACTGGTGAAAGTCCTGGTTTTGTCAGATATTCATGGGAATAGAACAGCGCTGGAAGCTGTCCTGGAAGATGCTGGAAAGGTGGATGCGGTCTGGTGTCTGGGAGATATCATCGGTTATGGTCCGGACCCCAATGATTGTGTGGCGATGATCCGGGATCTGCCCAACCTGGTCTGCCTGCGGGGGAATCATGACAGCGCGGTGATCGGGCTGACTGAAAAGAGGAAATTCAATGTCTCCGCCCAGGTAGTGCTGGAATGGACCTTAGATCAGCTCAACCCCATCCACCGCCAATACCTGCAAAGCCTCTCACCTCAAGCTGTCATCGGTGATGTCACTCTGGTCCATGGCAGTCCCAGGGATCCAGTCTGGGAATACATCATGGATGTCTATACCGCGACCGCCAACTTCGCTTACTTCGAAACCTCCTATTGCTTCGTGGGACACTCTCATCTGCCAGTGCTTTACTACCAGAAACCAGGTAAAAAGCTCACCAATGTCACTTTTGTTTACCCGGGCGACTCCACTGTGCTGCCCAGTAGATCCATTGTCAATCCCGGATCTGTTGGACAACCTCGCGACCACGACCCCAGGGCAGCTTATTCTATCTTTGATACAGATAAAAAAACCTGGACTCAGCATCGAGTTGCTTATGATATTCCCAGCGTCCAGGACCGGATGACCAGGGCTGGCCTGCCGATTGAATACATCCAGCGCCTGGATCTGGGCTGGTAGGGGAACTTTACTCCCCATACAGGCGTCAATAGGATTAAACGACCTAGCGTAAGGAGAATTTCCAATGAAAAAGCAACTGCTTGTCCTCTCTCTAGTGGCGGTTCTGCTGGCTTCCTGTGCTGTGGGGAAATCTTCGCAGGTGGAAAGTTTCGCTCCCATGGACAGTGGAATCGCGGCCAATTATGGAGGGGGTGAGAATTACCAGAAAGAGGCCGCTTCCGCTCCAGGATTGGAAATGCGGACCAGCGAGACCCAGATACGGATGGTCATCAAGGATGCCTCGCTGTCAATCGTGGTGGAAGAGCCGGGAGCGACCATGGAAGCAATCAGCGCCCTGGCGGAAAGCCTGGGTGGTTATGTGGTTTCCTCGAATTTGTATCAGACCCAGACTGACAGCGGGTTGGAAGTGCCCGAGGCAAGCATCACCATTCGGGTGCCGGTTGACACCCTTGACCAGGCTCTGGAAGAGATCAAATCAGGCGCGGGGGAGGTCCTGAACGAGAATGTCTCCGGGCAGGATGTGACCCAGGAATATACTGACCTGGACTCCCGGCTGAGGAATCTGGAGCGGGCTGAGGAACAGCTGGCTGAGATCATGGACCAGGCCCGGAACACGGAGGATGTGCTTAGCGTCTACAATCAGCTGGTCAGCGTCCGGGAACAGATAGAGGTCATCAAGGGCCAGATGCTGTATTATGAGCGTTCAGCAGCCCTGTCCTCCATATCGGTTTACATCCAGGCCAATGAGGCGGTTCAACCCCTCAGGATCGGCAACTGGCAGCCTGTCGGTGTGGCGAAAAGTGCCATCCAGGCGCTGATCAACACCCTCAAGGGGCTGGCCAATATATTGATCTGGATTGCCCTGTACATCCTGCCGGTAGCAGCCATCCTGTACTTCCCGGTTCGCTGGGTCTGGAAATGGCTGAAAGGAATAAACGACCGCAGGAAAGAGCGGACTGCTCAGAAAAAAGCCGCTAAAGCGAAAGCTACCAAAGAGAAATCCTGATCACCCTCAGACCAAATTCGACAGCCTGATCTCTAACCTGGAGATCGGGCTGTCTTACTTAAAGGGGTCAACCCCACCCCTCTCTCCCTGTCCAGTTTAAACCGGCTGGTATGGATCCCTTTGGTAGAAAACAATGTAATATAATTACTCCCACATGGAACAGCTAGTGAAAGAAACCAGGCAGCTGATCGGGATAACCCTTTCTCCCTACCAGATTTCCCTCCTGGAAGAGTATGAAAGGGAGCTGCAGATCTGGAATGAGCGCATCAATCTGACCGCCATCCATGAGCCCGAGAAGATCCACAGGAAGCACTTTCTGGATTCTTTCAGCTCCTTTCTGGTGATGAAAAATACCCCACTCAGCCGACTGATCGATATCGGCACCGGAGGGGGATTTCCCGGCATCCCTCTGAAAATTCTTCTGCCTGATACCGAGGTTCTGCTGGTGGATTCGGTCCGTAAAAAAACCGATTTTTGTCGGCATATCATCAAGCACCTGGATCTGCAGGGGATCGAAGTGATCCATGACCGGGTCGAAAACCTGGGCCGGGACAGCCACTACCGGGAGCAGTTTGACTGGGCGGTTGCCCGGGCCGTGGCCCAGCTTTCCACACTGTCGGAATATCTGCTGCCGTTTGTCAGGATCGGGGGGAAAATGCTTGCTATGAAGGGAGACAGGGGGCCTTATGAAGCCCAAATAGCCAGCCGGGCGATCAGCGTGCTGGGAGGAGAGCTGCTTCAGGTGAAGCGGATCACTCTGCCGGGGGTAACAGAAGAGCGTTTTTTGATCACTATTGAGAAAAAAGCTTCCACGTCGCTGAAATATCCCCGCCGGGCAGGCGTGCCCAGCAAAAAGCCGCTGTAGTTATTTAACAAGTTCCCCCGCCTTGATCTCCCACAAACCAGCAGCTTGCCGGAAATCGGCTGAGAAGAGATCCAGATCTGTAGTGGTCAGCAGAGCCTGTTCGGTCTGAGCCAATCTGTCCAGCAGATCCTGCCGGCGGGCGTCATCCAGCTCGGCCAGCACCTCGTCCAGCAAAAGCACCGGCCATTCACCGTTTTTCTCTTTCAGCCAGTTTATCTCAGCCAATTTGAGAGCCAGCAGAGCAGTGCGCAGCTGACCCCGGGAGCCAAAACTTCCCAGGTCGACCGCATTGCTCAGGAAGCGCAGTTCATCCCGGTGAGGTCCTAGTGAGGTAACCCCGCGGGTGATGTCTTCTGCCCTTCTGGCCAGGGTTCTTTCCCGGAAGCCATCCTGGAGCTCCTCCAAAGACATACCTCCGAGGTCCAGTGAGGTATCCAGGGGCAGTTCGATCTGTCCTGGTGGGGACAGGGTGGGCTGATAGGAAGGCTGGTAGTTCAGGCGCAGGATTTCAGCCCCTCTGGTCAGGTCCTGGTGGATAGAAGCAGCCAGGTAGCCAAGCTCCTGGACAGCCTGGATACGGGCTTGCATCAAATACGAACCAGCCAGAGTCAGCTTTTCATCCCAATAGGAAAGTTGATCGACATCACTGGATCGTTCGTAAAGCTGTTTCAGCAGGGCATTGCGCTGAACCAGGGCCTTGTTGTATTCGGATAGGTGATCTGTGTAGAGGGGGTCGGTCTGGGAGATGGTCAGGTCCAGATAGCGCCGCCGCTGCTGGGGAGAGCCGGTCAGGATCTGGAGCATATGGGGCAGGAACAGGACTGCGTTGAATTGACCGATCACGGCATTGATCTTCTGCTTAACGCCGTCCAGCAGGACTTCCTTGCGGGTGGTCTGGTTCCCATTGGTGAGGGTTTCCCTGATCAGACGGATCTCCAGGCGATGGTCCCCGTCCTTTTTTCTGAAATCACCCACTATCCGGCCCACGGCCAGGTCCGATCGGAGTGCCGAGAAATTTATCAGATCAACGGTATTGGACGCTTGGAATGAGTCCAATGTGGAAAGGTAGTAGATCGCTTCCAGCAGGCTGGTCTTTCCCTGAGCGTTAGCGCCCACCAGGATTAACCCGCTGCCGGGCAGATCCTGATCAAAGCGGGAGAATATTCTGAAATCGGTCAGGGAGAGATGTGTGAGCAGCATGTAGCTTAGACAGGATCGTAGTTCTCGTCCGTCTCCCAGACATCTGCTGTTCTGTCGGTGAACAGAATTCCATTGAGATGGTCGATTTCATGCTGGAAGATCCGGGCTACCCAGCCGCGCAGATTCATCTTGAGGGGCTTACCGTAGCGGTCCTGGCCTTCCACAACGATCTCCTGAGCTCGCTCGACCTCACCCATTAGGCGGGGAATGGAAAGGCATCCCTCTGCCCCGCTGACAGTTTCCTGTGAAAAGCGGGTAATGTGGGGGTTGAGGGTGATGTACAGGGTTGGAGGGATGGACTCGTCCTCTTCGCTGCCGTATTCCACCAGAATGACCTGTTGGGAGACATTGACCTGGGGAGCAGCAAGTCCGGCTCCGGATTTTTCGTGCAGGGTGAGGATCATGTCCTCGATCAGCTGCTGGGTATCAGGACCAAAATCCGCAACCGGGGCAGCTTTTTTTCTCAGGGTGGGATGGGGGACAACTATGACTTCTCGAGCTGACATGGAATTAATGGTTCCTTTTTTATAATTGCTGGGTTTCCTCCCCCTGGTCAGGGGATTGCCCCGGCTGGTTTTCTTCGTGATAAGCCGCCAGAAATTCTACCATATCATCCCTCCGCCGGCGGGATTCAGCCAGTTCATTTTCCTTGATGACAGTATTGTAGCGCTCAAAGATCTCATTCTGGACGGCTGCTGGTTGGGCAACATACTCAAAATCCAGCTGAATATCCCCAACATTGATGGCGACCGTACCAAAATCAAAGATGCGCTGGATGATGTTTTCCCTGCGGTAATCCAGGCTGAGGATGTTTTCCAGCAGGGCTGTGCGTTTGGATTCCCGCCCGAAAGGTTTGCGGTCCAGGTCAATGACCTGCTTGTCTGAGATCTGATAGCGGTCATTGGCCCAATCGGCAAAGGCATAAGCGAGCCCAAGCACCGTCAGGACCAGGACAAGGGCCAGTGCTCCCAGATCTGGCCAGGGGATGAGGCCGACCAGGCGGGCGAAGAAAGAAATCAGCGCGGTCAGGAACAGCAGCCACAGCCACCAGGAATTCTTGAGCAGGATAAAGACATGTTTGCGGTAGGTGATGACACCATTGAGTTCAAAACGAGCCCGGAACAGGTTCAGGAATTCCTGCAGAGGGGTGATGGTTTCAGTGACCTGGGGACCACCCTCCATCATCAAGTCGGTAAATTCCTCCTGGTCATTGATAGGATTGGCGCCGCCGTCCAGGCCAAGGCGGTCCCGAATAGCCTGATTGATGTTCTCGCGATCGGTTTGTCTGGCCAGGATCTTAGCCCTTCGCTGGGCATCAGCGATCAGATCGACCAGGACTTCCGGGTTGGCCGCATTGCGCATGGGCACATTACCGGTATAGGTGCGGATGATCACATCCCCGTATCCGAACAGGCGCTGCAGCTGGGTGGAGGATATGTTCACCGAGAGAATGGACTGCAGGGGGACTTCCCGGCGCTGATCGTGCAGCCAGATGACCTTTTCGATCCAGGCCGCCCGCTCGCTGGTGACCAGGTAAAAATCGTTCTTCCAGTCCATCCACAGCCAGATGCCCCACAGAATAGCGATCACGACGGTGATGAACAGGAAGATCCCTACATTGAAGCGCAGCAGCACCGCACCTATTCCAGAGAGAATCAGGAACAGGGCAGGCAGCAGCAGCTGGGTATAGAGCACGTTGGGGTGTTTGCGGTCGATAAAGCGCACCACTTCTTCATCCCTGATCCAGGGAAAGTCGTTGTTCTGGAAGATCCTGGCACTCGTCTGCATAGCAGACAGGCGGGATTTGATTGACGGGAAAGCGGAGAGAATCGCGAAGAATCCCCGTTTGTTGACTGCCAGCAGGGTGGTTTTTTCCAGCGCCCGGGCAGAATCCTTCCGCAGGCTGTCGCGAGCCAGGTCCTGGTTGCCAAAATGACCCTGGGCATTAATGACGATTCTCTTCCCGGCTTCGTCTTCCAGCAGTATCCTGCCGGAAACGACCAGGAAGAAGTTCCTCCCTGGAAATCCTGACCGGTAGAGCACCTCTCCTTCCTCGAGCGAGATCGGTTTGAACAGCGGCAGGATCTGCCCCAGCTCTTCGTCGCTCAAATACTTGAAGAGAAAATGGTCGTGTAGGAAATTGAAAATCTCTGTGGATTCCATGGTAATCTCTATGGGTCATTTTAACACAATAAACTGGCCTGCTCCGATCGACACCGGAGCCCCCCTTCTGGGGCGGCTCTGATAGCGTCCCGGGACCCTGGCTGGCTGTGAAACGGGACCATCGGTGATAGAATAGTGTACATTAAATACTCTGGGAAATGAGGAGCAAGAAGTATGCCCATCAATTTCGGCACAGATGGCTGGCGAGCGGTCATCTCTGATACTTTTACATTCCACAATCTTCGCCTGGTGACCCAGGCGATAGCGGACTCGATCCATTCCGGGCATTGGCATGCTCAGGGAAAGGGGGAACTGGAACCGGATCCCAACCGGGTGGTAATTGGATTTGATACCCGCTTCCTGTCTGACCGTTACGCCCGGGAGGCTGCCAGAGTGATGGCGGCTAATGGCTATACCGTCTATCTGGCACAGGCGGATGCGTCCACACCATCGATATCCTATGCGGTGAAAAACCTGAACGCGATTGCCGGGATTGTTATCACTGCGTCTCACAATGCGCCCCGTTATAATGGCGTGAAATTAAAGGCCGCCAACGGCTGTTCAGCCTCACCGGAACAATCCCGTCGGGTTGAGATTTACCTGAATGACAACCAGGAACGAGGCAGAGGTCCTAACTTGATGGAATGGGACCAGGCGGTAGAGCAGGGTCTGATCGTCAGCTTCAACCCGGTGCCGGAGTATTACCAGCATCTGCGCACCCTGATCGATTTTGACGCTATAGCAGCCAATCCTCCCAAGGTGGTTGTGGATTCCATGCATGGATCCGCCAGAGGCATGATCAAAGGCATCCTGACCGGGACGGGATGTGAGGTGGCTGAGATCCGGGGAGAAATGAACCCGGGCTTTGGAGGAGCTCATCCTGAGCCGATCGGTGTCCATCTGGGGGCACTGGCAGGAGCGATCAGTACCGGGATGGGAACCCTGGGATTAGCGCTCGATGGAGATGGGGACCGAATTGGCGCCATGGATGATAGGGGAAATTTCGTCGATCCCCACAAGATCATGGCCCTGGCTCTGCGCTACCTGGTCGAAAAGCGGGGCTGGAAAGGACCGGCTGTCCGTACTGTATCGACAACGAAGATGATCGACCGGCTGGCTGCAAAATATGGTCTGGAAGTTTACGAGACCCCGGTAGGTTTTAATCATATTGCCGATTACATGATCGCTCAGGACGTGCTCATCGGAGGCGAGGAGTCCGGGGGCATATCAATTCAGGGGAATATCCCTGAGGGGGACGGGGTTTTAATGGGGTTGCTGCTGATCGAGATGGTTGCGGTGTACGGAAAATCCCTGCATGAATTGGTAGAGGATCTGCTGGCAGAGGTCGGTCCCGCATTCTATGAGCGGAGGGATCAGCGGCTGAAGTATCCTGTCCAGAAGGGGGACATGGTTCAACATCTGCTGGCCAACAAGCCGGCTGAGATCGGTGGAGTGAAAGTGGTCGATTTGCTGACTATCGATGGCGTCAAGTATATTATGGCAGATGATTCCTGGCTGCTGATCAGGCCTTCTGGCACGGAGCCTGTTCTGCGGGTCTATGCGGAAGGCAGAACTGAGGACATGGTTCGCGCTTTGCTCGGTTTTGGAGAAGAAGTGGCGGAAAGCGTCACCTGAGCGGAGCTCATCTCAGGGATTATATATACAACCACAGCAGGAGAGAGAAACTGCTGTGGTTGCCTTTTTAATCAGGTACGGTCAGGACCGTTGGATATTCAGGGCTCAGGAAGTGGATGATCTCAGGCGCCGGCTGAGGATGATGATGACCAGCAACACACCGGCAATCAGCACCAGGCCCGGCACGCCAAAATCGTCCGCAAAGCCAGTGTCAGGCAGGGCAGTCGCTGTGGGGACAAGCGTGGTAGCGCCTCCTGCCTGCTGGGTCAGCAGGGCAGCAACAGTTTCCGTGGCAGCCGGATCAGGAGTGCCCTCGACGGGTTCAGGGGTGTTGGTTGGCGCCAGCAACGGCGTGGATGTGCTGCTGGGGGTCAAAGTAGGAGTTTCTGTGGGAGGAAGAGTGGCGGTATTAGTAGGAGTCATTGTCACCTGTTTGGCAATGGCTGTCAGCTGAGCCTGTTCAGCGATCGCGGTGTTGGTAGCAATGATCTCGGCAGCCTGGGTTTGCTGACCGGTATCCCGAGCTGGTAATATCAGAACAGCGTAAGCCGCGATAGCCAGCAAGGCCAGCAGCAAAATACCACCCAGAATCCCAGCCACAATCAGGAAGGTCCGATTTGAACCCCGACTGGTTGAGATGGTCTCTTCGCCGCCCACTTCTTCAAAATCCAGATCGTCAAAGTCATTGATGCCCATAATTCTCTCTCCTCATAATGCCCTATCAGCAACGCGCTAGTTTAAATGTGATCAGGCCTTGATAATTTCCAGGTTGGTGAGCGGTACCTCAGTGCTTTCCTCATTTTTGAAACTCACTTCTGCAGTCCAGGTGGAAATACCGCTTGGGATGGTTCTCTTATGGGGAAACAGCCTTTCAATTGTTCCGATGCGGGAAGCCAGCGGTCCACTAATTATGATAACCTGTTTTCCTGGTTTGAGAGCTTCCGATTCAGGAGGAGGGTTCAGGTCCTTGGTGGTGGACTGGGTGATGATCGCTTCGGGGTAACTCCCCTGGAAGGGATCATAGATCTGGGCGTTCAAGGCGACGTTCTTGTCCTTGTTCGCCACCAGAATGGCTTCCGCGGCCCGGTTCATCGGATGTGTTCCGAATCCATCGATCACCATGATCGGGTAGTCAGCTTTTTTTGCCAGCGGTATCAAGCCAGCTGACATGCTGCCCAGGATCATTCCTTTGATGGGTATGTTGCCGGCCACGTCGAGGACTTCAGGGTTCCTGCAGAAACCGGCTGTAATGATGGTTCCCCGAAAGCTGATGTTCAGCTGTTCTGGGATCAGTTCCTGGAGGAGGTCATTGCTGACTGGCTGGATCACCCCGTAGGTGATCTTACCATTGCCCCACACTCCCTGAATCAGGGCGCCCCGGGTTTCGATGATCGCCCCTCTTTCCGGGATGATATTGGTTACCGTGCCTTCCATACCGGCCTGCAGTTCATAAGGGGCCTTATTGATTTCAAAGAGCACCTTGCCCTCTCCGGCTATCTTTACCTGACCGGCTTCCGGAGCCCGGATCACACGCTGAAAAATGCCCAGGGGACCGGCAATGATATCACCTTTGACGAGATCGTCCCCTGCCTGCCGCTGGAGGAGCTCGTCTGCCCGGGCAGGGGTGATGTTCAAGCCCTGAGCGATATCTAGCAGGATGAATTCCGGTGCCATGGGGGCAACAACGATCACGTCTGTCGGAGAAACCTTCTGCATACGCCTGACCAGCATATTGCCGGACACAGGCAGCACCCGTTCCCGTTTAATGCTGGTAAGTGAATGAAGATGCTTTACTTTAGAGGTCATTGTTTCCCTTCATGTGCCGAGGTCGATTCTCAGGTGTATTTCTGATAAGTTTTTCTCCACATCTCATTCCTTTTTCGGTTTTTCTCCTCATCAGGATAGAACTGCAGCGGTCTGCCCCGGGCATCGATGATAATGCCCATCGCGCCGCCTACCGCATTCACTTTGCCAGATTTTCCAGGACCCCCCATGCCGACATCAAAGCGGTGGAGGGGGCGGAGATGAAGGGAAACCTTTTCTCCCATTTCCACTGGCAGAATGGTCAGGGACCCGTATTTGATATCCCTGGTAATATTTCTGCCATCCTCCCGTAGTACCCGGACGCGAAGGATGGGTGTGCCGGGTCTGGCTATACCTGTTGGTGCAATAACCGTGCCTAAATTCAGGAAAGTATTTGATTCGATCACCTGGACGGCTAGCAGGGGGTTTACCTCAGCAGCCGCTCCCAGTCCGGGCAGCAGTCCGTTCTGGTCCAGGGCCAGGGTGGTGACACCGGTTGGCTGCAGTCCATCCAGGAGAACGGAAAGACTCTGATAACGCTTGGGGGCATTGGTAAGGATCCTTCCCGACCCGATGATGGGTTCAAGGGGAGGCAGCAGGGTTCCGGTTGAGTCCAGCTGTTTTTCAAGGTTGGGGATGGTATCCCGGGCGGCCTCCAGGAGAGCCTGCTTGGCGAGCGCCAGCTCGATTTCCAGGTGGTCTGCCTCTGTCGGCAGGGAGCCGGGATAGATGGATTTGTTATAAATGTAATCACGGAGCGCATTGTCAGAAATCTTGATTGGAAGCCAGCGCTTGATCTCCTCTAAGGAGGATTTCTCCAATACGCCAGCGGCCCCCCCTCCCACTCCAAGATTTGAAAAGACCCGCAGGGTTTCCTGGCCATGAAAAGCCGCTGCCAGCACCGTGGCATCAGATCCGACATCCACTCCCAGCACACCTTTTTCCGGCTCGTACTTCTCGCTCAGAAAACGGATCAACCTGCCCAGGGCAAATGCGGTGGACGTGAAGTTCCCTTCTGTCCAGGAAAGAACCTGCCTCAGGCCCCCGGTCTGCTTCTTCCGGACATCTTTGTAGATCTCGTTGATCTCTTTCTGAGCCGGGAAAATGCTTTCCTTCCCCAGGACCGGCTGGATATTGGGAACGATGTGCAGTGAGCTGATCTTATCCAATCCGGCTTTTACCTCATCCTGGAGATTCTCGTTCCCAGCATAAAGAATGTGGGGCCGCTGGTTCTCATCCATCATAAAGCTGGACAGTCCGATGCTTTCCAGGATGCTCAGTAAGGATTGGGATGCTCCCTCGTTAGTGCCCCCGGCGATGATGATCAGGTCCGGACGGCTTCTGCTCAGCAGGTTGATTCGCTCTGTTGCCGAACGGCGGTCATTGATAGAGATCTCCGCGATAATCTTGGAATATGATGTCTGGGCCAGATGGCGGGCGTGCTGCAGGGACACATTTTCCAGCAGGCCTACAGTTACGACCGAGATCGGGTTGCCAGCTGACATGGTCGCAACCATGATATCGGCACCCTGACTGTCCTGGGTGCTGGGTATGATGATGCCTTCCTTTTCGCTCAATAAGGTGCGCCCGGTGATGAACTGCAGTTCCTCCAGGGACCTCCAGATACCTTCAGTGACGTCAAAATCAGGGGCCCCCGCAGTGGTCGGCGCGCTGCCCCCAGCGATAAACCGGTACCTTCCACTGACAACGTCAAATAGCAGGGACCGGGTAATGGTTGTGCCAATATCGGTGGCGATTACTGATTTTGCCTGTACGGTAGTTGTGTCCATATTGGCTAAAATGATGAAAAGAGCTGGAAACCAATCTTGTTAAGGAAATCCCATAAAAATGATAGCCGCTCCACCAGTGCTGCCAGCGCTGTCAGGAAAACGCCTGCATAGAGAGCACCAAAGGTAATTGCCAGGAATACCTTGCCTGCTTGGCTGATCTTTTCAATGATTGGCAGCCTCTTATCCTGCCTGCCCGGGATGTCCTGGGTGCCAAAATGGAAATAGATCAGAGTGGTCAGGGTCCCCAGGACGATGATGATTCCGTTGATAATCTGGTTCCAACGATTGTTGGTCACGTCATAGGCGGCAGGATCGACGCTGTTGATGGTTCCCAGGATCTGTGGGAAAAGTGTTCCGGTTATGGCACCACCCACGGCGGCTGCAGCGCCGATGCCTACCAGTATCGCTACCGACCAGTTGCCTGCTTTGCGCAGGGGTGTCACCTTGAAGATTAAGAACAGGCTGGGGATAAACAACAAGATCGATAACAGGCGCTCCCCACTGCCGCCCTGGAATAAAGGAACGATCAGGCGGGGAATTAAAACATTGTTGACAGTTACCAGCGCCACATAAGCGGCGGCCACACCGATAAAGATGTGAATGGCCAGCCGGAAAAAGGGATTATCTCCCAGCAGATAGCTGAAAACCAGGATTGTCAGCAGGAATCCCAAGGCCAGTCCGATAAAATCCAGTAAATTGGCTGTGGTCACCGGGTATCTCCTAATAATCTGGTTCTGCGCTGGGAGAAGATGGATAACACACCGTTTGCCAGCCCTCCGATGAAAATAATCCCTACGCTGATGACAATGCCCACATTGAAAGGCAGCCAGATCTTACTGGCCAGGTTTGGACTTTCGGTAAGCTGTTCGTAATTCATACTACCAATGATGCCCGCAACATATCCTGCTAACGGCTGGGGAGATGATTTGAAGTAGGGCTGGATCAGCGGCTCTACCTGGGCGCTGACCACCATGGTCAGCGGGGTGTCCTCCAGCTGTGTGCCGACCTGTTCGATCCAGATCTTGGCGATGTTGGGATCATCGGTGATCACCAAAATCATCGAAAAGTCTGAGATCGAATTCACGTTGATTAAAGGGGGAGAGTCCCAGGCATTGCTGCCATCAAAGGCCAGAGGGATGATCTGCTTGGGGGAGATCGTGAAGCTCAGCAAACCAGCCGATTCTCCCGGCAAATATCCCAGGTTGATGTATTTCTGGGTATGAAGATAGCCATGTTCAGCCTGGGTGCTGGCCAGGAATTGCTCCGCCAGGACTGGTCCTGTAGGCTGGGTGGACACAAAAGAAAGGTATGTACCCTTTTCCATGAGATGGTCCACAACACTGGCAGCCGCTATGTGGAGCTCACCGGAAGCAGCCGGCTGGTAGTCATAAGCGATCAGTACTGGTTGGCCGTCTTGAAGTTTTTCGATCTGGTCATATAAGGCGGCGTAGCTGGTGCCTCTGATCTGGGCTGCACTGGGGGGCTGGGTCTCAATTACATTGTTGAAGATGACTGTCACCGCTGTGGAGAACAGCAGCACAATGGCAATCAGCCAGCGCAGCACCCGCTGGGTCTGCAAGGGGGCAGGCCGCTGGATCGACCTGCTTTTATTCTCATTGCTGATGATCTTTTTCAGCAGGTTGACGTTCTCCTGGTGGGTTGTACTGGTAAGCAGATCCAGAGGCTTCTGGGCAGTCTCATTCAGGTTGATTCCGATCTCGGCTTCCGCTGGCAGCACACTGGGAATACCAGCCAGGGGACCGTAGCTCTCGATGTACTCTTCATCCTCCGCTAGGCCGGAGGCATCTGTGGATTCCACTACCGGGCGCATGGCTTCAACCCAACCGGGCAGTTCCCCCTGGGCCAGCTCATCTTGAAGGGGTTGAGAGACCTCCTTTGAGGAGGCGGCTGTCAGCCAATCAGGCAGCTCTTCATCAAAGAGGTCGTCGAAAAACTCTTCTTCGATCTGGAATGGTTCGGCTGATTTACTGGCATCATCCTCATAAGCAGCCAGGAACTGCAGGTCTTCGGGACTCTGGCTTTTCTTCTTCTGCTCCTCTGCCCAGGAGGGGAATTTGATCTGCTGAGAATCGCTCAGACCTGTGGCTGGCTCATCATCCTCAGCTTCTTTCTGGGAAACCTCGCTGATCTGCGGAGTGTGTTCTTCATTGGTAAGGTCTTTTCTGCGCAGGAACTCATTCAAGGATTCATCGTCGTCCAGGTTCAGCCACTCTGGCACTTCAGAGGAGGGTTTGCCGGGTTCCATCTGCTCAGGTTCTTCAGGTTCCGCGGTTGGCAGGTTTGATACTGCCAGCCAATCCGGGAAGGAAGAATCCTCATCTACCAAATCGCTGCTCTTATTGAGCCGTTTGATTTTTTCCAGCCAGTCCGTTTGAGGCTTCTTCGGTTGGGAGCTTTCTGGTGGGGGGGCTTGGCTGGATTCAGGTCCCTGGAGCATGTCTAACCACCCGGAATCTTCTCCAAAGCCCTGGGACCCAAATTCAGGTTGATCCTCATCTTCGGGCAGATCGGCGGCTGGTCCGGGATCGAGCCAGGCAAACTCATCAGGGGTTTGATCGTCAGGAACCTGTTCTGCGGGTTCTGCGCTGGATATTCCCGGGTCAAGGAAATCCCATTTCTCGCCGGAATCCTCGCTTGTAGGACTGACTGGCTCTTCCCCGGCATCTTTGGGATCAAGGAATCCCCACTCCCCCGCGGATGTTTCAGCTATCGGAGCCTCGTCCGGGATCTCGCTGGAAGCACTCTTTTCAGGGGGCGCCGAATCGGGGAAATCCTTTTCCCCGGCGCTATCCTCGGATGCTGGAGGGCTTTCCCCGCCAGTCGGCTCACCAGGAGAGTCCTGGGAAAAGAACTCCCAGGGATCCTCGGCTTCTGCTTGGGAAGGGGGCTTGTTCTTCTTGCTGTCCAGCTCGCCAGTCAGGTCCAGCTCTTCGGGAGGGATCTTAAAGGGATCGAATTCCTCTTCTGGACGATCACTTTCCTCCTCTCCGGAAAGAGGGGTTTCCTGGAAAGGATCAGGGCTCTTGAAAGGGTCTCTAACGAAGGGATCTTCCAGGGGGGGGGAGTCTTTGATCGGTTCCTGCGGCCGGGAATTTTCAGGAACCGGGGGAACTGAACTCTCCTCTTTGATATATTCCTCGAGGCGGGAGGACTCTTTGGTTGGCTCCTGGGGTTGGGATTTTCCGGGAGGAGGTGGAACTGGATTTTCTTCCCTGAAGTACTCCTCCAGGCGGGAGGTGTCATCAGTTTCTTCTGGTGCCGCCTTCCGCTGAGAGGAATCGGCTTTGGAGAGGGGTTCTTCTGCCGGGAGATACTCATCAAGCCGGGAACTCTCTTCCCCGGATTCAGGGGTAGGTTTCTGGAAAGGTGTCCCCTCTCCCTCTGTCTCCGATAGCAAACTTTCCAGGCGGGAAATTTCATCCTGATCATTCCGATCCTGGGGAAGGTCTGGGGAACTCTCCTCTGTGAAGAGATCATTCCGCAGGGATGTTCCTTGCGGTTTGGCGGTCAATGCTCCATCCAGTGGATTACCGCAAAAATCGCAAAACTCACGATCCTTGGAATTGGGCCTTCCGCATGTGGGGCACAGAATATCAGCCATGATTATCCGCCGTAGGGTCGGTCAGTTCCCATCAGGATCCTGATGCCTGTCGTAATTGTACCCAGGGCGATGCCCAGCAGCAATCCTCGGGCTCCTCCCAGAGCAGGAACGCGCAGAATCCAATCCCGGATTCCACCCAGTAAGGGTATGGTTGCTGGTGGGATCGCAACAGAGCCTAGCAGGATCAACAGCACAACAAAGAAGAAAATAACGGCATTAATATCCATTCTTTTGCGGAGGATGCTGGCTGCTGCATAGATCAAGCTGACAGCAGTCACTGCTAACAAGCTGGTTTCGATTGGCATTTGGATATTTGTGAATACCCAGTTGGTCATTCGGAAGTTGGGCTGGCCGAACAGGTAAGTCTGCACCATATCGGTAATTCCCACGCCCAGGGTGACCAGCAGGGAGATCAGCAGGATCAGGCTGTAGCCTGAATTTTCATCCCCACCCCCTAATTTTCGGATGTGGACGGAGATCAGGTTGATGATTCCTACCAGCAGAGCCACAGCAGCGAGCACCAGCCCTGTTCTTAGAAAGATAAAGCGGATGCTTTCAACGGAAGGAATGAAATAACCGGCCAGGACAATGATGCCTACACCGATGGCAATTGCGGTTGAGATGGGAGCGTGTAATTTTACGTTCACATTGAGCCTGCCAGTATTTCTTCAAGAAAGGTGTTAATTCCAAAAAGGTTGAGCAGGGCGCTTCCGAGGATCAGGAAGATGATAATCCAGCGCATGACGTCCTGGGCGGAGATGCTGGCTTCGTGCACCTTACCTGCCCCCAGGTACGCTCCGCCGGCGTAAAGCTCTTCCCCGATCAGAGGGTCCGACGCAGAGGCATAGATGATAGCCTGGGCTGGAAGCTGGGCTGTCCCGGCAATGGTTGGGCTGCTTTGCCGTTCACCTGCCGTGGTCAGCCAGATAATTTCATTGCCGAACCAACCAGTGTGGACGTTGGCGGAAACTTTTTCATCCCGAATTATAGTGAGTGTGCCGGCCGCATAGGAAAAGGGAGTCACGCCGATCAGCTCTCCAGAAGGATGCCTGAGCTGCTCTGCCACGCTGATGGCTTTTGAGGTGCTCCGGATAGTGTCCTGAGCCAGGATGGATAGGACCGGATTGCCTGTTGAGGCGACAGGTGGGTGGTCGCAGATGGAGGACTTCTCTATCACCTGTTTCAGGAGGCTGAGGCCGGCCAGCCCCGCGGCAGATTCCGGACCGATAATGCCGCCCCGGCCCAGAGAAATATGGAGCTGAGTGCCATCCTCTACTGCTACATTGATTTCCTCGATGATCTTCTGGTAGGCCGGTATGGGGCGGATAGGGATGTGCTTGCGGTCCTTGTGGATGATCGAAAAGAATACTATCAATCCCACAAAGAGTACAATGACCACAATCCCTGTGAAGCCGGTCGCTGACACAGATTTGCCCTCCGACTAAGCTCTGGGCTGGTAAGTTCTCAGAGCCTTGATAAACAACGCTGTTTCTGCAGGATCCTCTAATATCTTGGCGAGTTCCCGGGAATGATCCGGGGAGAAAAACGGAGAAAGGATTGGCTGGCTGAGATATACCAGCTGAGCGCCAAGGATGCTGACCGGCCCCAGGGCTTCTAAAAAGGTTGCAATGAAGTTCTGAAGCCGCAATTTATACAGCGTTTCAATCCATTTTTCCCTGTTTTTTTGTATTTCCATAACTCAGAATTAGTATAGCATAGTTTCATTTGTCAAGCGAAGTGCCCTGCCTGGGAGGGATATGACTTAAAGTATCTGGTGGGGATTATTTCTCATACTGGACAGGTGACGCCTGATAGATTAATCTTAGACAAGGGATGCCGGAAAATGATCCCTAGGGAGGAAGATATGCAGCCTGATTTAACGGACCAGATCCTCGAGCTTGTGCGATTAGCAGCCACTGACCTGCCGCCGGATGTGGAAGAAACCTTGCGCAATTCCCTGGACAATGAGGCTGAGGGATCAGCCGCCAGGGGCGCCCTGGAGACCATTCTTGAAAATGTAGCCCTGGCCAGGGAAAAATCCACTCCCATCTGCCAGGACACCGGAACCCCGATATTCTATGTCTCTTATCCTGAGGGCTGGAGCACCCGGAAGCTTTCCCGGCAGATCAAAGATGCTGTCATTCAGGCTACAGAGCGAGCATATTTGCGGCCCAATTCAGTGAATACTCTCTCCGGAAAGAATACCGGGGATAATAGCGGTGATGACTATTACCCCTCCATCCATTTCAATGAGATTGAGGATGATGTTCTGGAAATTGACTTGCTCTTGAAAGGGGGTGGGTGCGAAAATGTCAGCACCCAGTACAAGCTGCCGGATTCCTCCTTGGGAGCAGGGCGGGATCTGGAGGGTGTTCGCAAGGTGAGTCTGGATGCGGTTGCCAGAGCCCAGGGCAAGGGCTGTGCTCCCGGAACCCTGGGAATTGCTATCGGAGGGGATCGCGGAACCTCCTACGCAGCATCCAAAGAAGTGCTGCGGCGCCCGCTGGATGACTCCAACCCCGAGCCCATTCTGGCGGAGATGGAAGAAAAAATCACCCAGCAGGCCAACCAGCTTGATATCGGTCCGATGGGTTTTCACGGAAAAACTACCGTGCTCGGCACGAAAATCAAGAATCTGCACCGGCTTCCAGCCAGCTATTTTGTGTCGATCTCCTACATGTGCTGGGCTTACAGGAGAAGGAAGATGGTTTACCGCGGTGGAGAGGTGAGCTATCACTGAGCGTTTAAACACTATTTGGGTTAACCGAACGGATCACCGGGACCGTTCGGTTATTTTTTTTAAGCAGGCTGGCGTATCCGCCTGGAGGTGAAGGTGTTAAATCTATACAGTTCATTCAGTCATCTGAAGGAGCGCTTAATGGGATCTGATATTGGCCAATCGAAATCACCCCTCAGCCGGCGCTGGTTGTGGTACCTGTATGATGTTGGAAATTCAGCTTATGCGGCGGTTGTGATCCTGGCAATCTATGCCGCTTATTTTAAAGGGCATGTTGTCGGCGGTGCGGAAGGTTCCCGCCTGTGGGGGTTATCGGTGGGTATCGCTATGCTGGTCGTGGCCCTGATCTCTCCTGTTCTGGGGGTGATAGCTGACCATACCGGAAAGAAGAAGCGCCTGCTGATCTATTTTACGGCTCTGGCGATAACCTGCACCGCCCTGCTGTATTTTGTTCAGAAAGGGGATATTCTGCTGGGTATGGTTTTGTTCATCCTGGCTGAGATCGGCTACCGGGGCGGGCAGGTATTTTACAATTCCCTGCTTCCCGAAGTTGCGGAAAGGCATGAGATCGGCCGCGTTTCAGGTAATGGCTGGGCGATCGGCCTGCTGGGCGGAATTGTGTGCCTGTTCATCGTGCTGGCCCTGGTCACAATGAACGAGGGCACCTGGATCGTTCGTTTCTCACTGGTGATCACAGCTGTTTACTTTGCTGTCTTTGCGGCCCCGCTCTTCATCTGGTTCCGTGAAAAGAACGAAGATAAGAAGCTTTTGCCGGGCGAAAATATCTTCAGCGTGGCTTTCCAGCGGCTCCGGAACACTTTTCGGGGTGTCAAGGAACACCGGGAGTTCATCAAATATATCATCGCCTTCCTGGTTTACAACGACGGCATCCTGATGGCTATCAATTTCGCAGCCATATTCGGCGCGGTGATGTTTGGATTGGACCAGCAGCAGATCATTCTCTTCATGATCCTGATCCAGTTCACCAGTGTGATCGGCGCTTATATCTCAGGCTGGATAGCGGACAAGCAAAGCGGTAAAGCCTCCCTGGTGATATTCCTGCTGCTGATGATCGCCTCGGTGGTGGGTCTGTTCGTGGTCGAATCGGTGGCCGGTTTTTATGTGATCGGCGGTGTCGCTGGACTGGCCCTGTCCTCCGTGCAGGCGGTGAGCCGGGCTATGGTAGGATCTCTGGCTCCTCAGGGTAGAAGCGCAGAATTCTACGGCTTCTTTGCTGTGGCGGGCAGGACCTCATCATTCATCGGTCCCACCATTTACGGCTATGTGGCAGCTGAAGCGGCCCTGTTCTTTGAAGCTCAGGGCGATAAGGCGTCATTCCTGTGGTTCAGATTGCTCGAGGGTGGCGCACCCTTTGCCGAACAGCTGGGACAGCGGGTTGCCATCCTGCCTGTCATCCTGTTCCTGCTGGTAGGTTTGGTGCTGCTGCTGAATGTCAATGAGAAAAGGGCCAGGCAGGGGGCAGTAGAGCACGTTACTGCCTGATACCGATCAGGTAACAGCCTGTCGTTCTTTCGAGTAGGACAGGTATATATCCTTTTCAAGGATCTTTTTCAGACGCTCCAGCGCCCGGAAGATGTCCCTGTAGCTGGTGTACAGCGGGGCTATACCCAGGCGGATGTTGTCCGGGGCCCGGAAATCCGGTACCACCCGCATGGTCGTGTCTCCCGGCCTGGGGTCAATCAAAGCCCGGCAGATCCGGTAGGCCTCCGGGTGACGCAGCGAGACATGGGATCCGCGCCGCGCCGGGTCCAGGGGCGATCCCAGCTCAAAACCCAGCGGCAGCAGGTTCTCCTGGGCCAGATAGATCAGGTACTCGGTTTGCTGTATGCTTTTAGCCCTCAGGTTGTCCACACCGGCTTCCAGGATCAGGTCCAAGGCAGGTTCGATCCCGGCGAGGGAGAGAATAGGGGGTGTGCTGATCTGGAAGCGGGAGATGTCATCCGCCGGCGAGAAATCCAGCCGAAAAGCAAATGGCTCCCGGTCTGCGAACCAGCCCCAGATGGGAGAGACCAGTTTTTCCTGCAGGTCTTTGCGGACATATAAGAAGGCGGGCGCCCCTGGGCCCCCGTTGAGGTATTTGTAGGAGCAGCCCACTGCCAGGTCCACATCCCATTCATTCAGCTTCAGCGGTACCGCGCCCACAGAGTGGGACAGGTCCCAAAGGGTCAGGGCTCCTGCCTGATGAGCGGCGGCGGTCACTTCCTGAATATCGTACATGAAGGCGGATTTAAAGGCCACCTGGGTCAGCGCCAGCAGGGCTGTGTCGCCGGTGATCAACTGGAGTAGGTTTTTATCAGGGATTGAGATGGAATCTTCTGATCGGGCCAGGACCAGCTGGTGTCCGGCGTCCAGCAGGTCGATCACACCCTGGAAGATGTACAGATCGGTTGGGAAATTGAACTCATCACTTACCAGGGTGTTTCTTCCTTTTTGGAAGCGCAGCGCCGCGGCTGCCAGCTTGAACAGGTTGACCGATGTGGAATCGCACACCACTACCTCGTCAGCCCTGGCGCCGATCAAATCGGCGATCCGCGAGCCCAGTCGGGTGGGCATTTCATACCAGCCCTGATTCCATCCCCGGATCAGCTGGGTTCCCCAGCCTTCCTGGACCGTGCTTGCGAGGTGAGCGGCGGTTCTGGCCGGCAGCCTGCCCAGGGAATTGCCGTCCAGGTAGATCAGGTCGGGATCATCGATCACAAACTGCTCCCGGAACCCGGCCAGCGGATCCTGTTGATCAAGTTCCAGGGCGTATTCTTCTGCGGTAGTCCTGTTCATGGTGGTTTCCTCTCTATGATTATATCCCGCGGATCCTGATCGCCAACTGCCTGCGCCCTGGTCTATGAACCAGGGGAGGATCCTGGCGTCGGAAGGATCAGGCACCGTCAATCCGCGTAGTGCGAGTAGTGTCCTTCCGCCAGGCGCTGTTTGCCTTCTTCTAAAAGATCAGCCGGGATGACTTTGAAGGTCTCCCCCTGGGAAGGATCCTGGGGGGTGGGGTTGACCTCGTCCCTGGCAATCATGGTCAGGGCCTCTGCCATTAATTCCCCGGCCAGGATGGCGACCCGGTAGTTAAGGCTTTCGTAGGTGTCATGGTGGTAAACCGGCAGCTGGCGGGTGATGATGATATCGCCAGTATCGATTCCCGGGGACACAAAATGAGCAGTGGCCCCCTGGGGAAGGTCTTTGTATAAAGCCCAGCCAACTGAAGCTGAGCCCCGCAGCCAGGGAAGCAGACCTGGATGAGCGTTGACTGTCCCCAGGCGGGGGATTTCCAGGATTTCATGTTTGATGATGCGCGTTCCGCCCAGCACCAGCAGATCGGGTTGGGCTTCCTCCAGCAGCTCTTTGCAGGAGCTGTCATTGTGATTGGGGACGCAGTAGCTCGGGATCTTCCTGCCGGAGATCAGCTGGTTCAAGCGCGGCGGCAGGGGCTGTCCTGCCATGCGGGCGAGGAATTTCTGGCGCTCTTCATCTCCTATCGGGGATACTTCCTGGATGACCAGGTTGGGAATCAGATCGTTTTCCAGCAGGATGCGGAGCATTTCCCGCCCGTAGGGATGTTCTTCAAGTACTATAAAGCTAAAATTCAGAGACATAGCGGCTCACCTGATTGTGGGATTAAGGTTTATGTCCGGACAGCTGGAGACCTCCTTCAGAGGATGTTTCAGATCACTCTGATAAAGCGCCGTTTGCCAACCCGCAGTACTCCTTTGCCGGGGAATTCCGCGAAGGGGTCATCGAGAACCCTGTCATCCAGCTTGACCGCGTTCTGGCTGATCAACCTCCTGGCCTGACTGCGGCTTTCGACCAGGCCGGCATCCGTCAGCAGCTCCAGCACAGACTGTCCGCCCTGAAGCTGATATTCTTCCATTTCCTCTGGTTGGCCCTGTTCCTGGAAGACGCGTACGAAATCCGCCTCTGCCCTGGCCGCCTGCTCTGCGCCATGATAGATAGTGACGATCTCTTTGGCCAGAGCCATCTTAGCTTCTTTGGGGTGCAGCTCTCCGCTGGCGATATGCGCTTCGAATTCCTCGATCTCTATCGGGGTCCAGCTGGTGACCAGCCGGCTGAATATGCCCATGGCCTTGTCGGGGAGCGACATCACCTTGCCGTACATATCTGAGGGATCGCCGGCGATGGGGATGTCATTTCCCAGCGATTTGCTCATGCGGATCTCGCCGTCGGTGCCGGGGAGGATGGACATGGTGATACCGATGTTAGGCCTTTTTCCCAGAGTGGACATCAGCTTCCTGGCCGCGGTGACGATATTGAACAGCTGGTCGGTGCCCCCAACCTGGACGTCTGCGTCCAGCATGTAGGCATCATAGCCCTGCATCCAGGCGTAGAAGAACTCATGCAGATAGATGGGGTCATTTTTGCTGTAGCGTTTGGCGAAATTGTCCCGGGTCAAGAACTGCTGCACAGTGAAGTTAGCGCTGATGCGGATAACATCCTCAAAGGTGAGTTTGGAGAGCCATTCTGAGTTGTACTTGATGGTGGTCTTTTCCCGATCAAGGATCTTGAAAGCCTGTTCTGCGTAGGTGTGGGCGTTTTCCCGGACCTGCTCGTTTGTCAGGCGGGGTCGCAGGCTGTCCTTGTCAGAGGGATCTCCTACCAGGGAAGTGAAATCACCGATCAGGAAGGTCACCTCGTGGCCCAGCTCCTGGAATTGGCGCAGCTTGCGCATGGTGACCGTATGACCGAGGTGCAGGTCAGGGGCTGTGGGATCGTAACCACAGTAGACCTTCAAGGGCCGCTGGTCCTTTCCGGCTTCCAGCAGGCGCTCTCTCAGTTCCTCTGCCATGGCCTGTTTTGTTTGCTCGTCGCCGTACTCAGCGCCCTGCATCAGATAGGCTACCTGTTCATCCAGGGTCATTTTGGGTTTTCCCATTGGATCCTCCCGGGTTGTGCGGTTCTTCAACATAATAACACGCCCCCATTTGGGAGGGCGTGTTGGGAAGCACTGATCGATTGGTGGGTATCAGTGCTTCTAGCGCTTGTGATAATAGCGGTTGTGTCCGAAGATTCGACCTGCCTTCATTGTTTGGATTATATCAAAAAAATCTCCAGGGATGCAGGGTCCTTTCTGGAACCCGCATCCCTGTTATTGGTCGGGTTATTTGATCACCTTCAAACCCAGGGTGGCTTCCTCTCCCTCGAAGCTGGCGGTAGCGCTGAAGGTGCCCGCTTCTGGTTGGCCCTCCCTCATTTCCAGGGCCAGGGTTTCCTGCATGATGTATTCCCGGTGGGCTTCGAGAGCTTTTTTCAGTTCCGGGGTAGCCTGATAGACCAGTGCAATGCGGTCGGCGATGTCGAAATCGGCCTGCTTGCGGAAGTCCTGGATGCGTCTGACTATCTCCCTGGCCAGGCCTTCATCTCGCAGGTCGGGAGTGATCTCGGTATCAATAGCAACCGTGAGCAGCTTGCTGTCTACAGTGGATAGACCAGCTGCCCCTTCCGTTCGCACCAGGACCTCTTCCGGCTCCAGCATGATGGTCTTTCCCTCCACTTCCAGAGGGACCTCTTTGTCCTCATTCACCAGGTCGGCGACCAGGTCGGGATTCAGCCCTGCCAGGGCGGACTTGATCTTGGGGAACTCAGCCCCGTATTTGGGACCTAGCAGCTTGTTGTCCGGCAGAATCTTGTAGGAAAGCAGTGATCCAGGATCCTCGACAAAGGCCAGCTCTTTGATGTTGAGCTCATCTCTGACAATCTCCTTGATGGCCGGATCCAGCTCTGCCCGGCCTTCTTTGACATAAACAAGCACCCGAGAAAGGGGCTGGCGGACCTTGATTCCGGCATTGCTGCGGGCGCTGAGTCCCTGGCTGGCGGTTTCCCGGGCCAGTTTCATCTGGTCGATCAGCTTGCTGTCAATCGCGTCCTGGTCAGCTTCTGGCCACAGGGTGTGGTGGATGCTTTCCCGGGCTTCCGGGAATACCGAGCGCACCAGATTCTGGTAGATGTCCTCGGTCAGGAAGGGGATCACCGGAGCGAGCGCCCGGCTCATTTTTACCAGCACATGCCAGAGGGTGAGATAGGCGGTCGATTTGTCCGTGTCCGTTTCGCTTTTCCAGTAGCGCCTGCGCGAGCGGCGCACATACCAGTTGCTGAGATCGTCTAGCAGGGATTCAAAAGCCTGGGTGGCGCCGTAGGCACTGGAATTTTCAAGGTCGCTGCTGACCCCGGCAACTGTCTCGTTCAGCCGTCCCAGGATCCAGCGGTCCAGCGGGTTTTCGGATTCTGGTGTAGGTCCTTCCGGCCTGTCCGGGTCGAAGGCTGCCAGCTCAGGGGTCCAACCGTCGATCTCAGCATAGGTGGTAAAGAAGGAATAGACATTCCAGAAAGGAATGATGAAGCGGCGGCGGGTTTCTTCTGCCCTGTGGAATCCGAATATCAGATTGTTTTCGGGCTTATGGGCGCAGTACAGCCAGCGCATCACATCCACGCCCATCCTGTCCGCGGCCTCGTTGAATTCGATCGAGTTGCCCCAGGATTTATGCATTGGCCGGCCGTCTTCCGCCAGCAAGCTGGCGTAGCTGAAGTTCTCCCGGAAGGGAGGGGAGCTATCCAGGACTGTGGCCATGGCCAGCAGGCTGTAGAACCAGTTCCGGAACTGTCCTGGGAAGGATTCGCTGATCCAGTCCGCAGGATACCATTTTTTCCAGAAATCAGGATCGGTCCGGTAGGATAGGGTGGAGAAGGGGACAATGCCGGCATCCAGCCAGGGGGTGCCCACATCGGGGATGCGGTGCATTTTCCCGCCGCATTTATCACAGGACAGCACGACCTCATCGATGAAGGGGCGGTGCGGGGAGTGGCCCTCCAGGGCATCGTAGCCAGCGATGGCTCTTTCTTTTAATTCCTGTTCATCGCCGATGACCCGGTAGTGGCCGCAGTCGTCGCAGACCCAGATGGGAAGAGCCAGTCCCCAGTAGCGTTTTTTGGATATCATCCAGTCGTGCATATTTCTCAGCCAGTCCAGCTCCCGGGCATGGCCAAATTCCGGTATCCAGCGGATCTGGTCTACCACATCCATGATCTGGTAGCGCAGGCTGGCTTCTTTTTCCTCCGCGGTCAATTCCTCGCGAGGTTTGTCGTAGTTTTCGCCCATGTTGATGAACCATTCATCCACCAGGCGGAAGACCAGTTCGGTCTTACAGCGCCAGCAGGTTGGGTAGCGGTGGGTATAGGGCTCAACCCGATAAAGAATCCCTTTCTTTTCAAGCTCTGTGAAGATCGGATCCGCGACTTCAGAGACATGCAGTCCAGTCAGCCAATCGAATCCTTCCACAAAATAGCCCTCATCGTTCAGGGGAGCGAGTCGGGGAAGGGGGGTTTCAAAGGATAGCTGGAAGTCTTCAGCGCCGCAACCTGGTGCGATATGGACGATACCGGTACCCTCTTCTTCGCCGACTTCCTCCCAGAGGATGACCTGGTGGGCCTGGGCGGCGCTCTGTTCGATGCCCTCCCGGAGTTCTTTCAGCTCGGTAACGCCGCCGACCATCTGGGCTGCGGGAAGCTCGTCAAAGGGGCCATCATAGGTCCAGCCTTCCATTTCCGCACCCTTGAGTTCCCCGAGGACCTGATATTCTCCCTGCAGCATGCTAAGCGTACCTTTAGAGAGGTAAACGACGTGCTTCTGGCCTTCGTTGGGAGCTGGCAGATTCAGCTCTACTTTGAGATAATCCAGTTCCGGACCGACTGCTGCCGCAACATTGGAGGTCAGCGTCCAGGGTGTCGTTGTCCAGACCAGCAGGGATTCCCCCGGCTTTTCATGGAGAGGGAAGCGCAGGGTGACCGAGCGGTGGGTGAGCTCGGCATAGCCGTCGGTGACGATCTCGTGCTGGCTGATTGCCGTGGCGCAGCGGGGGCACCAGGGCATGACATCAGCGCCCCGGTACAGCCAGCCCTTTTCCCAGGTTTTCTTCAGGAACTGCCAGATCATGTAGTTGTTCTCGTTGGAAAAGGTGAAATAGCTGCCGCCCAGTTCCTGCAGCCCCAGTCTGGCAACGATCCCCTCCACTGTGTCGGTCACCGGACCCCGGGGTCCGGGCACGGTGATCTCCTGGAGCGGGTCCTCGAGGAGCTTTTCCGCCAGCTCCCGGAGTTGATCCGGGTCATTCCAATCCATCCAGTATCCCAGACGGACAGACTGTTCTGTCTGTACAGCCGCGTATTTCAGCACGCGGGCTTTGCATTCCCTCACGAACTTGGCCAGCCCATAGCTTTCGATATCTTTTTTGGACTCGAAGCCTTTTTCCTTCTCTACCTCGACCTCTACCCATAATCCCTGGCAGTCAAAACCATTCTGGTAGCGCAGTTCGCGCCCCTGCATGGTCCAGAAGCGGTTGAACAGGTCCTTATAAGTCCTGCCCCAGCCGTGGTGGACACCCATGGGGTTGTTGGCCGTGATCGGTCCATCGATGAATGACCAGGTCGGGTCCCCTTTGTGCAGTTCTCGCAGGGTCTGGAAAGCTTTGATCTCCTCCCAGAATTTGAGGGTTTTATGCTCCTGCTGGATAAAATCGACTTCGTTGGGCGCTTTCTTAATAGCCATCCTGCCTCCTATAAAAATACTCCCGTCCCTGTCGGGACGAGAGTATCAACTCACGCGGTACCACCCGGATTCCCGCTGTTGGCGGGCGCTCGGCGAGGGCTCTCGGAGGTTGGTCCTGCCGGTCAACCTGCGATTCAGCCTCGCACCCTGGTAACGGGGGTGAATCCGGATCCCTTAATAGCCTGAGGCGTTCAGTTCACGGCTCCGAAAGGATTTTCAAGCTGGTCTTCTGACCCGGCTTCCACCATTTCCGGGATCGCTGGCAGATGCTTCCAGCTCTACTCGTTTTCATCTCTGCCTTTCTTGTTATGTTGGGGTGATTATGCCACAAAGGTCGGGGATGGTCAACAGGTCAGGAAGTGACGGATTCAACTGCTGAGTCTGCGGCGGGGAGATGGGTCAGATCGAAACGGTCGCTGGCCTTTACCTGCAGCAGGGCGAATATTCCGGCGGAGATGAGCATAATTATCCCGGCGCCGTACCAGACCCAGTTGGGATTGTAATTGTCCATCACCACACCTGCCAGCAGTGGGCCAATCGCACTGGGTATGGTCCAGCTGAATCCAAACGCTGCCATGTATCTGCCGCGCATGTTGGTCGGGGAGAGCTTGGCGACAACGGCCTGTCCGGTAGGGGAGACCAGCATTTCTGCCAGAGTGATGATCACCATGGCCAGGATGAAAAGCCAGTAGGCCGAGACATAGCCGTACATGGAAAACCCCAGAGCATAGATGATCATTCCCCAGGTCATGATTTTCATGGGGGCGTAACCCTTGATCCTGCGGGTGATCGCGAACTGCAGTACCACCACCATACTGGCATTGAGGCTGAGCAGAATGCCGTACCCCGATTCGGGCAGACCATGCACGTCTCTCAGGAATACGGGAAGAGTGGTGTTCATCTGCATGTAAGCCAGTGCTGTAAAGATCGACCCCAATATGAAAACCATAAAAACACTGTCTTTGAGAACCTTGAAATAGCCCACCAGGGTCTGGCCGAGGCTTTCTTCAGGTGAGAAGTGGCCGGAAGCATCAGCTGCCAGCTGAGGTTTGGTTTCTGGCACAAAGATCAGGATGAAGACAGCGGTGAGGGAGCTGAGGATAACATCGCTGATGAAGAGCGCAGTGTAGGATCGAGCTGCCAGAAAGCCCCCGATAGCAGGGCCGATGGCGACAGCCAGATTAGCGATCACCCGCAGGACGCCGAAACCGTCAACACGCTTTTCTTCCGGGAGCACATCGGCGATGATAGCCTGATGAGCGGGGCCAGCCATGTTGCCGAACAACCCGACAACCAACCCGGCCAGGTAGACGAATTCCAATGAGGGGGCAAAAGCCAGCAGCAGCGTGCTGGCGGCGCTGATCACTAGGCCGGATATGATCATTACCTTACGCCCGAATTTGTCGGTTAAAGCTCCACCTAGCAGACTGCCAATCAGGCTGCTGATTGCCAGGATTGAGAAAAGCACCCCGACCTCGGTCATGCCAACATTGTAGCGGGAGGTGATATATAAGCCAAAAAAGGGAAAGATCAGGGCGCCCCCCAGATTGTCAATGAACATTCCCAGCATGATGATCCAGAAAACCCTGGGGTATTCCAGATAGATCGAGTTCAATTTTTTCAGCATCGCGGTCCTGTTTGAGGAAGACTAAGTGATCAATTGTACCTCATTGTAGCATAAATATTAAGTGTGTCAATAAATACATAAAAAATATTGAATAGAAGATAAGAAATCTTAATATATTCATTGAAATACTTGATTTTACAAGAAATAAGGTTCGAAAAGGAGGTGTCGGGGAGGAAAATTTCCCCTTGACAAAAAATTAGAATAGCCTAAAATATGATTTAGTCTGTCAAAAATGGAGCTGTTGATGACTGGACACTTGACCGATGCGGTGGAAGATTACTTGAAGACAATTTATAAATTATCCTGCTCCCGGGGCCGGGTAGGAACGGGCTTGATCGCAGAAACCCTGGGTGTCACTCCAGCGTCTGTGACAGACATGGTGCAGCGCCTGTCCGGGGAGGATCCACCCCTGCTGGATTATGCTAAGCACCAGGGCGTAGCGCTGACTGAGGGGGGACGCAAAGCGGCCCTGGAAACCATCCGGCGCCACCGCTTGCTGGAGCTTTTTTTACATCAAGTGCTGGGATATTCCTGGGACCAGGTTCACGTAGAAGCTGATCGGCTGGAGCATGTCATCTCAGAGGAATTCGAGGAACGTGTGGCTGAGGTGCTGGGAAATCCTCGCCGCGGACTGCACGGGGAACCTATCCCTTCTCCCGGTTTGGAGATGCCTGACCGGGAAGATCGTTATCTGCTGGAAATGCGGCCAAATCAGCGGGGGATCGTTCAGGAAGTGAATGACGATGATCCGGGTTTGCTGCGCTTCCTGGAGTCCCAGGGCATTGTGCCCGGTGCCGGGTTCGTGGTCCTGGACTATTCTGCCTACGATGACAATCTCCGTCTGCGGCTGGATGGGAGTGAAGCGGAGATCGTGCTGGGTGCCAGCATTACCGGGCAGATTCTGGTGGAGATAGCAGAACCCCAGGCCGGGGCTTGAGCCGGCAGTTTTGATTTTCGGGAAGAAAGGAGTTGGTATGGTAAACCCCCTGTATGCTTTGTTGATCGGACTGGCCCTCCTGGGCTTCACCGGGGTGTTGGTGTGGCCGGATAAGGGTTTGCTCTGGAAGCTGCAGAAGCGCCGGGAGCTCACAGAAAAGGTTTTGATTGAGGATGCTTTGAAATACATCTATAAATGCGAGCGCAACCAGCAGACAGCTACTCTGGATAGTCTGGCTGGCGCATTATCTACCAGCCTGGCTCATGCCTTGGAAATCCTGGAGCTTACCCAGGCCAGAGGTTTGCTGGAGATGAAAGATAACTGCTTCAAGCTGACAGAGGCCGGGAAAAGGACCGCCACCCAGATTGTTCGGGCCCACCGTTTGTGGGAGCGCTATCTGGCGGATTCAACCGGTTTCAAGGAAAGTGACTGGCATCAGCAGGCGGAAAGGTTGGAACATAAACTCTCGGAAGAAGAACTGGACAAACTGTCAGCCAGTCTGGGAAATCCCTCCCGCGATCCTCACGGAGATCCCATCCCGACCAAACGGGGAGAGCTGATCCCCAACAGCGGGATTCCCCTTTCCGATCTTCCCCCCCAAACTCCCGCCAGGATCGTCCACATCGAAGATGAACCAGAAGTCATTTACGCCCAGATTTTAGCAGAAGAAGTTTATCCCCAGATGACCCTGGAAGTGGAGGAAGTGACCGCTAATCGGATCCGGTTCTGGTGTGAGGATCAGGAGCATGTGCTGGCGCCAATTGTGGCTGCCAATATTACCGTGATTCCGCTGGTCGAGGAAAGTCACCCGGAGGTGATGGAGGGGGTACCTCTCGATACCCTCGAGCCGGGCCAGTCCGGAGTGGTTACCGGGATCTCGCCCCGCTGCCGGGGAGTGGAGCGCAGGCGGCTTTTGGATCTGGGAGTGATACCGGGAACGGAGATCGAAGTGGAACTGGTCAGTCCCGGGGGTGATCCAACAGCTTACCGGATCAAAGGCACGGTGATTGCCTTGAGGAAATTCCAGGCCCATCTGATCCAGGTAGAGAAACTGGAAAACAACCTGAATTAGCGGGCTGGTCCTCTTTTCTTAAAGGACTGGCTGAATTGTAAAGGTATTGATATGGTGAAACAAAAAGATAGCGATTTATCCCTAAATTTGAAGGGCACCCAGGCGGCCTGTGCCACCTGTCCGGCCCATCATGCGGCCAATTTGAAAAAATTGGGCGTGGACATGGAAAACTGGGATTATGTGGTTGCCCTGGCGGGCAATCCCAATACCGGGAAAAGCACGGTGTTCAACGCCTTGACCGGACTCCGCCAGCATACCGGCAATTGGCCGGGCAAGACTGTTACCCGGGCAGAAGGCGGATTTGAATATGACGGCAGCCGCTATAAGCTGGTTGACCTTCCAGGGACCTATTCCTTGCTGGCAACCAGTCTGGATGAAGAGATAGCCCGGGATTTTATCCTTTTTGGCCAACCGGATGTCACTATTGTGGTTGTCGATGCCTCCCGGCTGGAAAGGAATTTGAATTTGGTGCTCCAGGTGATGGAAATTACCAGTCGGGTGGTGATCTGTCTCAATCTGGTGGATGAAGCTGAGCGCCATAATATGCAGGTTGATCACCGGAGATTGGCCCGTGATCTGGGAGTGCCGGTTGTCCCTACCGCGGCCCGCTACAACCAGGGGCTGGAAGAATTACTGGCCGCTGTCAATGAGGTCGCAACCGGGAAAGTCCAGTCTAAACCCTACCATGTGAAATACAACCTTCCTAAATTAGACCTGGCAGTGTCCCAGCTGGTAGAGCAAATTCAGGAAGCTTTCCCTCAGGTGCCCAATGCCCGCTGGGTGGCCCTCCGCTTGCTGGATGGTGATGAAAGGATCATCCGGGCTGTGGAAGAGGGGGAGCTGGGTGATTTGACCTCTGACCAGCCCAGTCTGGAAGAGGGAAGTGTGGGTCATGTGTCTCAGAAAAGCGGATTCGCTCAATAATCCACCGGGAATAATAATCAGGAAGCAGGTGCATTGATGAAAGACAATATCAAAGAATTACTGCAAACCGCTCAGGATCTGCGCTGGGAAATCGGAGATGGCTTCCATGAACAGATCATGGAGTCGCTTTACGCCGATGCCACCAGGATAGCCGATAGAGCTGTGACCTACCCGGATCAAAAACCCCGTTTTGATCTGGACCGTACCATTGACAACCTGGTAACCAGCCGGATGTGGGGATTTCCGCTGATGATCTTGATGTTAACGCTGGTTTTCTGGTTGACCATCAGCGGCGCCAATTACCCTTCCAGCCTGTTATCTTCCCTGCTGATTGACACAGTCCATCCCCTTTTGAAATCGGCGGTGGCCAGCATAGGTATGCCCTGGTGGTTGTCTGGGGTCTTGATTGATGGAGGCTATCTGGCGACTGCTTGGGTGGTGAGTGTGATGCTGCCCCCGATGGCTATTTTCTTTCCCTTGTTCACACTGCTGGAAGATTTTGGCTATCTGCCGCGGGTGGCATTCAACCTAGATCACATCTTCCGGAAGGCAGGGGCTCACGGCAAACAGGCTCTCAGCATGACCATGGGGTTTGGGTGCAATGCGGCCGGGGTGATTTCCACGCGGGTCATTGACAGCCCCCGGGAACGGTTGATCGCCATCATCACCAACAACTTTTCGCTCTGCAATGGCCGCTGGCCGACCCAGATCTTGATCGCGACCATCTTTATCGGGACGCTGGTGCCCGCTCAGCTTGGCGGGGTAGTCTCAGCCCTTGCAGTGGTTGGGGTGGCTCTGCTGGGTGTGCTGCTTACTTTCCTGGTTTCCTGGGCCCTGTCCCGGACCGTCCTCAAAGGCGAAGTCTCTACCTTTAATCTGGAGCTGCCTCCCTACCGCCCTCCGCGCATTCTGCAGACCCTCTACACCTCGGTGATTGACCGCACCCTGATAGTTCTCTGGCGGGCAGTGGTGTTTGCTCTCCCGGCCGGTATGGTGATCTGGCTCACGGCTAATCTGACCATCAACGGGACCAGCATTGCCGAATACCTTGTCAATTTCCTGAACCCGTTCGGTTTGCTGCTGGGCTTGAATGGAGTGATCCTGGTAGCTTTTTTAGTAGCCATCCCCGCCAACGAAATTGTCATTCCCACGGTGCTGATGCTGACCGTCCTGGTGACCAGAACTACCGGTATTGGGGCTGGCTCAGGTGTGCTGTTTGAATTGGGATCCGGAACGGCTACACTGGACATCCTCACCAGAGGAGGGTGGACGCTGCTGACAGGGGTGAACTTGATGCTTTTCAGCCTGCTCCATAATCCCTGCAGCACGACGATCTATACCATTTATAAAGAGACTGACAGCCTGAAGTGGACGGCTGTTGCCACCCTGCTGCCGGTCCTGATGGGCATCGTGGTGACCTTCTTCACAGCCCAGATCTGGCGGCTTTTCGCTGGTTGATGGATTAAAAAAAAAGAAGCCCCTGGCAGGCTTCTGTTCTTCGCTGTGAACAACAGAGGGCGGCCCGGAAGAGCCGCCCTCTGTCAATAGGCAATCAACTTCCAACTGTTAATCTAAAGCGTCATAGCCCGGACCATCGGTAAAGAACTCCTCGTTCTTTTGAATAGCGGGTGTGAGGTCCACCACTTCGCCTTCTTCCAGAACCCGGGTTGCCTTCAGCACCCAGACTACTCCATGAATGTCTTCGGACTCGAATTCCTCATCATAACCTTCAGTGCCAACGGGCATGGACAAGCGCTCATCTCCGTAGGCTTCATAGGCTGAAGGAACTTCATCTTCCATGTAGATCGCTTCATAAGGGCATTCGGGAGCGCAGGCTCCGCAGTCTATGCAGGTTTCTGGATCAATATAGTAATTGGGCCATTCTTCAATTGGCTTTCCTGGCACAATCGATTCGGTGGGGCAGACTTCCATGCAGCTGCCGTCATGCATGCATAAAGAGGTTATAACATGGGCCATAGCTTTCCTCCAAACTAGGTTGTTTTTTAGAGTATATCTTAAACGTCGATGCACTGCTGTATAATAATCTCTCTAGGCCGCATTGTAGCCCCCGATTTTTTCTTTGTCAAGAAAAAACCGCCTCCGGAAAAGAGCTAGGCATTAAAGAGGTTACATTCTTCATGAAAAAGGACGCTATCTCTCCTGCCATACCGTATCTGATTGTTCCCCTTGGCATTCTGGCTGTTTCCACCGCGTCCATCTTGATCCGCTTCGCCCAGGGATCCGCTCCCTCGATCACCATTGCAGCCTTCCGCCTGGGATTGGCTGCCCTGATCCTGCTGCCCTATACAGTGATCAAACATGGTCAGGAATTGAGGTCCCTGACGTGGTCGGACTTGAAGTTTGTTCTCCTGGCCGGTTTGATCCTGGCAGTACACTTTGGTTTCTGGATCACCTCTCTGGAATTCACTTCTGTGGCCAGTTCGGTGGTCCTGGTCACCACCACCCCCCTGTGGGTTTCCCTGCTTGCCCCGGTGTTCCTGGGTGAAAAAACCCCGGGGATCGTATTTGCTGGTATGGGCATCGCCCTGCTTGGCGGGGTGATCATCGCTGGCATTGATGTCTGTGTCTGGCAGATTGGTGGGTTCAGTTGCCAGGTTACCGCAGGCAGCCCGGGTGGGCAGACCCTCCTGGGCGATCTGCTGGCTCTATTCGGTGCTGTTGCGGCCGCCTCCTACCTGATGATCGGGCGTCACCTGCGCCGCAAGATCTCACTGACGCCCTACGTCTTTCTGGTTTTCAGTGCTGCGGCATTTTTCCTGATCCTAGCTATGCTGGTCCTGGACGGCATCCCTCCCCGCTATCCGGGAAAGGTTTATCTGTGGCTGCTGCTGCTGGCTGTTATCCCGCAGCTGCTGGGACATTCGATTTTCAACTGGTCCTTGAAATATCTACCCGCCGGCTATGTCTCCTTGAACCTGCTGGGAGAGCCGGTAGGCTCGATCATTCTGGCCTACATCTTCCTGGACGAGGTGCCGCCTGCTATGAAAATAATTGGTGCTATACTTATTTTAGCTGGGATAGGCCTGGCCTCTTTCCAGCAGGCTTCTCAGGAAAAGGACCTGCTACCCCGGGAGAATTTGTAGTGACCAGTGAAGACCCCCGCAACGTCAAAGACATCCTCGATGCCCTGGCGCAGCAGAGCCGCTCTCTGCAGGGTATCACCAGGCGCCTGCGTAATTACAGTTGGGATATCAGCGGGATATTGCTGCTGGCCCTGTCGTTCATGACCTTGATCGCCACTCTGTTCCCGGACCTGGCTGCCGGTTCGGCCCTGTTGCGCTGGACCAATTTCATCCGCCTGGGTGTGGGATGGGGCAGCATCTTTGCAGTCATCTCCGGGATCTTCCTGGGTGTCTGGATGTTAAAAAAGCAGGTAGGAGAACCGTCCCCGGTGAACTGGGTGCGGATCTTTGCCCTTGAGGCGGCGGTCTTTTCATTGATCGCCCTTTTCACTGTGCTGGGTGGCCACTCCTTGGAGCGTGCCCGGAGCGGGCTGGATGGCGGCCTGGTGGGCTGGGGGTTGGTGGAAGGGATCTCAAGCCTGGTAGGCCTGGTAGGCGCGGGCATCCTGGCTTTCCTGGGTGCCCTGATCGGTGGAGTGGTTGGCCTGGGCTTCACCGCCCGGGTTAAGGGACAGCTGGATCAGTTGCGCCTGGAAAACGCTCTGGCAGGAATGGAAGAACTTCCAGATCAGGATCTGGCAGGAGGCCCGACAGTTCCTGAGGAATCCCCCACTCCCAAACGCAAACCGACACTTCCCCCTGAATTCAGGAAACAGTTTAAAGTTGGTCTTCAGGAGGATAAGCTGCTAAAGATCCCTCCCAGGGACAAGATCCTCCCCCCCCTGGATCTGCTGGAGCGGGGCAAGGGTTTTAAACCCAACCAGCGCCACATCAACACCTCGGCTGGTTTGATAGAGAAGACCCTGGCAGAATTCGGCATACCAGCCCAGGTGATAGGCTTTCAGGTGGGTCCCACGGTGACCCAATTTGCTGTCAAACCGGGCTATCTCAATGACCCAGATGAGGATGAGGAACGGAAGAAAGTCCGGGTTTCCCGGATCACCTCCCTGAAAAAGGACCTGGCTCTGGCATTGTCTGCCACCCAGCTGCGGATCGAGGCTCCGGTACCCGGTAGGGCTTATGTGGGCATTGAAGTACCCAATGAGAAATCCTACCTGGTTACCCTGCGCTCGGTGATGGAAACGGAGGCTTTTTATAACGTGGAATCTCCCCTGGCGATTGCCCTGGGCAGCGATGTTTCGGGAGAACCGGTTGTGGCCGATCTGGCCGCCATGCCCCATCTGCTGATCGCCGGCACCACTGGATCGGGGAAGTCGGTCTGCATCACCTCGCTGACCACCTGTCTGGTGATGAACAACACTCCTGAGCAGCTTCGCCTGGTGATGATCGATCCCAAGATGGTGGAGCTGATCCGCTTCAATGGCCTGCCGCATCTCTACGGGCAGGTGGAGACCGACCTGACCCGCATTCTGGGTGTCCTCCAGTGGGTGGTGGCTGAGATGGACCGCCGCTACCAGGTGCTGGATGAGACCCGCTCCCGGAATATTGACACCTATAACAACAAAATACGCAAGAAGAAAGACGGGGAGATCATGCCCCGGATAGTGGTGATGATCGATGAACTGGCAGATCTGATGATGCTGGCTCCAGCCCAGACCGAGTTCAGCTTGGTGCGGTTGGCCCAGATGGCCCGGGCGGTGGGAATTCATCTGGTGGTGGCCACCCAGCGTCCCAGCACTGATGTGGTGACCGGTCTGATCAAAGCTAACTTCCCGGCCCGGATGTCCTTCGCGGTAGCCTCCTCGGTCGATTCCCGGGTGGTGCTGGATATGAACGGGGCTGAATCCCTGCTCGGCAATGGCGACATGCTGTTCCTTTCCCCGGAAGCCAACAGTCCTATCCGAGCCCAGGGTTGTCTGGTCACTCCCCAGGAGCTGGACCGGGTGATCAAAGCCTGGAGGGAGCAGTCCGATCTGGAGCCGGAAGAAATCATGCCTCCTCCCTGGGAGAAGGTCATTGCGGAAAAGGCCGAGATTGATGATTATGATCCCCTCATCAAAGATGCCTTTGAGATCGTGCGGGATTCCCAGCGGGCTTCAACGTCGTTGATCCAGCGCAAGTTGCGCATCGGCTATCCCCGGGCTGCCAGGTTGATGGATGAACTTTCTGCTCTGGGCTATGTGGGACCCTCTCAGGGCAGCGGGATAGAACGGGAAGTGCTCATCGCCCCGGACGAGGAATTTGGAGAAAGTTTCTAAGCAAACCAGCTAGTGCCCCCTCACTTTACATCATAAAAGGAAAAACAATGCCAACAGGTTTTAAATTGGGACCATTTACCATTCATTATTACGGATTGATCATTCTGCTCGGTATCTGCGCCGCCGTGATCTTGACCGGGCGACAGGCAGCCAAACGCGGGAAATCCCTGAATTTCCTGCTGGATATCCTGCCCTGGCTGTTTATCGGGGCGGTGCTCGGCGCCCGCATCTGGCATATTCTCACACCCCCTCAATCCATGGTTGCCCGGGGGATATCCACCCATTATTATGTGACGCATCTGCTGGAAGCCCTGGCGATCTGGAAAGGGGGGATCGGGATTATCGGTGCTGTGTTGGGAGGTACTCTGACCCTGTGGCTTTATTCCCGGAGCAAAGGCGTTCCGGCAGCGCCCTGGTTGGATATAGTTGCGCCTGGCCTTGCTTTGGCCCAGGCCTTCGGCCGCTGGGGGAATTTCATCAACCAGGAGGTCTATGGGCTGCCTTCTGACCTGCCTTGGGCGATAACCATCGATCCCCAGCACCGTCTGCCCGGGTTCAGCCAGGTTCCCACCTATCACCCTTTATTCCTTTATGAATCCCTTTGGAGCTTCCTGAATATGGCCTTTCTATTGTGGATCGGGAAAAAACTCTCAAGCCAGCTCAAACCAGGCAGTCTATTCCTGATATATTTGATTTTTTACGGTGTCGGGCGGGTGGGGCTGGAATTCTTGCGTCTGGACCCTTCTACCTGGGGGAGCGTCAATATTAACCAAATTGCAATGTCCCTGGTGGTTATCAGTGCCTCATTTCTGCTATATAATCGCCAAAAGGCGAGTGAAGGGACAGCTGAGGGCGCATGATCCAGACAGAAAATCTTTCCAAGTATTTCAAAGATCTTCAGGCGGTGGATGACGTCAGCCTGCACGTCAGGGCAGGGGAGGTTCTGGCTTTGCTGGGACCCAATGGAGCAGGGAAAACCACCACTGTGCGCCTGTTGACCACCGTGCTCCGCCCCAGCAGCGGCACGGCCCGGGTGGCTGGATATGATGTGATCGAGAACCCCGCCAGGGTCCGGGCATCTGTGGGTGTGCTGACGGAAGACCACGGTCTTTATGGCCGCATGCAGATGGAGGAATACCTCGATTTCTTTGGTCAGCTGTATGATATGGGTTCCTCAGAGCGGCTTGAAAGGATTGGATATCTGCTGGAGAAGTTTGGCCTGCTGGAAGCCCGCAATCGCAGAATTGGCAAGTTCTCAAAAGGCATGCGTCAGAAGTTATCCCTGGCCCGCTCCCTGCTGCACTCACCGCCAGTGCTGCTCCTGGATGAGCCAACCTCGGCGATGGATCCAGCCAGCGCCCGCCTGGTGAGAAATGCCATTAAAACCCTGCGTTCAGAAGACCGGGCCATCATCGTCTGCACCCATAATCTGGCCGAGGCGGAAGAGCTGGCTGACAAGATTGCCATTATCCGATCCGGGCGGATCATTGCCAGCGGGACAGCTGCAGAGCTCAAAGAGCAGTTGCTGGGGCCGGGAGAATACCAGGTCCAGCTGGCAGATCCCTTTGATATGCAGGAGCTCCCCCTGCTGACCGGACTGGAGGTTACCGCTCACGGATCCACCTGGTTCAATTTCCAGGCAGGTTCCGCCCGGGACACCAACCCCAGGATACTCCAGAGCTTGATATCCGCTGGATTCCAGGTAGTGAAGCTGGAAGAGGTTCAGCGCAGCCTGGAATCGGTCTACCTGCAAGCTGTCAACCACACTCCGCTGGAGGAGGAAATCCATGTGGGCTGATTTTCGGAAAGCCTGGGTGATCACCCACCGGGAGATTCGCGACCAATTCAGGGACTGGCGGATTATCGTTCCAATCATGATCCTGACGGTGTTTTTTCCGGCGCTGATGAACTTTACAGCCCAGCAGGCGGTGGATTTTGTAGCCAAGTACGGCGCCCCGGTCATTGCTGACCGGTTGATACCCTTTCTGCTGATGGTGGTTGGATTTTTCCCCATCTCCGTTTCCCTGGTGATCGCTCTGGAAAGTTTTGTGGGCGAGAAGGAAAGAAGGAGTATTGAACCTCTACTCAGCAGTCCGCTGACGGATGTTCAGCTCTATCTGGGCAAGCTGATGGCAGTGATCTTTCCCCCGCTGCTGGCCAGCTTCCTGGGTATTTTGGTCTATCTGATAGGCGTTTATCGGCAGGTCGGTTGGGTTCCGGACACAACCCTGCTGATCCAGGTAGTGGCCCTGGCTATGGTGCAGTCTCTGGTGATGGTCAGTGGAGCGGTGGTGGTGTCTTCCCAGACTACCTCCGTGCGGGCTGCCAATTTGCTGGCTTCATTCATAATCATTCCCATGGCGCTGCTGCTGGTAGGGGAGAGCATGATCATGTTCTGGGCCCGCTACCAGGTTCTGTGGTGGGCGATCTTCGGGCAGGCAATCATTGCCTGGCTGCTGGTGCGGACAGGCATCGCCCACTTCAACCGGGAAGAAATGCTGGGCCGCGAACTGGACACCCTCAATCTTTCCTGGGCCTGGCGGGTTTTTAAGAAAGCCTTTCTTGGTAAAAAAGCTCCGCCCCTGACCTGGTGGCGGTTGAATGTCTGGGGCATATTAGCTGAATTAAAGTGGGCTGTATTGCTGGTATTGATCGTCTCTGTGGGCGCTGTCCTGGTGGGAACTACACAGGCGGAGATCTTCACCATCCCGGCCGGCGTGTTGGATTGGGAAAATCTGGAAGAGGGCCTGGTGACAGGCGTGGAAGAGGTCGGTCCGATCCACTTCTTTTCTGTGGAAGGCCTGGGGCTGATCTTTTATCATAATTTGAGGGCGGTAGCTTTGGACAGCTTGCTGGGCATCTTCTCCTTTGGGGTGATGGGCCTCATTGCCCTGATCCTGCCCTTCGGTATCATTGGCTATTTTACGGCGGTAGCGGTCCAGAACGGACTCTCTCCCTGGGCTTTTCTGGCAGGATTTATCCTGCCGCACGGGGTTGTTGAGATCCCTGCTATCCTGGTGACGGGCGCGTTGATTGTCCGTATCGGATTGACCCTGGTCACACCCCAGAAGAACATCACCATTGGGGAAGCCTGGATCAGAACCCTGGCTGAATGGGCCCGGCTGGTAGTATTTCTGGTTGTTCCTCTGCTGCTGCTGGCAGCATTTCTGGAAGTTTATGTTACCCCCCGGGTTGCCCTGGCAATTTTTAGCGGATGAAAGGATGAGGATTGTCTATGGCGAAATTGATTTTTCTGGGTACGGCCAGCGCGGTATCTTCTGAGGGGCATGAAAACTCCTTCCTGGTTATCCAGGGTGAGAGTTCTTCCATCCTGGTTGACTGCGCTGCTAATCCAGTGAGGCGGCTCAGGAAAGCGGGGATAGATTACAGGGATGTCAGTGCTCTGATCATCACCCACTTCCATCCTGATCACGTGGGAGGGCTGGCCAATCTGCTGATGGATATGTGGATCCTGGGTCGGGACTCGGAATTCAAGATCTACGGTTCCCGGCATTCGATCAGCCGGGTGAAGACCATGATGACCCTGTTTGAATGGGAGAGCTGGACAGGAATGTATCCGGTCAATTTCCGGGAACTGCCCGCGGAAGAGCTGGCCCCTGTGCTGGAGACAGAAGAATTCAGAATCCTTTCCTCGCCGGTAGACCATATGATCCCCACCCTGGGGATAAGGGTGGAGTACCGCGGTGGGGAGTTTATCCTGGCTTATTCATCAGACACCAACCCGGTTGAGCAAACCGTCCGCCTGGGGTCCGGAGCGGATGTGCTCATTCATGAAGCGTCCGGCCAGGTAAATTATCATTCCTCGCCATCCGAGGCAGGGGAAATCGCCGCCCGGGCCGGTGTGAGAACCCTCTACCTGACCCATTATTCCCTCCGGGAGGAGGGGAAGCCAGAGAATCTGGTAGCTGGCGCAAAAAAAACCTTCCCCGGGAAAGTGATCCTGGCGGAAGATTTAATGGCGATCCCTTTTGTGCGCCAGCAGGCCTCTACCAGCCCCTGATAAAAGGCTCCCATTCCTGATAGCTATTCAAATATTTCCTGAACAGATAGGCGGCCGAGGTAGGCGGCTGAATGGGTTTCTTCTGCAGTGTTAGTCCGGCCTGTTTCAGGGTCAATCCCCCTTTCTTGTGATTGCATTTCGCGCAGGCTGTAACCAGATTAAACCAGGTGGATTTCCCGCCCAGGTGCTGAGGTACAACATGGTCAACAGTCAGGTCATGGGTTTCCTGGCCGCAGTACTGGCACCTGTACTGATCCCGGCGGAAGATTTCCTGTTTAGTAAGCTTTACGCTGGGACGGGGACGTTTGATGACCTGGTGCAGGCGGATGATGGAAGGTTTAGGATAGGTTCGGGACACAGTTCGCACAACCCCACGACCATCCATGATCATGTTGGCTTTGCCGACCAGTATCAGGCACATCGCCCGGCGCGTTGAACAGACGTTAATGGGGGCGTAATTGCCGTTGAGAACTAAGACCGGTTCGTTCATTTCCGATTACTCTCGAAAATTATAGCATGTATTTTCTCTCCTTCTCAAGGGCTGAAGTCTCCAGAAAAACGCCAGAAAAGCATTTTCTTTCTTCTTAATTGAGAACATACCTATTTCTACGGTAAAATGGGGTAACTGATTTGCCATGGAGGACAACTTGAAAAAAATCCTTAGAGCGTACGCGTTCTTATTTCCTATCTCATTGACCTTGATCGCCCTGGACCAGTGGACTAAAAGTCTGGTGCGGACGAATTTAGTACTGAATGAATTCTGGATGCCAGTAGAATGGTTGGCACCCTACCTGAGAATTGTCAACTGGCATAATACCGGAGCGGCTTTTGGGATTTTCCAGGGAAAGAACAGCGTTTTTATGGCCCTGGCTTTTGTGATTATCACCCTGATCCTGATCTATTTCCCGATGACTGAGGATGATGACTTCTTCTTTCGGCTGGCTCTCAGCTTGCAGCTTGCGGGAGCATCCGGCAACCTGATCGACCGGTTGTCCCGGGGGTATGTGACCGATTTTGTCTCCGTAGGAAGATTTCCGGTTTTCAATGTAGCGGATTCCTGCATCACTATGGGAGTGGTGGTTTTGCTGATCGGGATGTGGATCGAGGAGAGAAAAACAGACCATGAAACCAGAGCCGATGATCATCCAGAATCGCTCGGGGCATGAGATCCGCCTGGATAAGTTTCTCGCTCAAACTCTGGATGATTTCTCCCGCTCCCGTATTCAGAAGCTGATCTCGGCCGGTCGGGTTTCGGCGGATGGCTTTCCGGTCTATAAAAAGGCGGAATTGATCTCCCCCGGAACGGAAATCGAAATCGATTTTCCGCCCCCTGAGGAATCCGATCTTCAGCCGGAGGACATTCCCCTTGAGATTCTTTTTGAGAACCAGGACTGCATCGTGGTGAATAAGCCGGCCGGGATGGTGGTTCACCCTGCTTTAGGACACCCCACTGGCACCCTGGTGCAGGCTGTGCTGGGATACCTCCCCGAAATAGAAGGAGTGGGGGGGGTCAGGAGGCCGGGGTTGGTTCACCGTCTGGACCAGGACACCTCCGGGGTGATCCTGCTCGCGAAGAATGACCGCGCCCATCAATTCCTGCAGGATCAGTTCCGGGACAGGCAGGTGGACAAAACCTATCTGGCGCTCGTAGATAGCCGTCCGCCGACGGCGAAAGGCAGGATTGAAGTAGCCATTGGTCGCGATCCTAAACACCGTCAGCGAATGGCAGCGGTTCCCGATCAGTCCGGCAAACCCGCTGTCAGTGAGTTTTATACATTGGAGAATTTTCCTCACCATACACTGCTGAAAGTCTCCATCCTTAGCGGCCGGACCCACCAGATCCGGGTCCATCTGGCTTTTTTAGGCTGCCCGGTGGTGGGGGATAGCGTTTACGGCCGTAATAAGCCCTCCCTGGACATCAGCCGGCAGTTCTTACATGCCCAGCGGCTTTCCATCACCCTCCCGGGGGAAGAGGAGAAGCACACCTTTGAGGCGCCCCTTCCGGCCGAATTAAAGGAGCTGCTGGAAGCTCTCAGAAACACTTGATCAGGAGTATCCCATGATTGACCTTCGCTCTGATACTGTTACCAAACCCACCCCCGAGATGCGGGAAGTGATCGCCCGGGCTCCGGTTGGAGACGATGTCTATAGGGAGGACCCGACTGTCATTGCGCTCGAGAGCGAATCGGCTCGGCTGCTTGGCAAGGAGGCAGCCATGTTCATCCCTTCTGGTACGATGGGGAACCTGGCAGCGCTGCTGACCCACTGCCAGCGCGGAAATGAGATCATTCTGGGTGATAAAGCCCATATCTTTTTGAATGAGGTCGGGGGCGCTGCCGCCCTGGGGGGGATCCAACCCCACATCCTGCCCAATCAGCAGGACGGCACTCTCGCCCTGGAAGACATCCGTGAGGCGGTGCGCTTTGATGATATCCACCATCCCCGGACACGTTTGATTGCTTTGGAGAACACCCAGAATATGTGTGGGGGAGTAGCTCTGACCGCGGATTACACCCGGGAGGTGGCGGAAATAGCCCGCCAGCATGGGCTGAAGCTCCACCTGGATGGAGCCCGGATCTTCAACGCTGCCCTAGCCCTGGACCTCGACCCCGCTGTCCTGACCGGGCCGGTGGATTCGGTGATGTTCTGCCTTAGCAAAGGGCTGGGAGCGCCGGTGGGTTCGGTTTTGTGCGGGAAGGAGGATTTCATAGGCAGAGCCAGGCGGACGCGGAAAATGCTGGGCGGTGGCATGCGCCAGGCAGGTGTGATCGCGGCCGCTGGACTGTACGCTCTCCAGAATCACCTCCCTCTGCTTAAGGAGGACCACCGCCGGGCCCGGGATCTGGCCCGCGGCCTGGAAGGAGTTTCCGGACTCAGTCTGGTTGACCCGGACCCATCTACCAACATGGTTTATTTCAACCTGGATCAGGAGCTGGATCTGTCAGCGGATCAGCTTAAAGGGAAATTGAAGGAGCAGGGGATCCTGATCGGGTTTGAGGGGGAGCGGCTGGTCAGGCTGGTGACCCACCTGTGGATCAGCGATGAAGATATCCAGGAAGTTGTTCGAATTTTCAAGGAGCTGCTGGGTTGAATAGCCACCTGCGCCCCCAGGACAAATAGGGCGAGCCCAGATGTTATAATAAGGAAGTTCTAGCCGTCAAGCGTTAAAGGACGTTTATTGATTATGAAAACGAGAAATACCATAGAGGATATGGACCGGATTGCGGATGAGATCCGCTCCAGAATTAACATTCTGCCAGAAATTGGCATGATCCTGGGGTCAGGATTGGGTGAATTGGCGGAATCCATCCAGGATCCGACAATCATTCCCTACCATGACCTCCCGGGTTGGCCTATATCCACGGTGGAAGGCCATGCCGGGGAGCTGGTGATCGGCGAATTGGAAGGTAAGGATGTGCTGGTTATGAATGGCCGGATCCATTACTATGAAGGCTATGAAATGAGTCAGGTCACCCTGCCGATCCGGGTCATGCAGCGCCTGGGGATCAAGATCCTGATCGTTACCAACGCCGCCGGGGGAGTGAACCAGGATTTTGTCCCCGGGAATCCCATGTTGATCACTGACCATCTCAACCTGCTGGGAATGGCCGGCGTCAACCCCCTGCGGGGGCCGAATATGGATGAGTTTGGGCCCCGCTTCCCGGACATGAGCCAGGCCTATGATCGCCAGCTGGGCGAGATCGCCCGCCGCGTGGCGGAGGAACAGGGCATCACCCTTTATGAGGGGATTTATGTCTGCCTGGCAGGCCCAACGTTTGAAACTCCGGCTGATCTGCGCTTCCTGCTGGGAGCGGGCGTGGACGCGGTGGGTATGTCCACTGTGCCCGAAGTGATCGTCGCTAACCACGGTGGACAGCGAGTTCTGGGCATCTCGGGCATCACCAACAGCTCGAATTTATATGGAGAAGCCAAAACCACTCATGAAGAGGTGATTGAAACGGGATTGATCCTGGCTCCCAAGATGATGAGTTTGATCCGGGGCGTTCTGCGGGCCCTTTAGGGGGTTTTCCCGCGGCTGATCCGCTGCCGCCCGGTCTCCCGGAAGGCCTGTTTCTGGTTCACCTTTAATATCCATGAATGAAATCTTGCTTTTCTTGAAAGATCTGGAGTTTTTGATCTATATAGTTCTTGGCGCTTTGGCGGTCTGGCAGCTGCGTAATTTCGTCCTGGCCTGGGAAGAATTGAGAGCAGCGGCATTTGGTCTGGAAAAAGAGAGTGCCCAGAATCGGCTGAATAGAGCGGCAGCCCTGCTGGTAGTGCTGCTCTTCCTGGGGACAGCAGAGTTTGGCCTGGTTTCCTACATTATCCCTGCTGTACCGGAGATCAACCCTCTGCCCACCCCCACCATTGACTTGCTGGCAACCCCGACAGCTACCCTGGCGGCGGAGAGCACCGAGCCTGTAGCTGAGGTTCAGCCTACCCGGATCCCTGGAACAGAAATCCTCCAGGCTGGATGCATTCCCGGAGAGGTGATCATCACCTACCCGGAGAACAACCAGGTGGTCAGCGGGATCGTCGAGATCGAAGGCTCTGTGGATATCGCAGATTTTGGTTTTTACAAGTTCGAGATCTCTCCGCCTGATTCGGACACCTGGCTGACCATCCAGGCAGGAGATTCTCCCAAAGTGGAGGAGATGCTGGGGTTTTGGGATACCACCCAGCTGGACCCGGGGAATTATTCCCTGCGGCTGGTTGCGGTAGACAACCAGGGTTTGCAGCGGGATCCCTGTGCGGTGGATGTGGTCGTGGAGAGAGTAGAGGAATAATCCGGAAAACACTATGGCTGAGATTACTATCCGCCCCGCTATTTCAATTGATATTCCCGGGATGATATCCCTGGACCACGATTATGCCACTGATTATGTTTGGCAGATGACCCTTGATCAAACGGAGATCCAAACTCAGGTCTCATTCCGGGAGGTTAAACTTCCCAGAGAGGTCCACGTCAATTATCCCCGCAGCATCCGCCGGCTGGCTGATAATTGGACCAAGCGGGATCTGCTGCTGCTGGCAGAGGAAGGCGGGGTCATTCGGGGCTACATCAGCCTGCAGCTGGGCCTGGCGCCAGCCAGCGCCTGGGTGGAGGACCTGGTGGTGGACCGTCTGCAGCGCAGGAAAGGCATTGGCAGCACCCTGGTGCTGGCAGCCCAGGATTGGTGTGGGAGAAAAGGACTGCACCGCATCACCCTCGAAATGCAACCTAAAAACCATCCAGCCATCCGCTTTGCCAATCATCTGGGTTTTGAGTTCTCCGGCTATAACGACCAGTTTTACCGCGATCAGGAAATTGCTATTTTCTTTTCCTCTTACATATGAACCCCTTGAATATCCTGCAGACCATCAACCAGCTCCTGGCAGCTGGAATCGCAATCACAGCCTTCTCTTTGCTGCTCTATGCCCTTACCTTTAATTTGAAGGACAGGGTTGCCCGCTCTTTTGCCTTTATCATGGCTTGTGTGGTGACTGTCTACGTGGGCGAATCTGTCGCTGAAGTTGTCACCACACCGCGCTGGATCGAGGTCTGGTACCAGGTGCAGTGGGTTGGGATCATCTTCCTTCCGCCCGCTTATGTGCTGCTCTCAGATGCAGTTTTAGCCACGACCGGGCGGCCTTCCCGGGGGCGGCGGACCAAATTGATTAAGGTCGCTTTCGGCATAGCGGTCGTTTTCCTGGCTACGATCCCTTTTTCGCTGCTGGTCGGTCCCCTGGTCACGGAAGATGTGGTAGCTCCCCACCTGCAGAGAACCAGCTTGACCTGGATATTTTCCGTGTTCTATTTTCTGTGTATGGTTTGGGCGTGGGTCAACTTTCAGCGGGCTTTTCACCGCACAGTGACCAGGTCCGGGCAGCGCAGAATGGGTTATCTGATTGGCGGCGCCCTGGCTCCTGCCCTGGGATCCTTTCCCTATCTGCTGTTTGGATCGGACTTCGCCACCCTCCATACCTATGTGTTCTGGCTGGCGGCTGTGGCCAGCAACCTTTTAGTATCCGGCCTGATCGTGATCATGGCCTATGCAGTGGCCTTTTTTGGGGTATCCTGGCCGGATCGGGTGGTCAAACGCAGGCTTACTAAATGGGTGCTGCGCGGACCAGTGACCGCCAGCACAGTGCTGGCTCTGACTACGCTCACCCGACGGGCAGGCGAGCCGATCTCCTTATTCGCCCCGGTGGTGATGGCGGGGGTATTCTTGTTGATGCAGTATTTCATCACCATGTTTTCACCGCTCTGGGAACGCTGGTTCCTGCTGGGGGAGAGCAAGGACAGCCTGATATTGCTGCAGAATCTGGAAGAGCGCCTGTTCACATTGGAAGACCTGAAGCAGTTCCTGGAATCCGTGTTGGCTGCCATGTGCGATCGACTGCAGACCCAAAAAGCCTTTGCGGCCGCCTTGACCCACACCGGGATGGATTTCCTGGTCACAGTGGGCGGGAAGGTCGATTTCGACAGTGAGGAACTGACCGAGCGATTCCGGGGGGGGCCTCCCAGCACAGGGAGGGTGGGGAATTTTGAATTGTTCTCGTGGGGAAAATTCTGGGTAATCCCAATCTTTAACTCCATAAATCCTGAGGATTTGCTGGGATTGATCGGGGTGGAAATCCCGGATGAAACTCTTTACGGTGAGGAAAAAGAAGCTTTCCAGGCATTAATCGAGAAAGCCCAGCTGGCTTTGGAAGACAGATCCATCCAGCAGCTGGTGTTCAGCTCCATCGAGGAAATCACACCCCAGATGGATCGCATCCAGCAGCTGCGGGCTGCAGCGCGTTATGGTGGTACCACTGTTTTAACTGCAGATAATGCTGAGATTCTGGTGGATGAAGGAACGCTGACAGAATGGGTTCGAGACGCTCTCTCGGATTACTGGGGAGGGCCGGATCTATCCGAAAGCCCCCTGCTGCAGCTGGAAGTGGTCCAGAATTCTCTTGATGCACATGATGGGGTGTCTGTCAAAGCCGTCCGGGCCATTCTCCGGGAAGCCATTGAAAAGATCCGGCCGGAAGGTACCAGAAGCTTCACTCTGGACTGGGTGCTGTACAACATCCTGGAAATGAAGTTCCTGCGGGGTTTAAAAGTTCGTGATGTGGCCAAGCGCCTGGCTATGTCTGAAGCTAATCTGTACCGTAAGCAGAAGATAGCCATCGAAGTGGTCGCCAAAACCATTCTGGAGATGGAAAAACATGCCCGGGAAGAAGTCAGGGCACCCGGGGAAAAAGCCTGAAAAAATGTTACAATAATTTGTACTCGCTGATATTTACGGGGAACATTAATGGTTCAAAATGATCAGTTTCCTAATAATCCCGGGAAACCACCCGAGCTGGGGGATTCCTGGTGGAAGGCTGCTCTTTCTGAAGGAGAAGCGGGATTAGGGGGTTTGGAAAAGCCTGGAAGTGAACGACTTCCGGCTGATATTGAAACCCATTCCAATCACTTGCCCCACCCTGAAAATGAATGGGAATATATCGAGCGTTTGTACGAGCAAGATGAGATCATCAGCTTGAAGGTGATTGGCTGTAACCAGGGAGGACTGCTGGTGCAGGGGGAAAAGATCAACGGCTTTGTTCCTTCTTCGCATTTGTTGGCTGGCAGCAACAAAAAAGAGTACCTGCACAGGAATATCTCTCTGAAGGTGATCGAATACGATCGTAAACGCTGCCGCGTGGTGCTCTCGGAGAGAGCTGCCCAGGCTGAACCCGGCACCCGTCTGAAACTGCTCGATACTCTGGAAGAGAACACCTGTGTGCCAGGCGTGGTTACCACCCTGACAGACTTTGGGGCTTTTGTGGATCTGGGAGGGATAGAGGGCTTGATCCACATCTCTGAACTCTCCTGGGGGAGAGTGGAACATCCCTCAGATGTGGTATCAGTGGGCGACCGGTTAGAGGTCTATGTCCTCAGCGTTGACCGCCGGGAGAACAAAGTCGCTCTCAGCCTGAAAAAAATGTGTAATAATCCCTGGGAGACGATCACCGAAAGGTACCAGACCGGCCAAGTCGTTGAGGCTGTTGTGAAGAATATCGTTTCCTATGGGGCCTTCGTTCAATTGGAAGAGGGGGTTGATGGGCTGATCCATGTTTCTGAACTGGGTGGAAACGGGGATAATCTGTCACCCTGGGACCTCTTGGAAGAGAACCAGCAAGTGACTGTGGAGATCATCCACCTTGATCCCGAGGAACAAAGATTGGGCTTGAGTTTGGCTGCGGGGGAATAGCAGAGCCATCCGGGAAAATGTTTGTAAAATTGAGAGATCTGTTCATTGGGGTGCTGTTCGGCCTGTTAAGTGCCGGATTAATCCTGCTGGTTTCCAGGCCCCGGGAAGGGCGGGCTGTACTGCTGCGGCCGCCGCCTACCCTGTCTCCGCTGGTAGTGAATGTCGATGGCGCGGTCCGGTCTCCCGGGGTTTATACGCTGCCGGTAAACAGCCGGGTAGGGGATGCGGTTGAGATGGCTGGTGGTTTTACGGAAGATGCCAGTCCGGGCTCGGTCAATCTGGCCGCCCGGCTGGAAGACGGCAGCCATGTTTACATTCCTCAGGTTAGGTCCGAGTCCGGTTCTGGTCTGGAGGGAGGAACGGTGCTGGGCATATCACCTGAGGGGGAGATCATTCCCCTGGTGAATATCAATCAAGCGCCTTTGGATGTGCTGGTATCCCTGCCGGGCATCGGCCCGGTCACGGCGGAGAAGATCATCAGCTACAGGGAAGAACATCTTTTTTCACGGGTGGAGGAGATCCAAAAAGTGCCGGGCATCGGCCCGGCAACTTTTGAGAATATCAAAATCTATTTAACTGTAGGGGAATAAGGTTGATTCTGCGGTCAACCTTATATAAAAAACCTTGTCAGAGGATGATAACCGCGGGAAAGAACTGATCACCGGTTGTTGGGCGGCCCCTTTCTGCGCAGATTTCTGACAAGGTCGTGTAGGGTGAATTAGCTAGCTTTCTTTTTTTAGAACGAGCATCCCGTTCTTGGTTTCAGATACAAAATACCCTGCCGGGACGGCATCCAGCGCGCCATCTTTGATTTCCTTCCCAAAGTAGTACAGGGTCGTTTCTTTTCCACTTTTAGTCATCCGGGATTTACCATGCAGGTAGTAGGTAACGCCCTTGGAATTTGTGTGACTGTAAGCCATAATATCTCCTTTGTCCGATACTGACTTTCAAGCCGCCCAACGTGGCTTCTGATGAGGATTATTATCCTCAAGTTACTTGGTTGCGGGACTTCAATGTTTATCTGTTGAATCTAATTCATTGAGACGCTGGATGATCGTTCTTCTATATATATTGTAACCCTTAAACCTTAATAAACTCTGAAAAACAAGCTGTTTTTAGGTCAAAATCAGGCTAAGATGCTCCTTTTTAGGGCAAATTCGCCATATTTTGCGCAGGTTTTGAATCCCAGGGATTCATAAAGCCCCACGGCTTGCTGGTTACTGCATTTTACGTTCAGGCTGAAAAAGTCAATCTCGGAGGCCAGTTCACGGTAGAGGCGGACGATGACTTTCCGGGCTAACCCCCGGCCTCTGAAAGCAGGGTCAGTGGTGATATTCCCCAGGGCTGCCACCCGATAGCTGGGTGAGTAAACATGAATTCCTGCTATGCTTACCAACCTTCCATCTTCTCTCCACCCGGTGTATTTCCCACTGGCAAGACTGTGGGGTTCGAAAGAATTATCTGGATAGCTGTTCTGGTAAAGCTGCAGGGCTTCAGCTAAATCGTCTTCTGTCAAGCGAATGGTACCTGTGATGGAGACGTCTTTCATCAGGTCGGGCTCCTGCAGGGCCATCTTGTAGTGGGATCCGAAATCCCGCAAAGAGAATGACTTTAAGAATAGCCGTTCCAGTCCCGGGGTGAGATGGGCATAGACCTCAGCGGGCAGAAGAGGTTCAAGCTGGTTGATGAGTTCCTCCCTAAAAGAGTCCTCCGGGCCTAATACCAGCAGTACGGGGATTCCTTCCCCCTGGTAGAGCTGAATGACATGAGAGACCCCCTCGTTTTCCCGGATCCCGAAGTAGCTTGTATGAGGCCAGTAGCGGTCATCCAGATCGCCCAGGCAGTAGGTGTAAAGAGCAAGATCCTTCCGGAAGTATTCAGCCAGTAGGCCGCGGTCAGTGATGCGCTGCAGTACCACAAATATGATTTTACCAATATTGGGGGCCGGTGGTACAGGTTTGGCCGGAAATCCAACAGCTGGAAGGATTACCAGTGTCTTTTCCGGTCAAATCCCTCCCGGTCCGGTACATTCCGTTATAATGTAGCCAAAGAAATACCAATATTGGGAAGGATAGTTATGGCAAAACCGCTTGTTGAGTGTGTGCCCAATTTCTCGGAAGGACGCCGGCCCGAAGTATTGGACAAAATCAAGGCATCTATCTCCGCAGTGCGGGGTGCATATGTGCTGGATATCCATTCAGATGCCAGCCACAACCGCAGCGTGATCACCTTCGTCGGTGATCCCCAGGCTGTGGAAGAAGCAGCTTATCGGATGATCAAAACGGCTGCCGGGCTGATCGATCTGGAAAAGCACACCGGGGAACATCCCCGGATTGGCGCCACTGACGTGGTCCCGTTCGTGCCGATCTCCGATATCAGCATGGAGGAATGTGTCGAGATTGCTCACCGGGTTGGGGAACGTGTGGGGGCAGAATTGAACATCCCGGTATATTTCTACGAGAGGGCAGCCAGAGTCCCGGAGCGAGTGCGTCTGGAAGTGATCCGCCATGGGGAATATGAGGGATTGAAGGAAGAGATCAAAACCAATCCCGCCCGTAGGCCGGACTGCGGACCCGCAGAGCTTGGCACCGCTGGCGCGACCGTGATCGGAGCCCGGGAATTCCTGATTGCTTATAACGTCAACCTGACCACTGATGATGAGGAAATCGCCAGCAAGATCGCCCGGGCCATCCGCCATTCTTCCGGAGGGCTGCGCTTCGTGAAGGCGCTGGGGATGACAGTCGACGGGCGGGCTCAGGTTTCCATGAACCTGACCAATTTCCGGAAAACCCCTCTGGCGCGGGTGGTGGAAACCATCCGGCGGGAAGCCCGGCGTTACGGTGTGGGAATCCACAATAGCGAGCTGGTGGGGTTAATTCCTCAGCAGGCTCTGGTTGACGCTGCGGTCTGGTATACCCAGATGGATCTGTTCTCTCCTGATCAGGTCCTCGAGCGCAAGCTGGCTGCCGTTATCGGAGATGCAAACCAGGCGGATTTCAGCGATGAGCTGGCCGCCGCCACTCCTGCGCCTGGAGGTGGATCTGCGGCGGCTTATGCCGGCGCCATGGCTGCCGGGCTGGTTTCCATGGTTGCCCGCCTGACCATCGGCAAGAAAGCCTACCAGGAACAGCAAAAAGCTCTGGAGAAAGTTCTGGAAGAATCTGAAGGACTGCGGGATGAACTGCGGGACGCGGTCGATCGGGATGCGGAGGCATTCAATAAGGTTATGGCTGCCTATCGAAGGCCAAAATCGGATCCCAATCGGTCAGCCGCCATCCAGGATGCAACCCAGAGTGCCGCCCAGGTCCCGCTGGAGGTTGCTGAGAGATCCCTGCGGGTAATGGAGCTTGCCCTGGAAGCTGCCAGGTCAGGGAATGTCAATGCCATCAGTGATGCGGGAGCGGCTGTGAACCTGGCTTTCGCCGCTCTGAACAGCGCCGCCTATAACGTCAGGATCAATATGTCCAGCCTTGGTGATGAAAAGATTGTTGGTAAATTTCAACAGGCCATTGAAAAGCTTGAAGCTCAAGCCTGGGAATCCCTGGAAGCGATCAAGGAGATTTTGAAGGACCGGGGAGGGATCTACTAACCCCAGCTGTCTGAAGCCGGGATTGGTCACCGGCTGATGAGTTAAGACCCCACCCGTCCTGCGCCCTGCAGGACAGTGCCCCTCTATTATTATGAAAACAAATACCCGCTGGATCATCATCGCCCTGGTTGTTTTACTGGTTCTATTCCTGGGTACCCTGGCGTTCCGCTATCAGGCGCTGCCCTGGTCTCCTGGATTCCAAACCAGCACCGCATATGTTCCTCCGCCTGGAGAGGTGGAATCGACAGCGACCTTTTTCCCTCCCTCCCCACCCACTCCGACCGTGAAACAGGACCTGATCTGGATTGATCCGGTCCTCCCGGCTGCCCTTAAAGACCAGCTGGCCGGGATGAGTGCCCTGCTGGTCGCTGATACCCGAGAAGAGGCAAGCACGGTGATCACCATCGGCCGGGAAAACCCGCTGGCTTACTGGGTTTTTGCTGCTGCCGCCCCTTTTCCGACGGTAGCGGATGAGCTGTCATCTGAGAACCTGCTGTCAGCCTGGCGGGGAGGAAAACATCCTCTGGGAGGAAGCCAGCCCCTGCTGATGACCCAGGAAACCAGGGATATCCTGGCCGCATTGTGGGGAGAACCCGCAGCGGGCGCTGTTGAGGTTCTGCCTGCTGAAGAGCTTTCCAATCAGGCCTGGTCCCAGCGACCCTCCCTGGCAATCCTGCCCTTTGAGGCTCTCTCACCGGAATGGAAGGTCCTCCGGGTAGATGGCAGTTCGCCCTTAAGTAAGGATTTCAGTCCAGATGATTACCCTTTAGCGGCCGCCATATCTGCAGTGGGGATCAAACCGGATCTGTTTACGGGGATCGAGGGCAACCGCGACCCCGGGAAGATGACCAGCGTGGTCCTGACCGGTGTGACCGCCCTGGTGCGGGCCACAGCCTGGACGATGGAAATCGAGGGGATCAATTATCCCGCCCGGGATATCCTGCCCTATCTATTAGAGGCCGACATCCTGCACATCAGCAATGAGGTTCCTTTTTTGGAAGGCTGCCCCTACCCGGACCCCGGGCAGGCTGGTCTGCGCTTCTGCAGTGATCCGCGCTATATCCAGCTGATGGAAACCATTGGAACCGATGTGGTGGAATTGACCGGGGACCATTTTGGGGATTACGGCCCGGAAGCCATGCTCTATACTCTCGATCTCTACCGGCAGGAGGGATGGCCGTACTACGGCGGAGGTGCTGATCGGCAGGATGCCCAGCAGCCGGTCCTGCTGGAGCACAACGGCAACAAGATCGCTTTTCTGGGCTGCAATGCAAAGGGGGGGGGGTATGCGACTGCTGGAGATGGATATCCCGGTGCGGTTGCTTGCGATTTCCCCACCATGACCCGGCAGATCCAGGAGCTCAGGGAGCAGGGGTACAATCCCATCGCCACTTTCCAGCATTTTGAATATTATACTTACCAGGCTCAGCCGGACCAGATCCGGGACGCCCGGACCCTGAGCGATGCTGGTGCGGTTATCGTCAGCGGCAGCCAGGCTCACCAACCCCAGGCATTCGAGATCCGGGACGGAGCTTTCATCCACCACGGTCTGGGCAACCTGTTCTTTGACCAGGTTTACGAGATCCCGCCCAATACCGCCACGGCTTTTATTGACCGGCATATCTTTTATAATGGAAAACACATCAGCACCGAGCTGCTGACGATCAAGTTTATGGATTTCGCGCGGGCGCGGCCAATGACCCAGCCAGAAAGGGAAGCGCTGCTGCGCACCGTCTTTGCTGCCAGTGGATGGTAGCGCAGCGGCGATAAGCCCTGCTGCGGATGGAGGACGGACGTTTGACCTGGAGACCAGGAGACTGGGAGCGTCATAAGTCAATTGCTCTGTCACCCAGTCTCCCAGTTTTCCAGTCATAGAACTGGAGATGGCTAATTCTCTTTAGGAGGTCTTATGGGCAGTATCACTGACGTTCCTGGATTCAAGGTCGGACATGCCCAGGATCTGGACGCGTTAACCGGCTGCACCGTTGTGCTCTGCCCCCCGAATACGGTAGGTGGCGTGGATCAGCGCGGGGGAGCACCGGGCACGCGGGAGACCGATCTGCTCCACACCGGCCACCTGGTCAACCAGGTCACAGCCGTGCTGCTGACGGGGGGCTCAGCGTTCGGGTTGGATGCCGCTGCCGGCGTGATGCGCTATTGCGAGGAGCATGATCTCGGGTTCAATGCTGGTCCGGCCAGGGTGCCCATTGTGCCTGCGGCGGTGCTTTTCGATCTGGGGATCGGGGACCCCAAGGCCCGGCCGGACGCTGAGATGGGCTACCAGGCCTGCCTGAACGCTTCGGAAGACCCGCCCGCGGAAGGCAATGTCGGCGCGGGAACGGGAGCCACGGTGGGGAAGATCCTTTCCCCGAAAATGGCCACCAAGTCAGGCATCGGCACGGCCAGCGTTGATCTGGGAGGGGGCGGGAAAGTCGCTGCCATCGTGGCCGTGAATGCCTTTGGCGACGTGGTGGACCCGGAGAGCGGTCAGATCCTGGCCGGAGCGAGGGGGATCAAGGGCTACGCGGATACATTGAAGATGATGAAATCCTTTGTGGGACGCAAGGTGATGAGCTTCGCTTCCGGGGCATCCAACACGGTGATCGGCGTGGTGGCCACCAACGTCAAGCTCAACAAGGAAGGTGCTACCCGGGTGGCCCAGATGGCTCACAACGGCCTGGCACGGACCATCCGACCGGCTTTCACCCTGCTGGATGGGGACACCTGTTTTGCCCTTTCCTCCGGGGAGATCGAGATTGACATCAATATTGTGGGAGCCTACGCTGCCCAGGCCTACCAGCAGGCCATATTGAATGCAGTTAGGAAAGCGGAGAAAGCCGGCGGTGTGCCGGCTATGAAGAGATAAGGGACTAAGTCCTTTTCAAAGGACTTAGTCCCTTATGGGTCAGCGCCGACGCTGTTCTTTCCAGACATCACCCTCGTTGTGGTAGCCGGCTTTTTCCCAGAAGCCCATCTGGTCCTCGCTTAGAAACTCCAGTCCTTTCAGCCACTTGGCTCCTTTCCAGAAATAAGCCGTTTTCAGCTCGGGCCTATCCGGGATATGGCCCACCATGCCCCGCACCGGCGCGCCGTGTTCGGGGGTCAGCGGTTTCCCGTCAAAATGGGTGGCCAGCAGAAAGTTATCCTGGAGGGCGATTTCCAGCGGCAGGTTGGTGGTGTAGCCTCCCTCGGCGTGCTGCAGCAGATAGGCGGCCCCGGGTTTCAGTTTGATATATCCCCCTTCAATCAGAGACCGCAGGGAGACGCCCTGCCAGCGGGTGTCGAATTTGCTCCACTTGGTCACGCAGTGGATATCCAGCAGGACCTCAGTCCGGGGAAGCTGGTTGAATTCATCCCAGCTCCAGCTGAGCTCTTCTTCCACCTCTCCCCAGATCTTGAAGCGCCAGGTGACAGGGTCGAACTGCGGCACGCTTCCGTAATGGAGAATGGGGAATTTGAGTGTCAGGCTCTGACCCGGGGGCAGACGGCCTTCCTCCTCCATCTTCTTTTCCAGGTCTTTGCGGTCGATCGTTTCAGCCATAGCATTCCTTATCTTAAAAATCCAGAGTTGTGTCTGGCTCCATGATCATGACCTGGGTATCCGTTTCCGCTTCCACCCGCTCCTTCCAGGCTTGCGGGTCCTGGGCGATCAGCGGCCAGGTGTTGTAATGGGCCGGGATGACATACTGGGGCTGGATCAGCTTAACCGCTCGGAGGGCATCATCCGGGCCCATGGTGAAATTGTCTCCGATGGGCAGTACAGCCAGGTGGATCCCCTCCTCTCCGATCAGGGACATGCCGGCAAACAGGCCGGTATCCCCGGCGAAGTAGATCTTTTCGCCTGCAGGCGTGGTGAGCAGTAATCCTGCTGGCATGCCTCCATAGCTGCCGTCTGGAAGCGACGAGCCGTGAACAGCCTGGGTGAGCTTCAGATAGCCGAAGGGGTAATCATGCCCGCCACCTATATGCTGGGGGAATACCTCTCCCCCTCCCTTGGCGCTCAGCCAGTTAGCCACCTCGAAATTGGCGATCACCCTGGCGCTTGTGCGCTTGATGATCTCCACCGCGTCTCCCACATGGTCGCCGTGTCCGTGGGTGATCAGCAGGTAATCGGGGTTGAGATCCTCCGGGCTGGTTTCAGTGCTCGGGTTGTCAGTAAAATAAGGGTCGATCAGCAGCTGATATTCTCCGACTTTAACGCCGAAAGTGCCGTGGCCGTAGAAAGTGATCTGGTAGCTCATGGATGCCTCCTTTTCAACCAATAGGGTCAGCTTTGTATCCTATTATATGCCAGCTTTGTCCAGGGTGAAAAGGTGGGGCTGCCGCTGCCGGTAAGTTGGTTTAACTTCTTCCGGTTAAGGTAAAATCAAGAGCGTATAACGAACCTGTCTAACTGAATTTATTTTTCCTTGAGAGGTTGCTGATGACGAAATCTGCTGACCGTTTTTATCTGGGCAGGATTTACAAAGATGGAGAGATCACATCTGAGAACTTGATGTACGATCCGGATGACCTGACCACCCATGCTGTCTGCGTGGGTATGACCGGATCAGGAAAGACCGGCCTGTGTATCGATTTACTGGAGGAAGCCGCCCTGCAGGGGATCCCTGCGCTGATGATCGACCCCAAGGGCGACATCACCAACGCCCTGCTGCACTTCCCGGAGCTGTCCGCGGCTGATTTTGCTCCCTGGGTCAATCCTGACCAGGCCCGGCGGGATGATAAAACCGTCGAGCAGGCTGCGGCTGACGTGGCCGCGCTGTGGAAGAAAGGCCTGGCCAAGTGGGATATCGGCCCTGAGCGCATCCAGGCTTTGCAGGATGCTGCCCATTTCGCCGTTTATACACCTGGCTCGGAAGCCGGGATCCCGGTGAACATCCTGGCTTCCCTGAAGGCCCCGGACATTCCCTGGGATGAGAACCGGGAGATCCTGGTAGAGAAGATCTCCGGGATAGTGATGGGGCTGCTGGGGCTGGTGGGGCTGGACGATATCGATCCTGTCCGCTCCCGGGAGCACATCCTGCTCAGCAACATCTTTGAATACGCCTGGAGCAGGGGAAAAGACCTGAACCTGACCGAGCTGATCCTGCAGATCCAGACGCCGCCCTTTGAAAAGCTGGGTGTACTGGATCTGGACAGCTTCTTCCCCGAAAAGGACCGCCAGGAATTATCCATCCTGCTCAACAGCATTCTGGCCGCCCCGACTTTCCAGAGCTGGATCGAAGGGGAACCGCTGGAGATCGATAAGCTGCTCTACGGGTCGGATGGCCGCCCCCGCCACAGTGTCTTTTATATCGCCCATCTCTCTGATGAGGAAAGGATGTTCTTTGTCACCCTGCTGTATGCCGCGGTGGAAACCTGGATGCGGAAGCAGAAAGGCTCAACGACTCTGCGGGCATTGATGTATTTTGATGAGATCTTTGGCTACCTGCCCCCGGTGGCGAACCCTCCTTCCAAGACTCCCATGCTGCGCATGTTGAAGCAGGCCCGGGCCTTTGGCATCGGCCAGGTACTGGTGACCCAGAACCCCGTGGACGTGGATTACAAGGCACTCTCTAATGCCGGGACCTGGTTCATCGGTAAACTGCAGACCGAACAGGATAAGAACCGACTGCTGGATGGCCTCGAGGGCGCTGCCCCTGGCCTGGACAGGAAAACATATGACAAGCTGATCTCTACTCTGGATAAGCGGGTCTTTTTGCTGCACAACGTCCACGAGGAGGAGCCGGTCCTTTTCCACACCCGCTGGGCAATGAATTACCTGACAGGCCCCCTGACCCGGGTGCAGCTGCCTGCCCTCAACGCGCTGGCCGGCGCTGGCGGACCCATTTCCAGACAGGCGTCCCCCAGGGCGGCCCGGACCACTTCGGCCAGGGCGGAAGCCGTCGGGCCAGCAGCCCCGACCAGCACCAGGCCCAATGTGCCGGCGGGGATAGACGAGTACTATCTCCCCAACAACCTGAGCCTGGCGAAAGCTATCCAGGCCGCCGGTATTTCAGCCCCGCCGGATGTCCCCTACCAGGTGGTGTATAAGCCGGTGCTGCTTGCCCAGGCGGCAGTTCGTTTCTTGAGAAGGAACTACAACCTCGATTATGATCTGATCACCACCGCACTGGTAAGGGAGCTGGATCAGTCCGGAAGAGTTAGCTGGGAAAATTGGTCCTCGGAGCCGATCGACCTGGATGCTCTCGAGCCCGCGCCCAGACAGGAGGCTCGTTTCCAGGATCTCAGCGGACCGCTGACTGATGGTACCAAGCTGCGTGAACTGGAGACCGATTACAAGGATTGGATCTACCATTCGGTAACCGCGCCTGTCCGCGTCAATGAGGAGCTGAAGGTATTCGCGGGACCGCAGGTCTCCCAGGGAGAATTCCGCCGGATGTGTGCAGAAGCTGCGGAAAGCGGACTGGAGAAGGAAAAAGATAAGATCGAAATGTCCTTTAAGAAAAAACTTGAGGTGATCAAGGACCGCCTGCTGCGGGAAGAGCGCGAACTCGACGAGGACGAAGCGGAGCTCTCCCAGCGCAAACTTGAAGAGCTTGGGACCCACGCAGAGAACCTGATCAGCCTGCTGGCAGGACGCAGCCGCCGGATGACTACCTCGCTGACCAAACGCAGGATGACCAGCCAGGCTAAAGCGGACGTGGAAGAGTCCCTGCAGGCGATCGAGACATATAAGAAGGAAATCGAGGATCTGGAAAGGGAGCGGCAGGACGCCCTGGCGGAGGTGGAGGGGAAGTGGCAGGAGATCCTTGAGAAAGACACCGAGATCCCAGTAGCGCCTTATAAAAAGGATATTCTGA
>JANTFT010000007.1 GCA_024763275.1 Anaerolineales bacterium | reverse complement strand
CAAACGGATTATTGGGTGAATATCTATTTGAAATATTATGAGACTGGCGTTGATGGAATGTTCTCTGTCCCCACACGAGGACATGCCTGGATCACACTCCGTCCAGGCCAATATCATTATATATTCACTTTTTGTGGCGGAAATAGAGTAGTGGATGGAGACCATCCGCTGAATGACGATTGGTATTTAATATTTAAAGACAGAGATTGTAAATAATCTCATGCTGATCAGAAATTAGTTAAGAGCAGCTCGTTCCATTTCGATGGCACCGGGATAGTACCGGTTGATCTGAATTCAACTTGGATGTTCAACCCAAGGAAAAACCCGCAATCACACGATTGCGGGTTTTTGGGTGATATTTACCTGGGTTCTGAATTATTCCACCGGGGCAGCAGGCGACTGGCGCTGGCTCAGCTCGCGGTCCAGCATCAACAGGCCCTGCTCAGAGCCGCCGATGCGTTTGAGATCTTCCACCACGGCTCCCACGTTCTCTTCTTCTTCAACCTGCTCATCGATGAACCACTGCAGAAAGGACAGGCTGGGGTAATCATTTTCCTCAATGGCCAGTTTGTAAAGCCGGTTGATATCACCGGTGATCTTCTCTTCATGGGCCAAAGCGTTTTCAAAGGCGGCCAGAGGGGAATTATAATCCGCCGGAGGGGCGGGAATGGCCTGCAGTGTCACCCGGGATCCTCTGCTGTGGATGAAGTCGTAAAACCGGAAAGTGTGGATCAGCTCTTCTTCGTACTGCGCTCTCATCCACTGGGCAAACCCGGGATAGTTGTTCGCCTGGAAATAGGCTGACATGGCCAGGTAGATGTAGGCGGATTCCAGTTCATGTTGGATCTGATCATTCAGGGCTGTTAACATTTTTTTAGAAAGCATAGGTGTTCTCCTTTGGATCTCATAGAGTGATTATATGTACTTTTCTGGTTCATCCGCTATTATAGAACCCAGGGGGACGGCTTTCTATTAAATCGGTGTTAGAAAGCTTCCTGGGTGAGGGGCCCGGGCGGAAATGTTAATCTACTATATAAATTTCCTCCCGGGAGGGAAAGGCGCTCTCTCTGTGTTAAAATTAATCCTGGGGTGACGCAGAATGATTGCTAGATTGAACCCCAGATTAACTGCAGGAGAGGAAAGATCAGGTATGCCGGTAAATCGCTGGAGCACAGAATTATGGGAACTGCTGGATTGGGCCAATCGGGAGGATTTGTCCATTGACGATATCTTCCTGGGGGCTGTGGTCTCCAATCACGGAAGTGCCAATGAGGATGAAGGTGTTGAGATAGACCAGGAAGCACTGATTGGCCGCATTCCCTCGGAGCTGCCGATACTGCCTCTGCGGGGGCTGGTGGTCTATCCAGAGACAGCAGTTCCGCTCTCCATCGGCCAGCCGCGCTCTATCCGCCTGGTGGACGATGTGCTGTCCGCGGATGACCGCCTGATTGGCCTGGTCACCTCTAAGGATCCTCAGAATGAGCTGCCGGGCCCGGAGGATCTCTATCGAGTGGGCACGGTGGCCTCGGTCCACCGCCTGTTCCGGGCTCCGGACGGCACCATCCGCCTGCTGGTGCAGGGCATCACCCGTTTCAATGTCGGGGAATTTGTCCAGGAAGAGCCTTATCTGAAAGCCAGGATCGAGCTTTCACCGGTCAAGGTAGAGCGCGATCTGGAAATTGACGCTCTCACCCGTCAGGCCAGGGATCAGTTTGCCGAAATCACCAATTTGGTTCCGGCCGTCCCCCAGGAGCTGGTGGATGCGGTGATGACTCTGGACGACCCCCTCCAGGTGGTTTACACAGTGGCGAACTTCCAGCGCATGGAGCTTTCAGAAGCCCAGGAGCTGCTGGAATTGAACTCGGTTTCAGAAAAGCTCCACAAGCTGGTCAACTTCCTTACCAGGGAGCTGGAAATGCTGGAAATCGGCCAGCGCATCCAGAATCAGGCCCGCTCAGAAATCGAGAAAGTACAGCGGGAGTACTTCCTGCGCGAGCAGATGAAAGCCATTCGCTCTGAACTGGGTGAGGAAGACAGCCAGATGGCGGAAATTGAAGAGTTCCGCCGTCAGATCGATGAAGCCGCCATGCCGGAGGAAGCTGACAAACAGGCCAGGAGGGAACTGGACCGCATGTCAAACCTGCCTTCGGCGGCAGCGGAATATGGTGTGATCCGCACTTATCTGGATTGGATGGTTTCTCTGCCCTGGTCAAAGATGACGGAGGACAATCTGGATATCACCCGGGCCCGCCAGGTGCTCGATGAGGACCACTACGGCCTGGAGGACGTCAAGGAGAGGATCCTGGAGTTCCTGGCTGTACGCAAACTGCGCAAAGAACGGGAAGGTGAGTTTGAGGAAACCTACGATGATAATATCCGCCGCATCCGGGAAGGCGTGATCCTGTGTTTTGTGGGGCCTCCCGGCGTTGGCAAAACCTCCCTGGGCAGATCCATCGCCCGTTCCTTGGGCCGGGAGTTTATCCGCATTTCCCTCGGCGGAGTCCGCGATGAAGCCGAGATCCGGGGCCACCGGCGGACTTACATCGGCGCCATGCCCGGGCGGATCTTGCAGGCCCTGCGGAGGGTCGGGAAGAACAACCCGGTTTTTATGCTGGATGAGATTGACAAACTGGGACGGGATTATCGGGGCGATCCCACCTCTGCCTTGCTGGAGGTGCTGGACCCGGAACAGAACAGTGAATTCAGGGACCATTATCTGGAGGTAGCCTATGACCTTTCCAAGGTGATGTTCATCACCACCGCGAACTTGCTGGACCCCATTCCTTCCCCGCTGCGAGACCGGATGGAGATCATCAAACTCTCCGGCTACACAGACAGGGAAAAGAAAGCCATCGCCAAAGGGTATCTGATCCCGCGGCAGATCCGTGAGAACGGACTGCTCTCCAAGGAGATCTCCTTCACTGACCAGGCGCTGCAGACCATTATCCGGTCCTACACCCGGGAATCAGGAGTTCGCAACCTGGAGCGAGAGATCGGCAACCTGTGCCGCAAAGTGGTTACCTTGATTGCGGAAGGCGAAACCAAGAAGGTGCGAATTGGGATCAAGGAAGTAGCCGAATTCCTCGGTCGACCGCGCTATTACGGTGACGAGGAGCTTGCCAGCCGCACATCCCTGCCTGGTGTGGCGACCGGTTTGGCCTGGACCTCCGCCGGAGGTGAGGTATTATTTGTAGAAGCGACATCCATGCCTGGGAATAACAATTTCCAGCTGACTGGATCGCTGGGTGAGGTGATGAAGGAATCAGCCCAGGCAGCTCTCTCCTATGTGCGCTCCAAGGCGGATAAGCTGGGATTGGACATAGATTTCTTCAAGGACAAGGATATCCACCTGCATGTGCCGGCTGGCGCCCAACCCAAGGATGGACCGTCCGCGGGTGTGACCATGGCCACAGCCCTGGTCTCGCTGATATCCGGGAGACCTGTAAAGAAAGGTGTCAGCATGACTGGCGAAATTACCCTGCGGGGCCAGGTCCTGCCGGTAGGCGGCATCAAGGAAAAAGTTCTGGCAGCCTACCGGGCAGGATCAAAGACAGTCATCCTGCCCAAAAAGAACCAGGCTGATCTGGAAGAGGACATCCCTGAGGAAGTGCTCGAAAAGATCAATTTTGTGTTTGTTGAGAATATAGAAGAGGTATTAGAGGCTGCCCTTTCGAAAAGGAGAGCCGCGACCAAGAAGGCAAGTCCTGCCAAATAAGGTGAGTGCCAGCCCATCTGTGGCGGGTCTGCCAGGTCAATTATATTAAATTGCGGAGAGGAACACCATATAGCGGACAGAGATATTAAACCGGGGGATGATCACATTCAATCCCTCCATAAGGGAAGATCAACTTCCCGGTCCTAGATAAGTCCCCTGTTCCCTGCGCGATACTTATTGATAACGGTGTTTTCAGGCTCGTCCATCCCCAGGACCCGCTCAGGGTGCTGTGGAAAGGATAGTGAGGCAGTATCTGTTCCTGGAAGCCCGTTAGAGAGGTATTTGTGTCAAAAAATAAATCTGCCAGATTAACCTGGCATACCATGGATTTGCATTTACATACGCCGGCCTCGGAGGATTATCTGCAACCGGATATCGGCTATCTGGACATTCTCAAGCAGGCCGCGTCCAAAGGACTGGATATCATCGCCTTCACCGACCACAATACTGTGGCTGGTTACAGGAGGATGATGGAGGAGATCGATCAGCTTAAACTGCTCCAGCAGCTCAACCGGCTGCTCCCGGAAGAGGAAACCCGCCTGGCAGAATATCAAAAACTGCTCAGCCGGGTTCTGGTCCTGCCCGGGTTCGAGTTCACAGCAACCTTTGGCTTCCACATCCTGGCTATCTTCCCGCCGGAAAAACCGGTGCGCGATATTGAACATCTGCTGCTGGAGTTGAACATCCCCTCAGAGAAGCTGGACCAGGGTTCGGTGACTGTGGGTGCCAGTGTGGATGTGCTGACAGCCTACAAAGCCATCCGCGAGGCTGGCGGCATGGCCATCGCTGCCCATGCCAATTCCAACAATGGGGTTGCCATGCGCCGCTTCCCCTTCGGAGGACAAACTAAGATCGCCTATACCCAGGACCCCAACCTGATCGCTCTGGAAGTTACCGACCTGGAGAAAACGGGGCGCCATTCCACGGCATTTTTCTTCAGCGGCAATAAACCGGAATACCCCCGGCGCATGCACTGCATTCAGGGCTCTGATGCCCATCTGCTGGTCAAGAACCCGGCCTACCAGAACAAACTGGGAGTCGGGGAGCGCACTACCGATGTGCGCCTGCCGGAGAGAAGCTTTCAGGCTTTGCAGGAGCTCTTCGAAAGCAACAGTTTTTCCAATGCCCGACCCCACCGGCACAGCTCCCAGCCGGCTTATGATTTTATTCAGGATGCCCGCCAGGAAGGCCCCAACTTCATGCAGGATTTCCATGAGAAGATCACTATCCGGGGTGGACACCTGTATTCCATCATTGCTGATATCTGCGCTTTTGCAAATTCCAACGGTGGAACGCTCTATCTGGGTCTGTCGGCTGACCCGAAGAAGGAATTCGAGGGCATTCCCCGTCCCAATCAGAGCATTCAGAAGCTCCAGGCAGAGATTGACAAGCGCATCAGCCCTGAATTATCCTGCAAATTCGATGTCCAGGAGACTCACGGGAAGAAGGTCATTCAGGTGATGATCCCCAAAGGGGAGGATCCTCCCTACGCGGTGGATGACAACAAGATCTACCTGAGAACAGAAACCGAGACTGGCATGGCTGTGCGGGATGAGATTGTGGAGCTGGTCATGCAGGGGCAAAAGACCCGATCCTCGGTAAAAGCCAAAGCAGAGATCGCAGCAGCCCCCCTGCCTATCCCGGGTACCAAGGATGTCTATGAGATGGCCTCTCCGGCCGAGCAGGAAATGCCTGAGCTGGATCATCCTCGCACTGGTGTGGAGATCATTTCTGTCACCAAGCGGGGAGGAGAAAATTACTATGAGGTCCGCGACCTGCGCAACGGCAATGTGGTGAAGAACGTCACCTTGAAATCATCCCGGCGATTGTGGCATTATGCGATTTCCCAGTTTTCCAAGCTTCCGGCTGATATTGAAACACTGGACATCAAATGGCAGGGAGACGTGGGATTGGTTTCCCGCAAAAAGCGGGGAAATTTTTCCAGCTACGACCTGATCGAGCGCACCAAGGACGGCTACCGCCATTATTACGGGGTCACGGATGACGGCATCCACGGGCGCTGGGAAGTCCTGGTTTAGGAAGGGAAGTCAATGAACTTGCGATTTGGGATCCTGACCGTATCTGATCGGTCTGCTGCGGGGGAGCGGGAGGATCTGTCCGGCCCCGCGCTCGTGGCGGCGGTTGAGGGCGCTGGCTGGCAGGTCAGCCGGAAGGCTGTCGTTCCGGATGATTTCCAGCAGATTGCTGAAATCCTGATGGACTGGTCTGACTCTGGGGACTGTAATGTCATTCTGACCACCGGGGGGACAGGCTTTTCGCCACGCGATATCACCCCTGAGGCAACCTCCTCTGTGATCGAAAGGGATGCCCCGGGCCTGGCGGAGGCCATGCGGGCTGGCAGCCTGCAGATCACTCCTCACGCAATGCTGTCCCGGGCGAAAGCCGGGATCAGAGGAAAGACCCTGATCATCAACCTGCCAGGGAGCCCTAAAGGTGCCCTGGAAAACTTCCGGATCGTGGCTCCGGTCCTGGGACATGGAGTACAATTACTGGAAAATGACCAGCAAGCTGAAGCGGGACACCGTCCCGGCCGCGCGTTATGAGATGATATCGAACATCAATTTCAATTGAGGAGCGCTGATATGAAAAAAGCTTTTTGGATAGGAGTGGTGTTGATAATTGCAAGTGTGGTCCTGGGCGCCTGCGGTGCAGCAGGCCAGGCTCAAGCCACGCCCACTTCTGGATCACCTAACTTAATGGAGACCGCTATGGCTCTGACTTCACAGCAGACCATCGTACCAGCCACACCAGTTGGGGGTGTCGAGGTGGAGGGTCCGGATGATTATGTGGGCATCGTCAAACAGGCCTGGAGCATTGTCAATACGGAATATGTCCGGGACAATTTCAACGGGGCGGATTGGGATGCTATCTATGACGAATATACTGCCCGGGCAGAACAGGTGACCTCCTCTGAAGAGCTCTGGGATCTGCTCAGTGAGATGATCGGGGAGCTTAATGATGATCACAGCCGCTTTGTCCCCCCGGACCGGATGACCGCGGAGTTTGATGTGGAGACGTCAGATGCTGCTGCACCAAAGCCCTGGACGGGAATTGTCATCTGGCCAGGTCCTTCCCGGGAAGATGAATATCTGTTTGCCTGGGATGTGTGTGGGACCAGCCCGGCGGCAGCTGCTGGCATCACCCGGGGTGACATCATCCTGGCCATTGATGGGAAGGAAGTGGTCAAAGAAGGTGAGGAATTCTCTCGCGATGATATCCTGGGAGCTGTTTATGGAACAGGCGGCAGTCAGGTCACCCTGACTGTCTGGCAGGGGCCGGACCAGGACCCGGTAGACCTGACTCTCACTTTAGGCGGGGCGGGGGACTGTCCCGACCGCTATTACGAAATTGTCAATCAGGATCCCCGCATCGGTTATATTCGGGTAACGGATTTTGACGGCGATGCGGCTTTTACGATCATGGAAAGCATCAGAGCCATGGAAGCTGACCAACCCCTGGATGGTTTGATCGTCGATGTAAGGCACAACCCGGGCGGCAATTCCGATGATTCGGTTGCAGTCTTCACCGAGGGGATAGTTGGTACAGTAGGCCCGTTCAGGGAAGGGGAGCAGCGCACCATTTACCGCATCCGCGGTCCGGTGGAATGGAACAAGACCACACCGGTAGTGGTGCTCACGGATGGTTCCAGCCACAGCGCGGCCGATTATTTCCCGGCGGCGATGCAGGAGCTGGGCCGGGCCACAATCGTGGGCATGAACTCGGCCGGCAACACTGAAGGGATCACGGGATGGATTCTGGCAGATGGGACATTGATCCGCCTGGCGGTCTCCACTCTGGCGTTGAATGACGGCACGGTCCTGGAAGGAGTTGGGGTGACGCCAGATGTGATCGCGCCTCTGGGAACCTGGGGTTTGAAGGCTGAACCTTATGATCTGCAGATCCAGGCTGGGATCGATACCTTGCTGGAAATCATCGGGGAGTGAACCTCATCCCCCAAGTGAGCAAACTTCCGAAGCCAACCCGGCTTCGGAAGTTTTTTTATATCTGGTAAGCCAAAGTTCTGGCTGGCAGATACGGTTATCAGGGGATTTGCAGCGGTCCATCTTTAAAGACCTTGCGGGCGATCACGAGCCGCTGGATCTCGCTGGTTCCCTCGCCGATGGTCATCAAACGGGCTGCCCTGTACATGGCTTCTACTGGATATTCCCGGCTGTAGCCGTAGGAGCCGTGGATCTGGATGGCGCTGTAGCTGACCCGTTCAGCCATCTCAGTAGCAAACAACTTGGCGGCGGCGCCAGCCTGAGTGAAGGGCTGGCCCTGTTCTTTCAGCCAGGCTGCATAATAGACCATCAGCCGGGCAGCGTGTATTTCGGTAGCGGCATCAGCGACCAGCCACTGGATGGCCTGGTGGTCTTGCAGGGGTTTGCCGAAAGAGTGTCGTTCTCGAGCGTACTTGACAGCCTCGTCCAGGGCGCCCTGGGCGATCCCTACTGAGATCGCTCCCACACTGATCCGGCCGCCGTCCAGGACGTGCAGGGTTTGCTGCAGGCCTTCTCCCTGCTTGCCAAGCAGGTTCTCCAGCGGCAACCGCACGTTCTCGTAGCTGACTGCGTGGCTGTGAGTTCCCCCAGCACCCATCTTCTTCTCCGGGGGGGCGATCGAGAGCCCCGGGGCATCGGTAGGAACGATGAACATACTCATTCCCCGGGAACCTTTATCAGGGTCGGTGACTGCCAGGGTGACGATAAAAGCGGCTTTTCCGGCGTTGGTGATCCAGGCTTTGGAGCCCTGCAGGACCCAGGAATCCCCCTCTTTCTTCGCGCTGGTCTTGATATTCCTCAAATCCGAGCCAGCCTGGGGTTCTGTTAATGCCAGGGAAGTGAGTTTGCCTTCCCCGGATGCCACCGGGGGCAGCCATTTGTTCTTTTGACTCTCGCTGCCAAAAGCCGCCACTGCGGCGCAGCCGAGCTCGTTGTGAGCTTCGATGGTCAGGGCGGTCCCCCCGTCTCCCCAGGCTATCTCTTCAATGGCGATGGCGATGCTGATGGAATCCAGCTCTGCTCCCCCACAGGCTTCCGGGACGCTCATTCCCAGCAAACCCAGCGGCCCCATCTTTTTCAGCAGTTGGGGGGGGATCTCCTCGTTTTCATTGATTTCCTTGGCAAGGGGTTTGATTTCCTTTTTAACGAAATCGTGAACTGATTTCCGCCACAGGCGTTGTTCCTCAGAGAGTTGAAAATCCATCTTGACCTCCTTGTCAGGGCAGCTGGCATAATGGTAGACCCCTCGGGGATTCTCAAGAGGGGAGATCGCAGTGGGATAATCTCCTTTCATTCTATCCGGAATTTCACCTAGAATCAAATTAAACCAGCCGCACTCCCCCCTGGGGAAACCACAAGCTTATTGCCTCTCTGGTAAAATCAGTTTATTGCAGTTCAAGTGAGGTGATCATAGATGCAAGAATCCCCTGTTGTCATTATCACCGGAGCCTCATCAGGCATCGGCAAACAAACAGCTCTCACCCTGGGTGCCCGGGGATACCGGGTTGTACTGGCAGCCAGGCGGTTGGACCGCCTGGAGGAGCTGGCCGGCCAGATTCGCTCGGAGGGGGGACAGGCTCTGCCCCTCCCTCTGGACATCTCCCGGGTGGAACAGATCAACGACCTTGTAAATGCGGTCCGGAAGGAATTTGGCCGGATCGATATCCTGGTCAACAATGCCGGCGCTGCCAGGCACCTCTGGCTGGATCAGTACTCCCTGGAAGCCGATATCCAGAATCTGCTTCAGATCAACCTGGTCGGCATGATCCAGCTGACCAGGGCCGTCCTGCCGGACCTGCTGGCAGCTGGCGAGGGGCAGATCATTCACATATCCTCAGTTGCTTCCTGGGTAGGTATACCCACTTATTCCCTCTACAATGCCAGTAAATTTGGCGGGCGGGGTTTCATGACCAGCCTGCGGCGGGAGTTGCGAGGAACGGGAGTGGTTGTCTCTGAGATCTTTCCGGGCTCCGTGGACACGGATTTCGCCCAGGATCCACAGGTTAGCTGGAAAGCCAGGACGGTTACCCCGGCTTTTGCTCTGCTTTCTCCCCAGGATGTTGCTGAGACGATATTGCGGGTGATCGAGCGCAGGTCGACCAGGGTGGTGGTTCCTTGGTTCATGTGGCTGGCGATCCTGGCTGAGGCTCATTTCCCCCGCCTGGTGGGCTGGGTGTTGTCGAAGTATTTCTACACCAAAGATGGTGTCAGGTACACCTGGCGCCAGCGTGGCAAATAAAAACAGCCCTCAGGGGCTGTTTTGGTCTCAATGGAGAAGGGGGATCAGCTGACCGTTTCTCCGGGTTCCTGCTCAGGTTCTTCTGGGAGGAATTTATTTTCCTCTTCAAGGATGTAAATGCCATTTCTGACCTGATTGAGGACCCGTTCCAGGGCAATTTCCAGATTGGTCAGCGTCTCGGTGACATATTCATCCGCTTCGGCCTGGGTCTTTTTAGCCCGGCTTTCTGCTTCCGCTTCAATTTGGCTGGCTTTTTTCTTGGCTTCCTTGACGATGCCGTCCCGGTCAGTAAGTTTTTCGCTCTTCTCTTTGGCGAGGTTTACTGTTCGCTCTGCCTCTTCCTTTGCCTGGGCGATGACGCGGTCTTTTTGGGCTATGATCTGTTGGGCTTTCTTCACCTCTTCGGGTATGGCAACGCGCATCTGATCGATGAGATCTAGTATACGGTCTTCGTCCAGGATGACATTGCGGGTAAAGGGGATAGAACGGCTGTTGTTTATTAATTCTTCCAGTCGATCCACTAGGTGTAGAATGTCCATGCATGCTCCTTAAAAGGAAGTATCCTTTAGTATAACATGAAAAGGATTTCTTCAGTCTCTCAGCGAAGTATGGGGGACAATGGACTGATCACTGCCCAGTTCCTTAAAACGCTCCTTTAAGGCGTGCTCAACGCAGGGTGGGACCATGCTGCTGACATCGCCTCCCAGAGCGGCGATTTCTCGGACCGTGGACCCACTCAGGAAAGTATGATCCTTGTTGGTGATCAAGGCCACGACCTCGATATCTGGCGACAGGCTGTGGTTGGCAAGGGCCATCCGGAACTCATATTCAAAATCCGAGAACACCCGCAGACCCCGGACGATCACCTGGGCATCGATCTTGTGGCAGAAGTCGACTGTCAGCCCGCTGTAGCCCATGACTTTGATGTTGGGGGTTGAGTCCAGAGCCAGTTTTACCAGCTCGATCCTTCTTTCTGGTGGAAAGAGAAGCTTTTTCAGCGGCTGGTCGTAGACTGCCAGGATCACCTCGTCGAAGAGTCTGGAGGCCCGCTGGGCTATATCGATATGGCCATAGTGGACAGGATCGAAAGTGCCGGGAAATACTGCTCGTATCATGAATTACTCCTTACCTGGAGGCCGGCAGGGGGTCAGCTGATGTCCCCTGTGTTTTGCTGTGACCAGAATTGACTGACAGCCCGGGCCAGCTGCGCGTGTTTTTCCTGGATTAATTCAGGGTCCTGCTGGAAAAGAGCAGTTGCCTGGGATCGAGCCTGCTCCACCAATTTGAGGTCAGTGATGCTGGCCAGCTTAAGGTCAGTATACCCTGATTGGCGGGTGCCCAGGAATTGGCCCGGCCCGCGGATTTCCAGGTCCTTTTCTGCCAGGATGAACCCATCATTGGTTTCAGCCATAGCTTGCAGGCGCTGGTTCTCGGCTTCCTCGGCGCTGCCCGGGATCAGGATGCAGTAGGATTTCTGGTCGCCCCTGCCCACGCGGCCGCGCAGCTGATGCAGCTGGGCCAGTCCGAAGCGGTGGGCCCCTTCCACCAGCATGACTGTAGCGTTGGGGATGTCAACGCCCACCTCTACGACCGTGGTCGAGACCAGGATCTGGATCTGCTTGTCCCGGAAGCGGGACATTGCCTTTTCTTTATCATCCGCACTCATCTGTCCGTGCAGCAGACCGAGCTGATAGGAGTCAAAGACTTCTTTCTGGAGGCGGTTGAATTCCTCTGCTGCCGCTTTACCCTCCATCTTCTCGCTTTCTTCCACTAGGGGATAAATGATAAAAGCCTGGTTGCCAAGATCTACCTGGCGGCGGATCAGGCCGTAGGCTCTTTCGATCTCGCTGGGGAAGAGGATGTGGGTTTCAACCGGCTGCCTGCCAGGAGGGAGTTCGTCGATGATTGACAGCTCCAGGTCTCCGTACATGGTAAGAGCCAGCGAGCGGGGGATGGGGGTAGCGGTCATCACCAGCAGATGGGGGTTTTCCCCTTTCTGGCGCAGCCTGCCGCGCTGTTCCACGCCAAAGCGATGCTGTTCATCGATGACAGCCAGCTGGAGTTTGTGGAACTTCACCGGATCCTGCAGCAGGGCATGTGTGCCGACAATCAGTTTGATTTTCCCGTCTGCCAACCCCTGCCTGATCTCCTCCTTTTCATTCTCAGGAGTGGCCCCGATCAGCAGGCGGATCTGGCCCTCTTCGAGTTCGCCCTGGACGAGCAGTTCAGAGAGGGTGTGATAATGCTGTTCTGCCAGGATACTGGTTGGAGCCAGGAAAGCCGCCTGTCCACCGCCGTGGATCACAATCAGGGCGGCCAGGGCAGCGATGACGGTCTTTCCGGAACCTACATCCCCCTGCAGCAGCCGGTTCATGGGCTTGCCTGACCTTAAATCATCCCGAACATGGGTGAGGGCGTTGCGCTGGGCATCGGTCAGCTGGAAGGGGAGCCTGGAAAGCTGGACGTCCAGCCAGTCCTCCGGAGGGTCAAAGACCATCCCGGGACGGCTTTCCCAGTGCATTTTCTGTTCCAGCACTCCCATCTGGAGCAGGAACAGCTCATCAAAAGCCAGGCGCTGGCGGGCTTGCTGAAGGGATTGGCCTGATTCCGGGAAATGGATCTCCTGGATGGCTTTGGACAGGGGAAGCAGCTGGTTGGCCTCCCTGACCTGGGGGGGGAGGTGATCCTCCAGATAGGGCGCGTATTTCTCAACCAGGTCGTGGATAGTTTTCCGGAGCCACTTCTGGGTGATATCTTTGGTCAGGGGATATACGGGGACGATCCGGTTGGTATGAAGCTGCTCTTCGCTGAGCGGCTCCCATTCCGGGTTGTTCATCACCAGCCGGCCCAGATATTGTTCCACCAATCCGCTGAGAACCACCTGTTTGGCTTTTTTAAGCTGATTTTCCATCCAGGGCTGGTTGAACCAGTTTGCTCTGATAGCGCCGCTCTTATCTGAGATCAGCGCTTCAACGATTTTCATCCTACCGCTGCGAACGGTGCGGGTAGAAACGCTCTTTACCGTCCCGATGATGGTGGTGTCATCCCCGTACCACAGGCTGCCGATCGGTTTCAGCTGGGAATAATCATCATGCCTGCGCGGAAAGGTGTACAGCAGATCATAAATTGAATGTTTGCCCATCCTTTCCAGGGCGGCTTGTTTCTTAGCGCCGATGCCTTTGATTGTACTCAAGGGGGCTTGAAAATCGAGATCGGGAGGCGGCTGAGGGGGTTCTGGCGTTGGGACCGTTTTCTCGGAGGAAGTAGGCGAAGTTTCTGCGGCGAGAGGGTGAGGGGTTTCCCCTTTCTCAGGAACTGCAGGCTGGGCAGTGGGACTCTCCACTTCAGGAGATTGCCTTTGGGGTTTTAGGGGCTCCACCTGGCTGTCTTCCTGGTCAGCCCCTGTTTCCCGGGTAACCCGCCGCCAGATGCCTTTCAAAGCCACTTCCCGGGAATCATCACTGAGGCGATGGTAATCGCGCAGCCGGCTGATCACCGCCTGGATGATCTGTTCAGACAGCTGGTCCTCCCTGGCCTCCAGCTCCCAGGCAGAGAGGATATTTGCCAATCCTCCCATCACTGCCTTGTTGTCGTACCCTCTTTCTGCCTCTAAACGGAAAAATTTACGTAATTTCTGGATCGATGGTTTCATTAGGCTTATTTTACCACTGCTGCAAATCCTATCCCGTTGGGACCGACATGGGTCCCGATTATTGTAGTGACGTTCACCAGCAGCGGATCAGGGATATCCGCGGGTGCCATCCGGTCCAGAAAAACCTGGCCGGCCTCAGCCGCGTTGGTATGCAAAACTGCCAGAGATTCCAGCTGGCCCAATTTCGTTAGGTAATCCTCAAGGATCCGCAAGCCATTTCCCCGCGCCCGGGCCAGGCCTCGGTTGAGCACCTCACCCGCCTTCAATTCTATCAGGGGTTTGATGTTCAGGATCGATCCCAGGCGCGCTTTGGCCCAGGACACCCGCCCGCTGCGGTGGATGTAGGTGAACGTATCCAGGAGCGCAAAGACATAGACGCGTTTTCTCAGTGAGTGCACTCTGGAGAGAACTCCCTCTAGGGTCAATCCCTGCTGCACAGCCCGGGCAGCCTCGATAACCTGGAATCCCAGCCCCAGACTGAGCTGTTCGCTGTCAATCACCTGAATAGTTCGCTTGAATTCCTTAGCGGCCAGTCTGGATGCATTGTAAATCCCGCTTAAAGTGCTGGCAGCATGAATGGAGATGATTTTTGAGAAGCCTTTCTTGAAGATCTTCTCATAAAGTGTTTGAAATCGACCCACTGAGGGTGCGGCGGTGGTCGGCAATTTCTTCAGGGTGGGCAGACGGTTGTAAAAATCATTTCTGGAAAGGTCAAAACCATCCAGGTAAGTTTTATTTTCCAGTGTAAGGTCCACCGGGATTTGCCGGATGCCGTATTTTTCCAGCAGGTTGGTAGGGATATCTGAGGTGCTGTCAGTAACGATGGCGATGGGCATCAGGTCCTCCCTGATTACCAAAACGGCGGAGCATCCTGCCCACCCGCCGTTGTTGATCTCTAGACGTTAATGAATAGTCCTGATAGCGTGCTTTTGTGCTGCTTTATTCCAGGGACAGGATAAACTGGTAATGGGGCTGTCCTCCGTACTGGAGCTCGACTTCCAGATCGGGATATTTTTCCCGAATCACCGCGGCCATTTTCTCGGCTTCTTCCTTGGAGATGTTCTGTCCGTAGAACATAGTGAGCAGTTCGTAATCCTCGGCTTTGGCGGTTTCGAGGAAGACCAGGCAGCCATCCTTCAGGTTCTCATTGGATCCGATCAGCTTGCCGTTGTGGAGAGAGATGATTTGACCTTCCTTGACATCAATGCCGTCAATCTCAACATCCCGGACGGCGGTGGTGATCTCCCCGCTTTCAACCTCGGTGAGGGCTTGTTCCATTCCCTGAACCACAGTTTCAAAATCATGCCCAGGGACCAAACGCAGCATGGCGGCCAATCCCTGCGGAACGGTCACGGAAGGGATGACCTTGACCTGCTTTACGGACAGCTCGGCTGCTGAATTCGCTGCCATGATAATGTTCTTGTTGTTGGGCAGGATAATGATCTGGTCGGTGGGTAGATTTTCAAAAGCTGCCAGGATCTCCTGAGTGCTGGGGTTCATGGTCTGACCACCTTCGACGATGGCAGCCGCTCCCAGACTGGCAAAGATCCGTGAAAATCCCGCGCCGGGGGAGATGGTTACCATGGCGATTTCCCCGGGGGCAACCTTGGTGAGTTTGATGGGTTCTTCGGCGGGCTGCCCAGCGGAGCCATCCATCTGGATCATCAGGTTTTCAATATGGACCTTAGAGATCGTGCCCAGTGACATGGTGTAGTCGATCGGCTCGTAGCGCTTCTCTGTTGGCACGTGGATGTGCATCCGATAGATGCCATCCCCTTCCCCGACCTGGATGGAGGTGCCGATGTTCTCCAGCTGCTCGTAGAATGTTTCTAATTCCAGGGGCTGATGGGGCTGGAAATCCACAATAACCTCATAATCCTGTCCGGGTTCAGCGCTGTTCAAAGCTTCCTGCTGGCCAACTATGGAAAGTGGCTGGACCTGCACAGGGGAAACATCGAGAGGTTCTCCCTCAATATGGCGGACCATGCCTTCAAAGATGTGCATCAGGCCCTTACCCCCGGCATCAACGACGCCAGCTTCCTTGAGCACATCAAGCAGCTCCGGAGTGTGATCCACAGATACCTGGGCTGCGTCAGTGATGATCTTGATGATCTCATAAGGGTCCTGGGTCTTTTTGAGGGCTTTCTCTGCCGCGATTGCCATGTCCTTGCATACTGTGAGGATTGTGCCTTCTACGGGGCGGACCACACCTTTGTAGGCTGTTTCCCGGGCCTGCTTCATCCCTTCTACCAGGTAGCTGGCATCCAGAGTGGTACAGTTGGCGATGCCTTTGGAAAAACCCCGCCAGATCTGGGACAGGATCACTCCTGAGTTACCCCGGGCTCCCATCAATGCTCCGTGGGCCAACTTTTCAGCAATTTCACCCACTTTGTTATCTGGCGTTGTGGTCATTTCGTCTATTGCTGCCTGGAGGGTGAGCACCATGTTGGTGCCCGTATCTCCATCGGGAACAGGAAAAACGTTGAGCGCATTGACGGATTCCTGGTTGGTGCGCAGCCAGGTTAAGCCGGCGTTCATAAGATCTTTATACTGGGTGCCGGTGATCGGGTTGATATTTTCTGTTTGTTCTTCACTCATACCAAAGCACTCCTGAAGGCGTTTTCCCGGAAAGGTCCTTCGCCTTAATCGCCTCCGTTGCTGATGCGCAGACCTTGAACGTGAATGTTGATCTCGTTTACGGGAATCCCCAGGGAATTTTCAACCTGATATCGAACTGTATTGGCAACGCTGGCGGCAACAGATTTGATCCTTGTGCCATATTCAATGATGACATAGATATCGATGTTGATTTGATTGTTCTTGTAATCCACATCGATACCGTGGGTGGGATCCTTAACAATAGCGTTTGCCACTTCGTCGGCGATGTTTTTCGATGCCAGGCCCACCACACCATAGGAGCGCTGAACAGCCTGGAAAGCTATGGTTGCGATAGCTTGCTTGGAAATTTCCACTTCGCCCATTGATCTGTTATTTTTTGTCATAGAATCACCATTCTTTTTGATGATAGTTGCTAAATGACTGGCAGATGTCAAATTTTAGCATAAAAACACCGGAATAGAAGGTCAGCTCTTGTTGATTGAGCTGTTGTATGGTAAGATTGGCGGGCTTGAAGGAACGTTTCTGTTCTTGAAGATCCCGCCGGGGGAGGGATGCCTGATCAGCTGAGTAATTATCAAGTAGTTCAATGTTGAACGAGGAACAAATTATGGCGAAATGTGATGTATGTGGGAAGACCACACAGTTTGGGCAGAATCGCCCCTGGTCGAAAAAATCGACCAAACGTAAATTCAAACCTAATTTGCAGAAAGTAACCGTCTATGAAGACGGGAAAAAAGTACAAAAGACTTTATGCACGCGCTGCCTCCGCAGCTTGACAAAAGTTTGAGTCTCTTAAGTAAACACTGCAGGACAACTCTGGTTGTGCTGTTATGAAAAAGAGTTTTCCCCGATCCCGGCAGTTCTTTAGAACCGGGATCTTTCCTTTAATAACTAATAATAACTAACTATTATTATAGCTTCTCTACCAGGGATTGGATACCTGCTTTGATCCCAGCTGGGTTTTTGAAGATCGCGCTGGCCGCTACAAAAGCCCTGGCACCCTGGTCGTAAGCCTGGCGGATCGTGTCTGGATTGATTCCGCCATCTACTTCGATAATTGCCTCCGGGTTGATTTGGGCCAGAATATCCCGGATCTGACTGATTTTCGGCAATGCTTCCGGAAGGAAGGTCTGCCCGGAAAAACCAGGCTCCACGCTCATCACCAGCACCAGGTCCGCTTTTTTCAAGTAAGGCTCGATCAGCTCCACCCCGGTTCCGGGTTTAAGGGTGATGCCTGCCTGACAGCCCAGCTTCTTTATCGCGTCCTGGGTTTTTCCCATTTCAGGGCAGGTTTCTATGTGCACTGTGAGGTTGTCAGCACCGGCGCGGGCAAAATCTTCCAGATAGCGCTCTGGATTTTCAATCATCAAATGAACGTCCAGCGTAAGATCGGTAGCGCGCCGGCAGGCTTCCACGACAAAAGGGCCCATAGTGATGTTGGGGACGAAATGTCCATCCATGACATCGATATGGATCCAATCCGCCCCGGCATCTTCTGCGCGTTTGATTTGATTCCCCAGCCGGGTAAAATCGGCTGAGAGTATCGAGGGGGAAATCAGGAAAGGTTTGTCAATCATAAGCAGTATTATAAGTTAACAATAGGCCAGAGCCGGTGAGAATGGTCAGTTGATCTGAAAGTAAACCCACAGCCAGAAAGGAATGAGTCCCCCCACGGAAATCAGAGCCAGCAATCCCAGCAGCACCGTCAGCCATTGGTGCGGGGGGTGTCTCTGCTCCAGGGCAAGGATAGCTTCCAGGCTGGGGTCGGGGGGCGGAGAGGGTGATTCTGCCTCCGTTAGATACCCGTTCCCCTCCAACTCGGTAAAACTGATCACAATTCTGCCAAGCTGGTCCGCTGTCCGGTAGCGAGCGCTGGCTTCCTTGGAAAGCACTTTGAGGATGATCTCTTCCAGAGCTGGTGAGATTTCCGGGTTGATGTGGCGGGGAGAAGGGGGCTCCTCGTAGCGGTGTTTGAGGGCCAGGTCCTGGGGAGTTGAATCCATGAAGGGAAGCTCACCGGTCAGCATCTCAAACAGCACCACACCCAGACTGTAGACATCAGAGGCTGGGGAAGGCGCCCTGCCGGCTGCTTGCTCCGGCGAGAAATAGGCTGGGGAACCCCAGATCGCCCGGGTGCGTTCATCCGGCTTGACCGAAGCCAATGCCCGGGCAATGCCAAAATCAGTCACCTTGACCCGGCTGTCTGGTGTGACTAGGATATTGTGGGGTTTGATATCGCAGTGAACCAGGCCTGCCCGGTGAGCATACCCGATCCCGGCGCAGGCCTGCACAAATAAGCGCGAGGCCTGGGGTATGGGCAGGGGGGCATGGTTTTTGATGATTTCCTTCAGATCCGTTCCCGGGACGTATTCCATGACGATAAACAGGCGGTCATGGTCAAAGCCAAAATCGTGCACGGTAACGATGTTGGGATGTGTCAGATTAGCAGCAGCGCGGGCTTCTTCTTTAAAACGCTGTTGAAAGGCTCCGGAGGCTGAAAATGCTTTCCGGAGGATCTTAACAGCGATGGTTCGTTCCAGCATCAGATCCGTGGCCTGGAAGACGATGGCCATTCCACCTTCACCGAGCTTTTTATCCAGCTGGTAGCGATCGTTGAGAATTTCAGACATTTAGACGACCTTGTAGCTCTGCCGTTTTGATTGTACCATCATCTGATTGACGATGGTTTGGCAATGGAGTACACTTTGAAGGCAGGGCCTCAAGCAGATATATGTACTGGCGCAAACTATGAAAGGACTGCTGATCTATAATCCCATGGCCGGGCGCTTCCCGTCACGCCCGCTGGTAGAGCGGGCAGCCAGGGTCTTGACCAATAACGGTTGGGATGTTGAGATTCAGAAAACCACAACCAGTGAAGAGATCACCAAATTCTCCAGAAAAGCTGCCCGCAAGGGGATGGATGCTGTATTTGTGGCGGGTGGTGATGGATCAGTTCACGAGGCGGTAGCTGGATTACTGGGAAGCCAGACCAGACTGGCAGTACTTCCTGCGGGGACAGCCAATGTGTGGGCTCAGGAATTAGGGCTGCCAACCTTGTCCTGGACCAACTGGGCGGCGCTGGAGAACAGCGTAAAAAAGCTCCTTAACGGACGGGTGCATACCATGGATGTGGGAATCTGTCAGGGTATCCCGTTCTTGCTATGGGCCGGGGTGGGGTTTGATGCTTTTATCGTCCACCACCTTGAACCCCGTTCCCGGCTGGAAAAGCAGTTCCCGACAACCCAGTATGCCGCCAACCTGGCCTGGCTGGCTTATTCCTGGCCGGGAATGGATTTGGACATCTGGGTTGATGGCGAGAAGCACGAAGGTACATTTATTCTGGCCCTGGCTACCAACATACACCTATATGCAGGAGGTATGGCCGAAGTTTCTCCTCAGGCGATGCTGGATGATGGCCGGATGGATTTGTGGCTCTTCTCAGGTGACAGCACGTTGGAAATACTTCAGCATCTGATCGACCTGGCCTCTGGCAGGCACCTTAATTCCGAAAAGACCCTCCACAGAAGCTGCCAGGAAATCAGGATCAAATCCGCCACGGAACTTTATCTACAGCTTGACGGCGAACCCAGCACACCTTCCAAGGATGTGACCATCACCATCAAGCCCCTGGCACTGAATGTAATGGTGCCCGATGATTTACCAAGACATTTATTTTCCGATCAGGTTTTATGAAAGACGTTCTCAACCCCTGGGTGATCGCCGGTTCGATCCTGACAGCCAGTGTTCTGGTGGTTCTTTCCTTTCTGGCGGCGGGCTGGCTGGCCCCATCCTCCCGGACAGCTTATCAGGGCGGGGGAGCGATCACTGTTATTCCTGTTCCTACCGCGACTCAAACTCCCCTGCCTACCCCCACGGAGATTCCCCTGGTATCTCCAACCCCCGCCGGGACCAGCGGTATCCGGGTGGGTGAATATGTGCAGATCACTGGAACTGGAGGGGAAGGCCTCCGCTTGCGCCGGGATCCCTCCTTAAACGGAGAAATCGCCTATCTGGGTTATGAAGGTGAGATCTATCTTGTCAAGGGTGGTCCGGAGGATCGTGATGGGTATCTGTGGTGGCAGTTGGAGGCCCCTTTGAATCCATCGTTGCAGGGCTGGGCTGTTTCCAACTACCTTGTACCAGCTCAGAATCAATAAAGAAAAACTGCAGGGACTTCCCTGCAGTTTTTCTTTCGCGCTTTCCCAAACCTGGAATGAGCTAATCCTTTGAGAGGTGTACCAGGTGGTTGCGGAGGTTGTGTTTTACCGCATAGGCAGCCGCTTCCGCCCGGTTGCTGACATTCAGTTTGGACAGGATGCTGCTGACATAATTCCTGACCGTGCCTTCTCCCAGGTAGAGGGTCTTAGCAATTTCCCGGTTGGTCTTTCCCTCTGAGACATGGATCAGCACGTGTTTTTCCTGATCCGTCAGGTCGGTGAAGGCAGAGGCTTCCTCTTCCCGGGCTGCCTTGCGGACTTCTTTGAATACGCGCTGGGTCACAGCTGGATCCAGCAGGGCTTCTCCGCGACCTACGGCCTCAATGGCGTCAATCAATTCGTTGCTGCCAACCTGTTTCAGGACGTAGCCGGATGCTCCTGCCCGAATAGCGGAAAACAGCATCTCGTCCTCCGCATAGGAAGTCAGCATGATGATCTTGGTTTCAGGGTATTTTTCAATGATCTTTTCGCAAGCTTCAATGCCTGACCCACCAGGAAGGCGAATGTCCATGACGACGACATCAGGGTGGTACTGCTCTACCTTGGTCACCGCTTCATCGCCGGTTGCCGCCTCAGCAACGACCTGGAATTTGGTGTGCCGATTGAGGAGTGACTTTAGCCCCAATCGGACAACTTCGTGGTCGTCTACTAATAAAATTCGCTGGAAAGACATATGCTTTCTCCTGTTTTTTTGTGGAGACAGTATATACTAGAGTGTCACGACTGGCAAGGAGGCCTGTTTCCCTGACCTCAGCTCCCTTTCTCCTGTGCCCTTTTATAATCCACGAACCTGTACCCCACGCCTCTCTCGGTGAGGATGTATTTAGGATGGGAGGGGTCTTTCTCGAGTTTCTTGCGAAGGTAGTTCACATACAGGCGCACATAATGGGGTTCATCCTGGTATTCGAAACCCCATACTTTGGAGAGCAGCTGTTCATGGGTGTTCACCCATCCGGCATTTTGAACGAGATGATACAGCAGGCGGTACTCCGTGGGGCGCAGATCGACCTTTTTGCCTTCTACCCAGACTTCCCGGCGGGAAAAGTCGATTGTCAGGCGGTCATCCACCTTGATGACATCAACCTGGTCCTCTTGGAATGCCTTTGTCCTGCGCAGAACCGCCCGGATACGGCTGACCAGTTCCCGGGGACTGAATGGCTTGGTGATGTAGTCATCCGCTCCCAACTCCAGCCCCTGGATGCGGTCATCTTCTTCCCCTTTTGCGGTCAGCATGATCACTGGCACACTGTTGACTTCGCGGATCTTTTTCAATACCTCGAAACCGTTAATGTCCGGCATCATGATGTCCAGAAGGACCAGGTCCGGCAGCTGGGTCCTGACCTGCTCCAGGGCTTCTTTTCCATTATAGGCAGTGACGACTTGAAAGCCGTCCTGTTCCAGATTGAGCTGGATGAACCGGACCATGCGCTTCTCATCATCAACTACCAGGATCTTGGATTTGGTTTTTTCAGCGCTCATTTTATTCCCTGACAAAGCTGACTACTTCTTCACCGGTTTCTCCCGGCATGATTTCAATAAAACTGATTTCCGACCAGGGCCAGTAAACGGTGACCACATTGTGTTCCAGAAATACCAGATCCTTGCCGTCCCGCTGGCGGGGATTGTTGAGTTTGATCAATGTGTCTGCGGCCTGGGGCATATCATCGATCTCAGCCATCATCGGTTCTGAGTTTCTGATGTGCACTATGACAGTTGTTGACATATCAAACCTTCCTTATTTCATTTCACTCGGGAGAATCACCTTCAGGTTGAATTTTCCCAGGGTTAAGACATCGCCGTGATTTAAAGGTACTTCGGAGTTGGCGGGAATCTCATATCCATTTACTTTGGATCCATTGGCGGATCCCAGATCTATCACGTACACCTTTTTTGCTTGGGGGTCTATCCGGATGGTTGCGTGCAGTCTGGATATTCCCAGGTTATAAGCATCGTATTTATTGAGGTCCACGTCCGGGGCGATCACCTGTCCCTCAACCAGCCTACCGATAGTGAACTCATTTTGATCCGGGAGGTCCAGGGTCTCTTCTCCGTCGGCATAGTAGAGGATAAACTCCTTTTCCTCTAGCAACTTCTTGGGCACGGTGTTGGATATATCCAGATTTAACCCCCTGATCTGGGCGGGGTAGACCAGGGTGTCTACTTTTAGGCCGTCCGTAAAGACCAGCTGAGATCCGCACTCACTGCAGAACAGCGCTCCGTTATATTCCTCGTGGCCACACAATTTACATCTATTCATGTTTTATCGGGCAGCATCAAATGCATGGTGCCGTATTTTAGCTGTTTCTTTCCGGTGGGGCTGAAATTGTTGTGGGATCTGATATATTCCGCTTCATTCATGGCAATTTTAGCCAAACCGCTTTCTCCTTTGGCCATCAGATGGGAAGAAAGGTTCATCAGCCGCTGATAGGCGTTTCCTGGCTCTCCCAGGGCGATATCACGCTGGGCTTTATCCTGCAGGCGGTAAAATGCCAGATGGCTGATTGCCTGGAAGATCTCCTTAGTGGGAGGGGCCAGCTCTTCGGAGGGGGGGATCAAGCCTCTCTCCAGGGTGAAAGGCAGGCTGATGTCCTTATGCTGGCGCTTTATCGAAAACTCTCCTGAAGCGATCACCGCCCTTTCGATCTTACTGGAAATGGGTTCAATGAGAAACTCGAACAGCACCCGGTGCGGTTGGTCTTTCTTTAGAATACCCAGAGAGTAAATTTCCTGATGGGGGAGGGGAAGGGCTTCGGGAAGGATCCTGAACGCGGAAGTGACCTGGACTCCTGGGGCGGGAACCAACTCCAGGGTTACTCGTCTAGAGGTAGCTTGTTTGAGGGCTGTGATGCTGTGCTCCAGGAATTCCTTCACCTGCTTGATGTCATGGATGTAAATGCTCTGTCCTCCAGTCAGGGCAGTGAGCTGATCAACGAAAGTATCATTCCATTCAATGCCAATCCCCAATCCGCTGATGCCGATATCCTCCTCCGCAGCTGTCTTGGCCAGGGCCAGGCAATTGTCTTCATCGCCATAGGTGTGGCCGTCAGTAATCAGGATGATGTGATTGACATAATTGAAAGAAGAGTTCTTTTTGATCTCTTGATATCCTGCTTCAATGCCTTGATAGATCTCCGTACCGCCTTCCGCAAACAGGCCATTAATGCTGGTGTCTATCACCCGGGCAGAGGGTTGGGACTGGCTGGGCATGAGCACCTCGGCCCGGTCATTGAAGCTGATCAGAGAGACCAGGTCTTCTTCCCCCAGATCCTGGATGATTTCTTTGGTGGCTACTTTGAGAATATCCAGCCGGGCACCGGCCATCGACGTTGAGTTGTCAACCACAATGGCGATGTTCAAGGGTAGCGCGGCGGTATCAGGCTCCTCTTCAGTGGCAACGATGTCCACCAGGGCGTAAATAACCTGGGGCTCTTCCAATCTCAGCAGAGATGTTTGGCTGTATTCTATCGTTACATGAATGTTAGGAATTGACTCGCCAGGATCGCGGCCAAGATCGTATTTTTCCTTTTTAGAAGGGTCGGACAGCACCTGATAAGCTTCCTGGATATCCAGGAACATCTGGGTGGCCCCTGGATTCCTGTTGACATCCGGGTGGGTCTTTCTAACTGCCATGCGATAGGCCTTTTTAATGGCCTGTTCGGATGCGCCAGTGTCTATATTCAGCCGCTGGTAGAAATCGGTCTTATCAGGCATAGGTTTGGTAGTTGGTCAGGAGAACTCCACCAGGATCGCAGATATATTATCTGGGCCACCTGCGTCGTTGGCCGCGTCAAGCAGCCGGTCACAGATATCCTGGGGAGAGACTCCAGATTTGATAATCGACCGCATTCCTTCCTGTCCGACAATGCTCCAGAGCCCATCTGAGCAGACCAGCAGGGAGCCATCCTCCGGTCGGGTGGTGGAAATTATTTCTGGTTCAAAGGGTTCCCCTTGACCCAAAGCCCGATAAAGCACATTCCGCTGAGGATGAACAGCGGCTTCTTCAGGGGTGATTTGCCCCAGCTCTTGAAGGCGTTTCACGAGGGAGTGATCCCGCGTTAAGGGTTCCATCTGTCCGGTCGTGTCGATCGAGTAAACCCGGCTGTCGCCGACATGGGCGATGGTCATCTGATCACCGATCACCAAAATGGCGGTCATGGTTGTTCCGCCTCCGTAGGAGTTGGTGATGATCTCTGAATTGGCCTTTTCGATCCCGGTGTAAAACACTTCCCGGTAGGATAAATCCCCGGGTTGGGGATCCAAACCCATCAATGGGGTGTAGATCTCCGTCAAAATTGTGCCCACAATGGTCCGGATCGCCAGTTCGCTGGCGATTTCCCCGTTTTTATGGCCGCCCATTCCATCGGCAATGATATAGAGACCAAAGGGAAGCTCGGTTTCATTATACGAGAACATCGTTGTCAGGGTGAAGAAGGCGTCCTCATTGTGAGTTCTTTGTTTTCCAGTTGAGAGCCCGTAGCCTACCTGGATATGCGGTGAGCTGTATACCGCTTTGCTGGCTTCAACTTCAAGCGAGGGCTTTCTTTCCAGTTCCTTGGTATCAATGGATTTCTCTGGTACCGAAGTGGCCACTGGACCGTTATTAGACCTGGGTTGGAAGAGACCTTTTAGGGTTTTTTGGAATCTTTTGATCATTTTCTCTCAATCGCTGCGACTAGACTGGTAGGGCGTAAACCTTATTATCTGACGCGCCCACAAAGAGCACGTCATCAACAATGATCGGTGAACCGGTGATTTGACCTTCCGCCTGGTATTTCCATCGCAAACGACCGCTGGCAGCATGGAGGCTGTAAACCATACCATCGACATTGCAGAAATATACAGCGCCTTTGTAATATACTGGCGAGCTGTTGACCTGGTTGTCGGTCTCGAAGGTCCAAACTTTCTTGGCGGATTTGGTATTAATGCAGTAGAAAGTATTGTCCGAGGATCCCACGTAAACATGGTTTTCATTGGTGGTAGGAGTCGATATCGAACCACCTTCCATCCGGAAGCGCCAGATCACCCAGCCGGATTTGGCATCGATAGCGTACAGTAGGCCATCAAGTGAGGTGATATAGATCACGTTGTCCTGGAAGTGAGGAGTGGCTGTCACTGCGCGCTTTGCGGGTGTTCTCCAGCGGATGTTGCCGCTAAAGTCATAACTTTGTATTTCTCCGCTCTCACAGCCTATATAAACAGCATCCTTAGCGATGATGGGACTGGACCTCACCCGCGAGCCTAGATTGACCCGCCAGGCTTCCCGCCCGGCTATCAGGTTGAGTACGTGTAGATACTCATCGTCGGAACCGATGAATAGATGTCCCTCAGCAATAGCGGGCGAGGAATAGATAGCGCCCTCGGTAGATTGGACCCAAACCTTTTTCCCTCCCCGGCAGGATATGGCATGGACGTACTGGTCCACTGAGCCAAAATAGACCTTGTTGTCGTAAATGGCCGGCTTGCTGACAATGCCCCCGTTAGCTGCATATTTCCAGATGAACTTTCCGTTGTCAGCTTCCAGCGCGTACATGTTGTGATCATAGGAGCCTATATAGATCACTCCTCCCGCATAATTGGGGGTTCCCCGGATCTCATCCTCACAGGTGAATGTCCAGATAGGGGAATGGCTTTGGTCCTGAAAAAGCTGGGTCGCCTGGGCTACGGAAATCTCTTCTTCAAGCAATCCGGTTTTTTGAGCCAGGGCAATAAGAGCTTTCCTCATCGTGGCGGCGTCTTCAAACCTGTCCGGGGGATTGTACATCAAGGCCGTGTTGACAATGGTTTCCATGGCAACACTGACGTTGGGATTGGTCTGCCGGATTGGCCTTTCATCAAATGTGAAAGGAGGCTCCGTCCGGGGATCCTGGTTGGTGAGCAGATGGTGAAGGGTTGCTCCCAGGGCATAAATGTCCACAGCTGGGGAGGCTTCGCCCCGGTACTGTTCAGGGGGAGAGTAGCCTTCTGTGCCGATCATGGTTCCCTTGGATCCCAGCTGGAAGGTCTTGGCGATGCCAAAGTCAACCAGGCGGACCTGGTTGCGGTGGGTGATCATCACATTGGCCGGTTTGATATCCCGGAAGATGATTGGTTCCGGTTCATGATTGTGCAGATAATCCAGCACGTCGCAGAGAGCGATACCCCAGGCAATCACCTCTTCTTCCGTGAACGGCGCCCGGCGCTGCTGGAGCTTGATCTCCAGGTTGTCGCCCTCAACGAATTCCATCACCAGGTAGGAACGTGAGCCCAGGGTGAAATAATCGTAAATCGTGGGTATGGCGGGATGGCTTACTGTGGCCAGGATGTTGGCTTCCCGTTCAAAGCCTTCCACGATGGTTTTTTGGATCTCTGGATCAGTGGCCTGGTTGATCATTTCCTTGACGGCCACTATTTTTTCGACCTTGAAGCGCAGGTCCTGAGCCCGGTAAACCGCGCCCATCCCTCCCCGTCCAACAGTGGAATGGATCTTGTAGCGACCTTCCAGTTTGGTACCGGGCTGAAGGTATTCAAGGGTTTTCGATCTGTTATCCAGTTTCTGGTTGATTTTCTTAGTTTCCAGACCAAACCTCCCCGGGATTATTAACCTCATCTTATTATATCCCCTAAAAGCTGAGGTCAATTTTCTTTAATGAATGCATTTTATCATAAGACCTGCCTGCCAGACTATCCAGGTCTTACGGGAGTGAAAAATGGGGGATTTTCCGGGGAAAGATAACGGATTTGTTAGGCAGGGTTATAATGAAGATGTCGCTCAATCTCAATCACAGGGAGAACGCTCCCGGGACAGAATATGGCTGATCATACTATTTACCAATCCCCTTTTTCCTGGCGGTATGGTTCACCAGAAATGCAGAGGATCTGGGGGCTGGAATTCACCCGCATCCTGTGGCGAAAGATCTGGGTCGCCCTGGCAGAAACTCAGGTCCGCTATGGTCTGGTCAGCCAGGAACAGGCAGCGGAGCTGAGAGAAAACCAGACCAGGCTCGACCTGAAGCGTTCCCTTGAGCTGGAAAGGGAACGCAAACACGACCTGGTGGCTGAAATGGAGGTATTTGCCGAACAGTGCCCGGAAGCAGGTGGGGTGATCCATCTGGGCGCTACCTCGATGGATATCAAAGACAATGCCAGCGTTCTGCAGCAGAAAGCTGCCCTGGCGTTGATCATCTCCAGCCTGGAAAAGCTGCTTATAAATCTGGCAGATCTCATCCGGAAGCAGGCTGACAGACCGGTGATGGGCTTCACCCACCTGCAGTCTGCTGAGCCGAGCACTCTGGGTTACCGCCTGGCCCAATCGGCCCAGGATTTGCTGCTGGGATATCAGGATCTCAAGGCTTTTACTAACCGGATTAAAGGCAAGGGTTTCACCGGTGCGGTGGGGACCAGCGCGTCCTACGCGGCTTTACTGGGAGAAGAGAACCTGCCCGCTTTCCAGGAGGAATTATCACGCAAGCTGGGGCTGGAGTTCTTCCCGGTTGTCACCCAGACCTACCCCCGCCTGCAGGATTACCGATTGCTGACCCGTCTGGCAGAGCTGGGTGCGGTTCTATATAAGTTGGCTTTTGATTTGCGGATCCTGAGTTCCACCTGCCTGGGTGAACTGGGTGAACCCTTCGGCGAGGAACAGGTTGGTTCCTCGGCCATGCCCTTCAAACAGAACCCGATCCGCTCAGAAAAGATCAATTCTCTGGGCAGATATCTGGCGCAGCTTCCCAGGACTGCCTGGGATAATGCTGCCCACAACTTGCTGGAGCGCACCCTGGATGACAGCGCTAACCGGCGAATAATCCTGCCGGAAGGCTTCTTGTGTCTTGATGAGATGCTGCTGGCAACCCGGGAAGTCCTCTCCGGGATGCAAATCCACCAGGCAGCCATCCAGGCCAACCTGGCAGATTATGGACCTTTTGCGGCCACGGAAAAACTGCTTATGATTCTCAGCAAAGCCGGGGCTGACCGCCAGGTCATGCACGAAATAATCCGGGGTCATGCTGGAGAGGCCTGGGAGGCAGTCAGGCAGGGAGATGATAATCCCCTGATCGAGATGCTTACGGGGGATTCCCGTTTGCAGGGTTATCTGAGTGCGGATGAGATCCGGGAAGTTCTCCAGGGAACAGCATATCTGGGAGACGCAGCCCAGCGCGCCAGGGATCTGGCAGATCACATCCAGACAATTTTGGGAAGTAATAGCTGAATCTGAACAGGACCAGGGAGAGGTGCCGGGCAAAAATCCCCAAAGGTCGCCCCTTGTGGTACAATGTTATATGCTTGTAATTATTATATACAAGTGAATTAACTTGTGCCTATGTAAGAACGAGGAGGCTATGGAGTGGCCGCTGGAAAACCATATGCTGTACTGACCGGGGATATCGTTGCTTCCTCACGGTTTATCCGGGAACAGGGGGGGCGGATTCGGGAGTTGATCCTGGAAGGAGAGCTGAGAGTCAAAGAGCATTTCCCTTCCGCTGTTCATGGAAGTATTGACATCTTCAGGGGAGATGGCTGGCAGATGGTCGTTGAGGAGCCGGTCAGTTCACTGCGGATCGTTCTGCTTTTCCGGGCGTCCCTGCTTGCATTTGCGGGGATTGATTCCCGGGTGGCTGTTGGGTATGGGCCGGTGGATTATCTTTCAGAGGATGATGTCTCTACCGGGACCGGGGAGGCTTTTACGCTGTCGGGAACAGGATTAGGGGAGATCACCAAGCCGGTCCGCCTGAACCTCAATTTCCCTCCGGAATTCCCTGAAGTTGAAACCAGGGCGCTGAACACGATTGCCAGTTTGATCGATTTGCAGGTGCAGCGCTGGACCAGGAAACAAGCTGGGGCGATGGCCGGAGCCCTGGTGGGATTGACCCAGCGGCAAATCGCTGACAGCTGGGCTGAAGGACCTATTTCCCAGCAGGCAGTTTCGCAGCACCTTGACAATGCGGGTTGGTCTCAATTAAAGAAAAGTTTACTGTTTGTCGAGTACCTTCTGGCATCGCTATTGGGGCTGTCTGGCTGACAGCCCGGGGAGAATAAAAGCACCTTGAATTAGCCTGAATTCCTATAGTTTGTGAGGAGAGTATGCTGGTCCAGTTTCTGGCAGTGTTTATCCCCTTGCTTTCAGCCCATCTGCTGGCAGATTTTGTCCTGCAGTCTGATGCCTCTGTGGCCCAGAAAAAGAGACTGGCTACCCTGTTATTCCATGGTGTGAAGGTTGGTTTCCTCAGCTACTTGATCCCGGGGATGATTTCCAGCTGGCAGATACCTGTGGGAATTGCTATCACCCATATGTTGCTTGATGCCTGGAAGCTCCGGGCCACCAGGGGGACCCGGCTGTCCCGTTTTGTGATTGACCAATCCGGGCATATAACGATCATCGGTTTGTTTTCCTGGGCGGCTGGTTATTCTTACGGGGGTGCAGAGGGGATCTGGACCCTGCTGTTCGGCAGGGGATTCCTGGTCATTCTGACCTTCCTGTCCGGGGCGATTCTGGCAGTATATGTGGGTAGTTTTATCGTCGAGCTGGCTTTTGAGTCCCTGGGCATCACCGGGAACGATGAAAAACAAGGGGAAGAAAGCGGGGAGGAGGCGGTCCCGCTGGACGCCGGTATCGCTGAGGGAGGCAGGGTGATCGGATATCTGGAGCGGGGACTGATCTTGCTGTTTATTCTGGTCGGGTATCCGGCCGGGATTGGTTTCCTGGTTGCGGCTAAATCAATATTCCGGTTTGGTGAGCTGTCCGACTCCAGCCGCCGCTCGCAGGCGGAGTACATCATCATCGGCACCTTGCTGAGCATACTCTACGGTACAGTCGTTTCCTATCTGACCGCTGAGACGATCCATTATTTCCTTTCCTGAAAAGTGCCGCAAGAAAAGACAACCGGAGAAGTGGATGGTTGGCCCATCACGTTCTCCGGTTGAAGTTTCAGGTGCGGTTATCTGCCTGAGGGCAGGTCTGCCAGGTAATCCTCAGCGCAAATCGGGGGGTAATTCGGGTTTGTTATCCAGAATTTCCTCTATGGTCTCCACTACGTCCGGGGTGAGCTGCTTGACGATTTCCAGCGCTTTCAGGTTTTCTTCCAGCTGGGAGGCCCTGGAAGCACCGGTAATCACGGTGCTCACGTTGGGATTCAGCAAGCACCAGGCCAGCGCCAGCTGGGCAGTCGTGCAGCCGAGGCTATTGGCAACCTCTGTCAGTTTGATGACCTTGTGGATCTTTTTCTGGGCTTCATCCCCTGTCAGGCGCTCCCGAAGCCATTCATAGCCCTCCAGATTCGCTCTGGAATCCTTGGGGATGCCTTGATTGTATTTTCCGGTCAGCAGACCGCTGGCCAGTGGACTCCAGACCGTGGTGCCCAGCCCGATCTCACTATAAAGTCGGTGGTATTCCACTTCTAACCGCTCACGGTGGAACATGTTGTACTGGGACTGTTCCATCAAGGGAGGGATGAGGTGCTCCAGTCGGGCGATGCTGTAGGCTTCCATGATTTGCTGGGCGGACCACTCACTGGTTCCCCAGTAAAAGGCTTTGCCCTGACTGATAACGTGGTTAAAGGCGCGGACGGTTTCCTCAATGGGAGTGTGGATATCGGGGCGATGTGCGAAAACAAGATCAACATACTCCAACCCCATCCTGTTCAAGGAAGCATCCAGACCTTCGATGATATGCTTTCTGGAAAGCCCCCGCTGGTTGGGCCCTTCACCTCCCCAGAAAATCTTGGTGGAGAGCACCAGGTCACCCCGCTGCCAGCCAGCTTTTTTGATGGCTTTCCCCATGATGGTTTCGGCTGCTCCCTGGCTGTATACCTCGGCGTTGTCAAAGAAGTTAACCCCGGCATCAATAGCGATGTTCATCAGCTTCACGGCCTGATCGACGTCAACCTGGCTGCCAAAGGTCACCCAGGATCCAAAGGACAGAGCTGACAGCTGCAGTCCTGAATCTCCTAAGTATCTGTATTCCATCTTTCCTCCTCTCGTCAAATCAGCTTATTATTGGTGTAATCCCTTCAGCGGCTGCTGCCAGGATTTCGGGCGAACTGGCTGCCAGGATCGGGAAGGGTTTCTTGGCGTAATCCAGTCCGGGCTGAACAGGGAAAGGTTCTTCCTCTCCCAGCGCCCGGATTGCCCCACCTGCCTCCTGAACAATCAGCCAGCTGGCGGCGAAATCCCATATTCTGGGTGTGCTTTCCAGAGCCAGCACGGCGCCAGCCCCGGCCACCATGCATAAATGATAAGCGGCCGCTCCCAGGCTGCGAGTCTTGTAGGGAGTTCTTATTTCATAGCGCTGATGCATTCTGGAACAATGTGCGAAGATAGGGAACAGCCCCGGGTCTTTTCCGGAAAGGGAAAGAGGAGTGCCGTTCAAAGCCGCTCCCTGACCCGCTGAAGCGGTGTAAAGCTCGTCCGGCACCGGGAAATAAACTGCACCGTCCTCAGGAAAGCCGTTCTTTAAGTGGGCGATCGAGACTCCCCAGTAAAGCAGGCCGTGGCTGAAATTGACCGTACCGTCCAGTGGATCCAAGATCCAGGTGTGTTCCGTCCTGGGCAAAACGGTCGAATTCTCCTCACTTAAGATGCCGTCCTGGGGATAAACCTCACTGATCAGGGATTGGATCAGCTGATCGGCCCTGCGGTCAGCTTCTGTGACCAGCGTGCGATCCGCTTTCAGCTCACCCACCTGCGGGCCGGTTTTGAACAAATCCAGAAGCTCTTTTCCGGCCTGCAGACCTGCTTTTTTAGCAATTTCCAATCTGGTTGTTGACATAAGGTTACCTGTAGGATCTATCTTACCGCGGATACCCCGGGCGGCGGGACTCGATATTGGGATTCTTAAGAAATTCATATACAGCATCCTGCAGGCTGATTTCCTCCCCGCGGATGGGCATCTCAAAACGTTTGAACCATCTGCCCAGCTGGGGCCAGCCCAGGCGCAGCTCTGCCAGGACCAGGTCCGCAAGTGGTCCGCCGTCGGGAATGAAACCTGTTTTGTAATAATCATCCTCAGCTGCCTGTAAATCGTATTCCACCCTGGTGATCTCACCGTGCCATGTTCCTTTGTGGTAGGTAAGCCGGGCATAAGCTGCCCGGGTATCCCCATCGAAGGGCAAACCTACAGACCCGACATTGACGATGGTAGTGCCCTGGTAAGTTCTCACTAACGGTTGGTGAGTGTGCCCTACCAGGAAGAGCTGAGCTTCTGCCGGGATCAACCCCGCCAGGGCAGAGGGAGGAGTATCGGGATAGATCCCAACGCGATCCCCAGCGATTGATGCGTGAGCGGCTTTGATAAGCTGTTGATCGGGCAGTGTGAGCTGGATCTCTTCCGGGAGCTGGGCTATGTCCTGAATGTCGCTCTTGCTGAGGGACTGATAGGTCCAAAATATGATTTTCCGGAGATCGAAATCATGACCTTTCCGTGAAAAATCTGGATCTTCAAACATCAGCACGTAGCCCTCATGATTGCCTTTAATCACATGCCAATTGGGGCTGAGTGCTTTAACCCTGATCAGGTCAAGGCATTCTTTGGAGCGGGGACCGCGGTTGATGATGTCACCTAGAACCAGGACCAGATCAGGCTTCCAGGCTTCCACATGTTCCAGAACGGTAATCAGGGCCTGGTAGTTACCGTGAATATCGGCGAGGGCGGCTATTTTCATTGCTCAGGATTGGGATTCAACGATCTGCACGTAATCCAGAGTTTCCGTTTCCTCAGGCAGGCTGCCCAAAAGCTGCAGCAATTCTTTGGCCACCCGGGCTTTTTTCTCAGCATCCTCCAGAGACCAGGTGCGGCTCTTGACTTCAAGGAAGGTCCCCAGCTCGGGTTCGTCCAATCGGTCCACATTGATGAAGAACTCGATTCCGTGGAAATTGACCTTCCAGCGCCTGCGGTCTTTCTCAATGAATGTTTCTGCGACAGGCTTGAAATATTCCCGATAAAACCGCAGGCTGTGGGGAGCCGGGGCTATGAACCGGCTGCGGGAGAGCAGCACGTCCTGTGGAAAATGCCTTTCCCGCTGGGGTCCGATCAAGGTCAGGCGATAGCGGATGTTTTCCACCTTGCCCTGCCGATCGATGAACTCATCCTCGCGGTAGCGCAGCCAGCCTTCCTCAGGTCTCTCGAACTTGAAGTAGGTGTCAAATTCATGGTAGTGGCGGTAGTAGAGGATCTCTAATTCACAATCCTCGATCTTGGAGATCACGCTCTGGGGATCTTCCAATTTGGCTTTGACCTGGACCTCGTAACTTTCCTGCTCCTCCGCTCCGCCGATGGCGATCAGTTTAGAGTAGACTGACTGGAAGCGTTCGATCAGGAAACGATCGATCTCCTCCGCCAGGGATTGAGCTCTGGGCAGCAGTTCCTCGAGGGCGATGGTTAATAATTCCCGCGAGCGCATCAGCCATTTTCCATTGACCATCACATCGGTGACATCGGTGGATTTAGCTGCGTACACCAGCTGGGCGTAGACGCTGTTGGGGTCGTTCCGGAAATGGGGGGAATTGTGGAGAGTGTTGATGTCCACCAGGATCAGGTCTGCTTTTTTCCCGATTTCTATTGAGCCGGTCTGGTCGCCCAGATGAATGGCTCTCGCGCCCATACTGGTCGCCATGGCGATTGCTGACCGGGCCGGGACCACCGTAGGATCCCCGCTGCTACCTTTGGCGAGCAGGGCGGCCAGGCGGAGCTCCTCAAACATATCCAGATCGTTGTTCGAGGATACACCATCTGTCCCAATGCCGACATTGATGCCGTGATCAAGCATGCTGCTGACAGGAGCAATGCCAGAAGAAAGCTTTAAATTTGAAGTTGGGTTGTGGGCTACGCCTACGCCATGTCTGGCCAGGGTGTGCATTTCCCGCTCGTCTATGTGCACACAATGAGCGGCAATTACCTTGGATTCAAACACACCGAACTGCTCCAGGTAGGGCACCACCGGCATATCATAGAGTTCCAGGCTGTCTTCCACTTCCTGGGAAGTCTCTGCGATGTGAATGTGCAGGGGTACATCGTATTTCAAGGCCAGTTTAGTGGCGGATTCCAGGATATCTACCGTGGAAGTGTAGGCTGCATGGGGGGCTAATGCCGGTGTGATCAAGGGGTGATCTTTCCATTTCAGGATCATCTCTTCTGAAGCTGCCAGGGAATCCTCATAGGAGTCTGCGTCGGGTGCGGGGAATTTCAGGATGGTCTGGCCGCAAATCGCTCTCATCCCAGCTTCGGCGGCTACCTCAGCAACCTGGTCTTCGAAATAATACATATCAGCAAAGGAAGTTACCCCGGAGAGGATCAATTCAGCGCAGGCCAGGGAGGTACCCAGACGCACAAAATCTGGATTGACATATTCCCTTTCAACGGGCATGATGTAACCCAGCAGCCAGACATCCAGGCGCAAGTCATCCCCTAATCCACGGAGCAGGTTCATAGGCACGTGGGTGTGGGCGTTGACCAGCCCGGGCATTAAAACTTTTCCCTCACAATCGATCACTTCACCAGCAGAATATTCACCCTGAAGCTGGTCAGCCGGTCCCACCTCCGTGATCTGGTCCCCCGTCACAGCCACAAACCCCTTTTCGTACTGGGTAAAATCATCATCCATGCACAGCACATAAGCGTTGATGAATAATAAGTCAGCTTTCTGAGTCATAATGGTCCTCCGCAGATTCTACATGCTTTGTGAAATACAACCCCTTGTCCGGGTTGGTAGGATTGGCAGGTGATTAGACTAGATTGTATCATCTGGGAACCTGGTTTTCGAAGGACATTGCCAGGAGCGAGAATGCCGCAAGACCTCCAGCGGGGGGTCGGGAATGCAGCTGGGGCTGTCGTTTTGGCGGGCTTTCCCGAAGGGTTCCGGAGGGTGTTGTATGGTAAAATAGAGCATCGATGAACATCAATAAGATCACTCTTCCACCCCCCCCCAATGTCCTGAAATCCATTCGAATTGGGTTTGATGCTATCACCAAACACCTGGTTTTACTGCTCTTTCCTTTAAGTGTGGATTTGGTTTTATGGTTGGGACCTCATTTACAGATCCGCTCCCTTATTCAGGGGATCATTGAGGAGATGAATGATATCTCGCAGATGCTTCCAGCTGATTATAGCAACGTCATAGAAGCGAGCCAGGAGATCTGGAAGCTGGCTGCAGAAAAGATCAATTTACTGGTTGCCTTGCGATCACTTCCGGTGGGAGTGTTCAGTTTACTGGCTTCGGTATTGCCTGTTGAAAATCCCCTTGGCAAGCCCCTTTTCTGGGATGTAACCAATCTGGGCACCGCCTTTTCTCTGACCTTGGTATTTTTCCTGGTAGGGTTGGTCCTGGGAGGGTTGTACTTTTCTGCCGTAAGGCAGGCAGCGATTTTCGATGATGTCAATTGGCACGCTGTCCTGCGGGAATGGCCGCGGGTCAGCTGGCAGTCACTGGTGCTCAGTTTGCTGTGGTTGACGTTTTTCACGGCCATCCTGATCGCGGGCAGCTGCGTTGCTACCGGGATCACCATATTCAGTATATCCCTGGGGCAGATGGTGATCGTTCTGGTCGGTGTGGTCAGTTTTTGGCTGGTATTTCCACTGTTCTTCTCACCCCATGGGATCTATTCCCGGGGGGAGAAGGCCTGGAAGTCACTGCTGACCAGCATCAAACTGACCAATTTGACCTTTATGAAAACCAGTTTATTCATCCTGCTGGCCATCTTGATCAACCAGGGACTGAATATGGTCTGGCAGATAGCTCCTGAGGATTCCTGGCTGATGCTGATCAGTATTCTGGGGCACGCCTTCATTACCACCGGCATGCTTTCGGCCAGTTTTGTTTATTATCAAGATGTCAACCGCTGGGTGGATGAACTGCAAGCTTTGGGTGTCGCCCGGCAAATAATTGATGAGAAACCGACTTTGGAAAAATAACCTGCATTATGGTATGATGCGGGTTCGTTAGCGGTTCTGGGGAGGATTTTGTGGCAAAAAAGAAGCAAAAATTGTCCTATGAGGCCAAAGACATCCAGGTGCTGGAAGGATTGGAAGCTGTCCGCATGCGCCCGGGTATGTATGTGGGCGGCACGGATATCAAAGCCCTGCACCACCTGGTTTATGAAGTGGTCGATAACTCGATCGATGAAGCCTTAGCCGAGTACTGCGATCAGATCGAGATCATCATCCATAAAGATGAGAGTGTGACCGTCTCCGACAATGGGCGCGGCATCCCGGTCGATATCCACCCGGAAAAGAAAGTGCCTGCCCTGGAGCTGGTTATGACCATGCTGCATGCGGGTGGTAAATTCGGGGGAAGCGGATACAAGGTATCCGGCGGCCTCCACGGTGTCGGGCTTTCCGCAGTGAACGCTCTCTCGGAATGGTTTGAGGTCAGGGTCTGGCGGGATAAAAAAGAATATTTCCAGCGCTATGAGAAAGGTATTCCGGTCACCAAGCTGGAAGTCGTTGGTGATGCCCCCCGGGGGAAAACCGGGACCACCCAGACCTTCCTGTACGATAAAACCATCTTTGACACGGAAATGAGTTATCAGTTTGACACCCTGGTTCAGCGCTTCAGGGAGATGGCTTTTGTCACCCGGGGAGTATCGATCAAGTTCATTGATGAACGGTCGGATCGGGAAATGAACTTTTACTTTGACGGCGGTATCACCTCCTTTGTGCGCTATCTGAACCGCAACCGCGAAAAACTGCATCCAGTAATTCACGTCGAGAAGGAAATTGACAACATTGTGATCGATGCGGCTTTCCAGTACACGGATTCCTTTGCTGAATCGATCTATGCCTTTGCCAATACCATCAATACCCATGATGGGGGCACCCACCTTACCGGGTTGCGGACAGCAATCACACGGACAATTAACAACTATGCCCGCAATAAAAAACTCTTCAAGGATTCTGATCCGAATCTGTCAGGAGATGATACCAGGGAAGGCCTGACCGCGATCATCAGCGTCAAACATCCTAATCCCCAGTTTGAGAGCCAGACCAAGGTGAAGCTCATGAATGCCGAGGTCAAGACTCACACCCAGCAGGTGGTGGCAGAGGGGGTGGAAGCTTTTCTGGAAGAACATCCTGCCGCTGCCAAGGCAATAGTCAATAAATGCCTTACTTCGGCCCGGGCCCGCCGCGCAGCCAGTAAAGCCCGGGACCTGGTGATCAGAAAATCAGCCTTGGAGAGTATGACTCTGCCGGGAAAACTGGCAGACTGCTCCTCCCGCAATCCCCAGGAATCAGAGATCTATATCGTCGAGGGTGATTCGGCGGGTGGGTCCGCTAAACAGGGTAGGGACCGCCATTTCCAGGCCATTCTGCCTTTGCGGGGCAAGATCCTCAATACCGAACGCGCTCGTTTGAACCAGATTCTGGCTAATAATGAGGTCAAATCCTTGATCTCGGCCCTGGGAGTGGGGATCGGAGACAGTTTTGATATCGAGGGACTTCGCTACTGGCGGGTGATCATCATGACCGATGCTGATGTGGACGGCGCGCACATCCGCACTTTGCTGCTGACCTTCTTCTTCCGGTATATGCAGCCTTTGATCGAAACCGGACATCTGTACATCGCCCAGCCGCCCCTCTATCGGCTGGATCATAAGAATAAAAAGATCTATCTCTATACAGAAAAAGAGCGAATGGAAAAGCTGAAGGAACTGGGAATCTCTCTCGAAAAAGCCAACCTGCAGCGCTACAAAGGTCTGGGAGAGATGAACCCTCAGCAGCTCTGGGAAACGACCATGGATCCGGAAACCCGCACTCTGCTGCAGGTGACCATCGAAGATGCAGCTGCCGCGGACAGGACATTTGATATGCTGATGGGCTCTTCAGTCCCCCCGCGGAAGCGCTTTATCATCACCCATGCCAACGAAGTCAGGAATTTGGATATCTAATAGATAGATCCGGATGTCGCTAAATCAAGGTCAGCTCCTTCGCGAAAGATACAGGATCATCGAGGTCCTTGGGCACGGTGGAATGGGCTCCATCTTCCGGGCTGTGGATGAAAACCTGGGTCTGGAAGTTGCTGTGAAGGAAAACCTGTTTACGATTGAGGATTACACCCGCCAGTTCCGCCGGGAAGCCACTATCCTGGCCAACCTCCGCCATCCCAATCTGCCCCGTGTATCCGACCATTTCACCATCGAGGGTCAGGGACAGTACCTGATCATGGACTATATCGAGGGGGAAGATCTCCAGGAAAGACTGGAAAGGATCGGTCCCTTCGAAGAAGAAGAGGTTGTCTACATCGGGGCCGCGATCTGCGATGCCCTTTCCTATATGCATTCCCGGGTTCCTGCTGTGCTTCACAGGGATATCAAGCCAGCGAATGTCCGCATCACGCCCGGTGGGGGAGTGTATCTGGTTGATTTCGGATTGGCGAAGGAAATCCACGACGACCAGACCACAACAACCGGGGCGCGGGCGATGACGATGGGGTTCTCCCCCCCAGAGCAGTACGGTGCAGCCCGCACCGATGCCCGCACCGACATCTACTCGCTGGGAGCCACTCTGTATACAGCTCTGACCGGGCTGACTCCGGAAGACAGCCTGGCTCAGACCATGGACCAGGTGGAATTGACGCCTGTCCGGGAACGCAATCCCCGGGTCTCAAAAAGGGTTGCCGACGCGATTGAAAAAGCCCTCCAGGTCCATCCTAACGACCGCTGGCAGATGGCAGCCGAATTCAAGAATGAACTGCTGAAAGCCCAGAGCGGCAGATTTAACATCAACTTTGGATTTGATCAAGCTCTGGCTAATAAGGGGGCCAAACCCGAGGGGCAGAAATCTCCCGGATTGGTGGTACGCGGAATCGAAACCAAGGAGATCACCTCCCGTCCATCCGGGAAAAGGTCTGGAACCCGGTCTGAAAAGAAAAAAGGGAAGCGCCAGAGGGTGGAATTCGATCGGGGTGGCTGCCTGGCCCTGATAGGTTTGCTGGTGTTCATCCTCATTCTGGCAGGGGCGGTTTTTACCCTGCTCAACCCGGTCCTTACCCGCAGCCTGCTGGCTATCTGGTTCCAGTAAACGACCCTCCCGGAGTGCACTGTCCTCTCTTCTCCGCAACGTGATAAATATCCTGTTTTGGGGGAAAACACTTGTCAGACAATTGACAGACTGGAGAGTCTTTGCTAAACTTAGAGTTGTCTGACAAGTTAGCTAAAGGATAATCTATGTCTACTCTTCTGGTAAAGAACGCCCAAGTATTGGTGACCATGGATGACCAGCGCCAGGAAATCCCTGATGGCGGCCTTTTTATCCAGGATGGCTTTATAGAACAGGTGGGAAAATCTGATCAACTACCCTCACAAGCTGATCAGATTCTTGATTTAAAGGGGCATATCCTGCTGCCAGGACTGGTAAACACCCACCACCATTTCTATCAGACGCTCACCAGGGTTATCCCGGCTGCTCAGGATGCCAACTTATTCCATTGGTTGAAAACCCTCTATCCGATCTGGGCTCGCCTGAGACCGGAAGATATCCAGATCTCCACCCGGACGGCCCTTGCTGAGCTGGCATTATCCGGCTGCACCACCGCCTCTGATCATCTCTATCTTTTTCCCAACGGATCCCGGCTGGATGATGAGATTGAAGCAGCGCTGGAGATAGGCTTGCGATTGCATGCCTCCCGGGGGTCGATGAGTCTGGGGGAGAGCAAGGGAGGTTTACCGCCAGACAGCGTTGTGGAGGATGAGGATCAGATCTTGAAAGACTCTCAGCGGGTGATTGAAACCTATCATGACCCCGAACCGGGATCCTACACACAGATCGTACTGGCTCCCTGCTCCCCTTTCAGTGTCACCGGGGACCTGATGCGGGAAAGCGCTCGACTGGCGAGGGATTACGGTGTGCAGCTGCACACCCACCTGGCAGAAACCGAGGACGAGGTCGATTTCACGATTGCCAGGTTTGGCAAAAGGCCGGTTGCCTACATGGAGGAGGTGGACTGGATCGGACCTGATGTCTGGTTTGCCCATTCCGTTTACCTGAATGAGGATGAGATTGCCACTTATGCAGAACACAGCTGCGGTGTGGCCCACTGTCCCAGTTCAAATATGCGCCTGGCATCCGGTGCAGCTCCCGTTCTCGATCTGGTAGCCGCTGGAGTGGATGTTGGCATCGGAGTGGACGGTTCTGCTAGCAATGATGGATCCCACCTGCTGGAAGAAGCCCGCCAGGCCCTGCTGCTGGCCCGGCTGCGAGCAGGCATTCAGGGAGCCTCCCGGTCCGGGAAAACCAGCCAGGCGATCATGTCAGCCCGCCAGACACTGGAATTGGCCACCCGCGGTGGAGCGGCAGTTTTAGGGCGGAAAGATATCGGCTCCCTGGAGCCGGGAAAGGCCGCTGATTTTATCGCCATTAATCTGGAGAGAATCGATTACGCCGGCGCTTTACACGATCCCGTAGCTGCCCTGGTGTTCTGTGCTCCCGTCAAGGTGGATTACAACGTTGTCGGCGGCAAATTTATCGTCAAAGAAGGCCAGCTTACCACCGCAGACCTGCCGGTCTTGATCGAAAAGCACAACCTGGCAGCCAAACGTTTGCTGAACAGCTAACTTCTTGGTTTTGCCTAGGGAGAGAAATATGAGTAAAGAAAAGATCAGTGCCAGGACCAGAGCTTTAGTTGATGTAGCTATGGGACGCCAGAAGGCCGACCTGGTGATCCGCAACGGCCGCTGGGTATGTGTGCAGTCCGGTGAGATCATACCTGACACCGACATTGCGATACTGGGTGAGAGAATTGCTTATGTAGGTGAAGATGCATCGCACACGATCGGAGAACAGACCAAGGTTGTGGATGCAGCTGGTATGTACCTGGTACCTGGGCTGCTGGATGCCCATATGCATGTGGAATCCGGTATGGTGACCATCACTGAATTCGTGCGGGCAGTTGCCCCCCGGGGTACGACCGGCATGTTCATCGATCCCCATGAGATTGCCAATGTCTTTGGTCTGAAAGGCGTCCGGCTGATGGCAGATGAAGCCCAGAACCAGCCCATTCATGTCTGGGTTCAGGTCCCTTCCTGTGTGCCTTCCGCCCCCGGCCTGGAAACGCCGGGCTCCTCCATCAGTCCGGAAGATGTCGCGGAGGCTATGACCTGGGAGCAGATCATTGGCCTGGGAGAGATGATGAATTTCCCCGGCGTGTTTTCCAGCGATCAGAAAATGCATGATGAAATGGCAGCGACCCGGGCGGCCGGGAAAGTAATAGGCGGCCACTACGCCGCTCCGGATCTGGGCCTTCCGTTTCATGGCTACGCTGCTGGAGGTCCTGAGGATGATCATGAAGGCACCCGCAAGGAGGATGCCATTGCCCGGGTTCGGCAGGGCATGAAAGCTATGCTCCGCTACGGTTCCGGGTGGCTGGATGTGAAAGCCCAGATCAAAGCCGTCACCGAAGACGGGCTTGACCCCCGGCATTTCATTCTTTGCACGGACGATTCACATTCCGAGACTCTGGTCAATGAAGGCCATATGGACCGGGTGCTCCGCCATACCATCAGCCAGGGGATCGATCCGCTGATCGCTTTGCAGATGGCCACCATCAACACTGCAGAACATTTCGGGCTGGCCAGGGATATGGGACAGATCGCACCCGGCAGATATGCTGATATCCTGCTGGTCAAGGATCTGGAGGATTTTCGACCCTATCAGGTATATGCCAAAGGAAAACTGCTGGCTGAAGAAGGTACCTGGCAGTTTGAGCTTCCGGCAAGCACATACCCCACCTGGGCGTCAGAATCCGTTCATCTGAAACGCCCCTTAACCGCGGAGGACTTTGCTCTGAAAGTCGATCCTGCTCTGGAGGACAGCCCCCTTACCGCTAATGTTATCGGCATCGTGGAAGGTCAGGCACCGACCAGGCACCTGAAGGTACCTGTCAAAGCGGTGGACGGGGAAGTCAAGATCGATCTGGAAGGAGACTTGCTGAAGATTGCCCTGGTGGAAAGGCACAAGGCTACCGGGGGAGTGGTAGTGGGGTTAGTGACCGGATTTGGTCTGCAGGGTAAATGCGCCCTGGGCTCCACGGTTGCTCATGATTCACACCAGATGATCGTGGTGGGAACAGATGAAGAGCAGATGGCAATAGCTGCCAATACCCTGGCTGAGATGAGAGGTGGCCAGGTGGTGGTCAAAGACGGCCGGGTGATCGGCTCGGTTGGCCTGCCCATCGCGGGTCTGATGTCCACCAAGCGGGCTGATGTCGTTGCCGAGGAAGCCGGCAGCGTACTGGCCGGATTTAAAGCTTGCGGCTGCAGCATCCTCAATCCCAATATGCAGCTGAGCTTGCTGGCTCTGGTAGTCATCCCGGAACTGCGCATCTCTGATCTGGGTCTGGTCGATGTTACTAAATTTGAGTTTATCCCTGTTCTGGAAGGGGAAGAATCTTGATCAGAGAAAATGATGTTTCCAGGAACCTGCATGAACAGCTCAGCCTGATGATCGCCAATACCGAGTCAGGCCAGCGCCTGCCTTCGGAGCCAAAATTGGCGGCGGTGCTAGGTGTCTCCCGGGCTTCACTCCGGGAAGCCATGCGCACTTTCGAGACCCGGGGTCTGCTGCAGCGGAAGCAAGGGGTAGGAACTTTCGTGATCCATCCCTCCAACGTATTCGAGACCGGCCTGGAAACCCTCAGCAGTCTGGAAACCATCGCTGAACAGCTGGGATTAGAGGTATCCCTGGGGGACATGGAGATCTGCCGGCAGGTTGTGGACCGGGACCTGGCTGAAACCCTGGAGCTGCCGGAAGGGCAGGATATCCTGACTGTTTCAAGGGTGATCCTTTCCCATGACCGTCCAGTTGCATTCCTGGAAGACAATCTACCTGTCGATGTTATCAATGAGAGTGAGGTCCGCACCAATTTCACTGGATCTGTGCTGGATATGCTGATTCGCAGGGATGACATCCCACTGGCCAGTTCAAAATGCCAGATCAGCGCTATTGGCGCGACACCAGAGATAGCCAGCGCGCTGGACATCCAGCGTCATGATCCTTTGCTGGTCTTTTCATCCTTGTTGTTTTCTACCCGGGGAAGGATTATCGATTCGTCCTTCAGTTATTTTTTGCCCGGGTATTTCCATTTTCATATTGTTCGCAGAGTTGGAGGTCAAATCTAAATAGAGATAAACAATACAGATTGAATTCAAATCCAAAGATAGTATTAAATTGTTCGTATAAAAAAGGAGATTTACGATGAGAAGCTTTGTAGGACGTGACATTATTTCCCTGCGCGATTTTGAACGCCACGAGTTTGAGCGAGTTTTCGAAGTTGCAGAAGAACTGGCCCCGATCGCGCACAACCGCAAGAACGTTAACCTGCTGAAAGAAAAGACCATGGTGACAGCTTTTTACCAGCCTTCCACCCGGACCCGCCTGGCTCATGAAGCGGCTATGCTCCGACTGGGCGGCAAGGTGACCGGCTTTTCTGACGCTAAGATGACCCGGGCCGGCGACTTTTACATGGAATCCATCAAGGATACCTTCAAGATGCTCGAAAATTATGGGGACGTGATCGTTATGCGCCATTTCTTGAAAGGCGCACCCTATGAAGCCGCCAAATGGGTCAGCGTTCCCATCATCAACGGTGGTGACGGCTGGGGCGAACACCCCACTCAGATCCTGACCGATCTCTACACCATCAAGCGTGAAAAAGGACACATCGATGGTCTGAAATGGGTCGCTGTCGGGGATATGCGCATGCGCACCATGCACTCCCTCGGTCATGCCCTGACCCAGTTTGACTGCCCGATAACCTTTATCTCTCCCAAGGACATGTCCCTGCCTGATGAATACCGTGAGGATTTCAAGCGCAACAGCCTGAATTTCAAAGAGGGTGGAGACGTTCGCGAGGTGATCGCTGATGCAGATGTCATCCTGGTTGAGCCTGTGGTGCAGCCTGACTACACCAAATCGCGTGACGAACGGGATGGGGATGTCGGCCAGACACCTCCGGAGTTCAAGATCACCAAGGAACTGCTGGAAACCAAAGCCAAATCCGACGCGGTTCTGCTGCATTCCCTGCCCCGCATGGACGAGATTCCTCCTGAGGTCGACCAGACCCGCTGGGCTCGCTACTGGCAGGAGGGCTTCAACGGCGTGGTCATGCGCATGGCCTTGCTGGCCCTGGTGCTGGGAGCTAAAGAGTAATCCTGAGATGGAACGACGCTGGCAGGCAGACCGGGAGGTAAGCCTGCCAGCTCAGATTATTTGTTATTTAAAGGAGCAAACGATGATAACTGATTTACGAGGCCGAGATTTAATTGGCGACCTGGATTTCACGAAAGAGGAAGTTGAAACTGTTCTCGAGGTGGCCTGGGATCTGAAGAAGAAACGCGCTCTGGGTGAAAGGCACAACCTGCTGGAGGACAAGACCCTGGCCATGCTGTTCTTCTTTTCCAGCACCAGGACCCGGGCATCTTTTGAATCCGGTATGGCACAGCTGGGCGGCCACGCGGCATTTATGGAAAGCCGCACCACCCAGGTTTCTCACGGCGATACAGAAGTGGAATTGGGAGAGATCCTGGGCCGGTATTTTGACGGCATCGCCGTCCGCCATGTGGATTGGGGTGTTGGCAACAGGTACATAAACAATATTGCTTCCTCATCCCGGGTTCCGGTCTTGAACATGCAGTGTGAGATCTATCACCCGCATCAGTGCCTGGCCGATCTCATGACCATTATGGAGAAGAAAGGTCGTGACCTGCGCGGCAAGAAGATCGTGGTTTCCTGGGCTTACGCGTCCTCTTATCTGAAACCGATCTCTGTTCCCCAGTCCTTGATCCTCCAGATGCCCCGCTTTGGTCTGGATGTTACCCTGGCCCATCCGCCGGAATTCAAACTGATGCCAGAGATCATGGAGCAGGCTAAAGAGCAGGCCAGGATCTACGGTGGCAAATTCGAGGTTGTCCACGACATGGAAGAGGGCTTCAAGGACGCTGATATCGTCTATGCCAAGTCCTGGGGGCCGCTACTGACCACTCAGGATCCGGAAGAGGGCAAGAAGATCCAGGACAAGTATTCTGATTGGATCACCGACGCCAGGAAAATGGCCCTGGCAGACAAGGATGCCATTTACATGCACCCGCTTCCCGCAGACCGGGATGTTGAGGTGACCAGTGAAGTGATGGATGGTCCCCAGTCAGTGGTCTTTGACCAGGCTGAGAACCGCTTGCACGCCCAGAAAGCAGTCATGGCGCTGACCATGCGCTAGGAGACAGATATGGCAAAAGAGAAAAAAATCGCGGTAGTTGCCATTGGCGGCAATTCCCTGATCAAGGACAAACAGCACCAAACTGTGAAGGACCAGTATTTAGCCGCTCAGGAAACTGCCAAGCACCTGGTGGACATGATTGAAGCTGGCTGGGATATCGCCATAGGCCACGGCAATGGGCCCCAGGTCGGGTTTATCCTGCGGCGTTCTGAGATTGCCCATAAAGTTGAGGGTATGCATGTGGTGCCGCTGGATGTGTGCGGTGCGGACAGCCAGGGCGCGATTGGTTATGCCCTGCAGCAAAATCTTCAAAATGAGCTTAAGAAGCGCGGCATCAACAAAGCAGCCGCGACCGTGATCACCCAGGTCCGGGTGGACCCCAATGATCCCGCTTTTCAGGCCCCGGCCAAACCAATCGGTTCCTTCATGGAAGAAGCCGAGGCCAAGCAGAAAAAAGAGGAACTGGGCTGGGACGTGGTGGAGGACGCCGGCCGCGGTTGGCGCAGGGTTGTCGCTTCGCCTTTGCCAGTGGAGATTATGGAGCTGGAAGCGATCAAGGCTTTGATTGATTCCGGAACCATTACCATCACTGTGGGTGGCGGCGGAATCCCGGTGATCGAGTCGGATGAAGGTGTGATCGGCACGGCGGCTGTCATAGATAAGGATTTCGCGTCAGCTTTTCTGGCCACTGCGATCCAGGCAGACCTGCTGCTGATCTCCACTGCAGTGGAGAAGGTGGCTCTGAACTTCGGTAAACCCAACCAGACGGAAATTGACCAGATGACCGCAGCAGAGGCCAAGCAATACCTTGCAGAAGGGACGCATTTTGCCAAAGGTTCCATGGAGCCGAAGATCAAGGCGATCGTCCGTTTCCTGGAGCAGGGTGGCAAAGAAGCTCTTATCACCAACCCGGAGAACATCGGTCGGGCCCTGCGGGGAGAAACCGGCACACGGATCCTTCCTTAAGGCGGCTTGCTGAAAGCCGTGATTTTGGACAATTGGCAGGGTTGAAGATAGGATATAGTTCTTAAACAGAATACTGATATTCAAGTATACTTATGCTATCTGATGATGAATAATTTTCAAAAAAGGAGGTGACACTCACCCGTTTAGCAAGTACATAAGTACAATTTCATACTTGTAGAGAGGAGATAACATGAAAAAGAAAAGTCTATGGTTAGCAATCAGTCTGATGTTGATTGCGGCGTTTGTCTTCACGGCCTGTCAGCCGGCTCCGGCCACTGAAGCCCCCAAAGAAGGGGAAACAGTTAGCGAAGAAGCTGCTCCCGCAGAGGAAGAGCAAGCTGCCCCTGCTGAAGAGGGTGGACTTCAGATCCCAGAGATTGAAGATGGTAAATTCAACGTTGCCTTCGTAATGCTCAGCACCCATGATGACGGCGGCTGGTCACAGGCCCAGTACGACGGCATGAATTACCTCCAGGAGAATGTGGACGGAGTTCATACCGCTTACGTGGAATCTGTAGCTGAAGGCGCTGACTCTGAGCAGGTCTTCCGGGCCCTTTCCCGGAAAGGCTTTGATCTGATCTTTGGTGGGTCCTTTGGTTATATGGACTCCATGGAAGTGGTCGCGGAGGAATTCCCCGATATCGGCTACATCCACATCAGCGGTTATAAATCCAACACGACCAACTTCGGCAACATGTTTGGCGAAATGGAAGTGATGAAATACATGGCTGGCATGATCGCTGGATCTCGAGCTAAGGCAGATGGCGAGACTATTATCGGCGGTATGGCGACATTCCCCATCCCCGAAGAGTTCCGTCTGTTCAATGCCTATGCCCTGGGCATCCAGAAGACCTGCCCGGAGTGCACTCTGGATATCCGCTGGATCAACACCTGGCATGACCCGATCATTGAGCGTGAAGCTGCCGATTCCCTGTTCGACGCTGGCGCCCATGTGGTAATGACCGGCGCTGATACCCCGGCTTCCGCTCTGGCCGCTGCTGATCGTGAAGGCGTCTACGGCATCACCTATGACTGGTCTGGTTCCTGCACGGTTCCGGAATGCCTGACCGCTCCCTACTGGAACTGGGGACCTGTATTTACCGAGATCACCGAAGAGGTTATGGCCGGTACTTATGAATATGGATGGCAGTATTTTGATGCCTCCACCGGTGGAGTGGGGCTCTACGGTTTTATGGAAGGCCAGGAAATGCAGCCCGGTGTGGCTAGTCTGCCTGAAGAGGATCTGCAGCTGGTGAAAGATACTATGGCCGCAGCATTGGCTGGTGAATTCAACCGTTTTGATGTCTTTGCCGGACCCATTATCGACAATCAGGGCAATGTGGTTGTTCCTGAGGGAGAACGCATGACCCAGGGAGATATTGACCAATTTGCACCTCCGCTCGGCGAAGCTACCTATGGTATGTATTGGTGGAATCAGAACATCACTGCTGAACTTCCCGATCTGTAAACTCTAACTTGTGGTGGGTGGCCCGCAGGATCTGGCCACCCACTGCTGATTGCCGGAATTATTTTTTTTATTTTTCCCTGATTTTCTATTCAATCCTAGACGCGGTGGTATCTGATGGATGAAGAAAGATCTGAAAACGGCTTTGAAAATGTTGTCAGCATGCGGGGAATTACCAAACGCTTTCCCGGCGTTTTAGCCAACGACAAGGTGGATTTTGACTTGCGTAAAGGCGAGGTGCATGCCTTGCTAGGCGAAAATGGAGCGGGGAAAAGCACCCTTATGAACGTATTGGCAGGCCTTTATCGCCCCGAGGAAGGTACCATACGTTTGCACGGTAAAGTGGTGGAATTTGGATCCCCCCGCGAAGCTATCGAGGAAGGCATTGGAATGGTGCATCAGCATTTCATGCTGGTGCCTTCCCAGAGTGTGACTGAAAATATACTCCTGGGGCTGAAAGAACCCCGTTTCCGGATGCAGCTCCCTAAGTACAATCAAATAATAGGGGAGATGGCAGGTAAATTTGGACTCCATGTGGATCCGGCGGCGAAAGTCTGGCAGCTCTCTGTGGGAGAGCAGCAGCGGGTGGAAATCCTGAAGATGCTGTACCGTGGTGCAGACGTACTGATTATGGACGAGCCTACCGCAGTGCTTGCTCCTACTGAGATCAGCGAATTATTCAACACCCTGCGTTCAATGACAGAGCAGGGCAAATCCGTGGTGTTCATCAGCCATAAACTGCACGAAGTAATGGATATCTCCGACCGGGTCACTGTTCTCCGGAAGGGTAAAGTCACTTCCAGCGGGCTGAATACCGGGGATGTCACCCGGGCAGACCTGGCCCACTTGATGGTTGGGCGGGATGTGGTTTTCCAGGTGGAAAAGAGTGAAGCCCATGCTGGGGACATGGTCCTCTCTGTGGAAGAGTTGGAAGCCAAAAATGACAAGGGGCTACCGGCATTGAACGGGATCAGCCTGAATGTCCGGCAGGGAGAGATTGTTGGACTGGCAGGAGTTGCCGGAAATGGCCAGAAAGAGCTGGCAGAGACGTTGGCCGGTCTGCGGCCGGTGACGAAAGGCCGCATTCTTGTCAACAACCAGGATGTCACGAATAAGCCTGTGAAACTGGGCATTCGGCATGGGATTTCCCTCATCCCGGCTGACAGAACCCAGGTGGGAACAGCTCCGAACCTCAGCGTGACGGACAACGTGATCATGAAGAATTATGATCAAGCTCCCATCGGCTCGAACGGGCTGCTGAATATGTCTGAGGCGGAGAACTATGCTGAGGATCTTAAACTAGCCTTCGATATCATGGTGCCGACCATCGATACTTCGGTCCGCCTGCTCTCTGGAGGGAACCTCCAGAAAGTGATCCTGGCCCGGGAGATATCCAGCGAACCAAAATTAATGATTGCGGTTCAGCCTACCCGCGGACTGGATGTGGGAGCGATCGAAGGCGTTCAAAAGCTGCTGCTAGCCCAGCGGAACGCTGGGGCAGCCATTCTTTTGATCTCAGAGGAACTGGAGGAACTGCTGTCCTTGAGTGACCGGATCTATGTCATTTATGAAGGGGAGATCATGGGCGAGATTCGGGATAATGACATCAACAAGATCGGTATGATGATGACCGGGACACGTCTGGAACAGATCGAGGGCGAAGGAGTTGCCAGAAATGAGTAAAGTAGAGGTAAAAGAATCTGCCAGGGGGCTGGCATTCCCCTATCGTATCAAGTTCGAAGACCGGGTGGAGAATCCTCCCCGGTGGCTGTCTCCTCTCCTATCTATTGTGGCAGTCGTGATCGCCCTGCTGCTGGGAGCTCTGGTAATCAAAATCGCCGGTGGTCAACCCTGGGCAGTCTATAACCACATAGCTAAGTATTCTTTTGGCAGTCTGGGTGTGATCTCGGACACGATGGTCAAAGCCACTCCACTCATCTTGGTCGGGCTGGCCTGTTCGATTGCCTTTCGAATGAAATTGTGGAACATCGGTGCGGAAGGCCAATTCTTCCTGGGCGCATTTGGAGCCAGTATGGTGGTGCTGCTTCCGGTGCTGCCCGAGGACGCGCCCAAATGGCTCTTCATTAGCACCATGGCTGTCTTTGGGATGCTCTTCGGAGCTTTGTGGGGTTTCATCCCCGGATTACTGAAAGCCCGCTACAATGTCAATGAGATCATTTCCACATTGATGATGAACTACATTGCCATTGAGTGGAACAACTACTTCATTTACGCAGTTTGGACAGACAAAGGCTTCCAGATGTCGCGGATGTTCCAGCGCAATGCCTGGCTGCCACGACTGTCCGATTTTGCCAAGCGCTGGAAGGTCTTCAGTGGATTGACCACTCATATGGGGCTGCTGTTCGCCATCGGGGCTGCCATCATTCTCTGGTTCATCTTAGCTAAAACGCAGTGGGGCTATGAGATCCGGCTGATCGGCGATAACCCCCGCGCCGCCGAATATGCAGGTGTGAAAATCGGCAGGAATATCGTGCTGGTGATGATGGTCTCCGGGGCTCTGGCCGGGTTGGCAGGCATGTCGGAGATCAGCGGTGTGGTTCACCGGCTTCAAGGAGCTATCTCTCCTGGATATGGGTATACCGGTATTATTATCGCCTGGCTGGCAAAACTCAACCCGCTGGCAGTGATCCTGGCTTCTATTCTATTTGGCGCCCTGATCCTGGCCGGCCGGGAGGTTCAGCCTTCCGGAATCCCGACTTTGATACAAGGTGTGATTATGGTGTCCTTGATCGCTAGCGATTTCTTCCTGCGTAAGCGAGTGCGGGTCATCCGCAGGGTGGAGGAATAAATGGATTGGTTAATTATTTTAGCTTCCGGGGTCGCCACCGGCACAGTTCTTCTATACGCGACTGTTGGAGAGATCTTTTCTGAGAGGTCTGGTGTTCTCAACCTCGGTGTAGAGGGCATGATGCTCTTAGGCGCTATGTCCGCTTATAAGGCAACTGCAGCGACCAATGATCCCTGGATTGGCCTGCTGGTAGCCATGCTGGCTGCCGGGTTGGTAAGCCAGGTGCACGCCTTCATCGCCATCACCCTCCAGGCAGATCAGGTCATCAGCGGACTGGCACTGAATTTCCTCGCTACCGGGATAAGTCTGGTGTTCGGGGAAGGGCTGACAAGTTTACGTGATGTCGTCCCCCAGCTCCCGAAGCTGACCCTGCCCCTGTTGGACCGGATTCCGGTCCTGGGAAGGATCTTTTTCACAAATCAGAGCATCATGGTGTATATCGGCTATCTGTTCGTTCCCCTGGCCTGGTACTATATCAACCGCACCCGGCCCGGGATGCATCTGCGCGCGGTAGGTGAGTATCCTGCGGCAGCGGATACACTTGGTATTCGGGTCTATTTCCTGCGGTACATGTATGTCTTCGTAGGCGGCTTACTGGCAGGGCTGGCTGGCGCGACCATCAGCCTATCGATCTCTCCAGGCTGGTTCGGTTCCTTGACCACATCCGGCCAGGGGTGGATCGCTATTGGTCTGGTGATCTTTGCCCAGTGGAACCCAGTTCAGGCGGCTTTCGGAGCCTTTACCTTCGGTGCCCTGCGCCGGCTGGTGCTGGATATACAGGGTCCATCCACCATTCTGGGTCTGGCAAATCCGTTCTTCTACAACACTTATTACGGTTTCTTCCTGAAGATGCTGCCCTATGCCTTCACGGTGATCTTCCTGGTGATTGGCTCCCGGGAGGCGAACCGTAAACGCATTGGAACTCCGGCGGCCCTCGGTTTGCCTTACATCCGCGGTCAACGCGGTCTGTGATCCATGATCAGTTTAGCAAAACGAAAGGATTTGATCCGGGCAGCTCTCGGTGAACTGCCGCTGGACCTGCGGGTTGACAATGTCCAGGTGGTCAACGTTTACAACAGCACTGTAGAGCCGGGTTCGATTGGGGTCAAAGACGGCCGGATCGTCACGCCTTACGCTGGAGATTACCAGGCAGTTCAGGTGCTGGACGGTGGGGACAGGTACGCCCTGCCCGGGTTTATCGATACCCACGTGCACCTGGATTCCACCCTGGTAATACCGGAAAATCTATCTCAGCTGCTGCTTCCCCGGGGCACGACTGTGATGCTCGCAGACCCGATGGAAATCGCCAACGTAGCTGGGCTGGCAGGTTTTAAGGCTCTGCTGCATTCCCTGGATAAACTCGATTATCATATCTTCCTGGAAGTTTCCTCCCGCGTTCCCACTGCTCCTGGATTGGAAACCACCGGCGGGGAGCTGGACCTGCGGGCTGTCAGCGAGATCCTGACCTGGCCCGAGGCGGTCAGTCTGGGCGAGCTGGATCCATCCAAGGTCCTGGAGATGCGGGATGAATACCTGCTGAAGATCGAAGCAGCCCAGCGCCTGGGAAAGATCTGCAATGGCCACGCTGTCGGCCGGGTTGGAAAAGAGCTGGTAGCTTACGCCTGCGGTGGACTGACAGATGACCATGAATGCGTGGATTATCAGGAAGCCCTGACCCGGCTGCGTCTGGGCATGGCTGTATTGATCCGGGAAGGAAGCACGGAAAGGAATCTGGATCTGATCCTGGAGGGTGTGGTCAGGGAAGGGACCTATTCCCAGCATCTGATGTTCTGCACGGATGATAAACATCCCGATGAGATCCTTGAGGAAGGCCATATAGACTTTATGGTCAACCGGGCTATTGAGCTGGGCTTGACTCCCATGCAGGCCATCCAGATGGCAACGATCAACGCTGCCAAGCATTTCCGGATCGAGCACCTGGTGGGATCCCTTTCACCTGGAAGGTGGGCTGACATCATCCTGGCCGATGATCTGGAAAACATCCGTCCGGACCAGGTGTTCTTCAAAGGCAGGCAGGTTGTCGCAGGTGGTAAATATATCGGGAAGCTTCCCCGACCGGAATATCCAGACTGGCTGTTCAAAACAGTCAAGCTGACCAGGGGCGATCAAGCAGAGGACTTTGAGCTGCCCCATGACCAGGATCAGGCTCGGGTCTGGGTGATAGATTTGTACCCCGACCAGATCATCAATACCAAACGGCAGGCCATCTTGAATGTCATTGATGGCAGGGTGATACCCGATATTGAGAATGACATCCTCAAGTTAGCTGTTGTGGAGCGCCATGGCAAGAACGGCAACATCGGGATCAGTTTTGTTAAGGGTTTTGGGCTGAAGAATGGCGCCCTGGCGTCCTCCATTGCCCATGACCATCACAATATCATCGTCGCCGGCAGCAACGACAGTGACATGGCGGTGTGTGCTTCCGAGCTGGAGAAGATGCAGGGCGGATTCGTGATAGTGTCCCAGGGGGAAGTGTTGGGCAGGCTTCCCCTCCCGATCGGTGGTCTGCTGAGTGAAGAACCGGTAGACAGGATCATCGCGAATCTGGGAGAGATCAACCATATTTACCACGAGCTTGGTGGTACCCTGCCTGCTCCCTTTATGACGCTTTCCTTTATCGGGCTGCCAACCGTTCCCGATCTGGGAATGACGGACAAAGGGCTGGTGGATGTGTTCGGCCACAAGCTGATCAGTTCCTTTGTAGATTGAGGGAGTTTGTTTTTATGCAGGAATTTGATTATCTTAGACCCAGGAATGTGGCTGAGTTGAAAGAAAACCTCAGTCAGCCAGGAGCGCGGATCCTGGCCGGGGGTACAGACATCATCCCCCAATTGCGGCGGGGAAAATCGGCTCCTAAGATTCTGGTAGACACAAGCGGGATTAGGTCTCTCCGATTCATTGAGGACCAGGGGGACCGGGTGGTCATCGGGGCGATGACAACCCACCAGGAAATTGCTGAATCCCAGCTGGTCAGCGACCTGAATCCTGCTTTGCGGATAGCCGCGGAGAGCGTCGGCTCTACTCAAACCCGCTGCCGGGGCACTCTGGGTGGAAATATCGCTAATGCCTCTCCGGCGGCGGACACACTGCCGCCGCTGCTCGTTTATGAGGCAAGCGTATTGATCCAGAACCTGTCTGGCGAGCGCGAAGTTCCTCTGGAATCCCTGGTGATCGGTCCCGGCCAGACTGCCCTTGAGGAGGGAGAGTTCATTCACAGTATCTCCTTCCGACCTCTGACTGGCCGCTGGGGCTCACATTTCATAAAGGTTGGCAAGAGAAAAGGAATGGCGATCTCTGTGGTAAATGCCGCAGCCACGGTGGTATTGGATAAAAAGGGCTCTGTTTCAAAAGCCCGGGTTGCCCTGGGAGCAGTCGGCCCGGTGGTCATCCGCTGCCGGGAAACGGAGAGCTCTCTGTGCGGCAAGGTTCCTGACAGAAAGGTCTTTGAGAAAGCTGGCGAGCAGGCGCGGGAGGAGGTCAGGCCCATCACAGATATTCGTTCCACAGAGGAATACCGTTTGCATGCGGCAGGAGTGATCGTGGCCAGGGTTCTGGAAGCAGCTGCGGAACAGGCTAGGGGGAGGATGGGATGAAAGAGATCAAAGTGGAATTCACATTGAACGGAGAGAAAATAGCCCTGCAAAGCGAGCCCAACCGGACCCTGCTCGATGTCCTGCGCCAGGATTTAGGACTGACAGGAGCCAAGGATGCTTGTGGTGGTGAAGGTGAGTGCGGAGCCTGCACGGTGATCATCAATGGACGGCCGGTCAACTCCTGCCTGGTGTTTATCGGCCAGGTAGAGGGGCAGCAGGTAACCACCATTGAAGGGATCACCCCCCAAGAGGGCTACCATCCTATTCAAAAGGCTTTCGTGGAAGCGGGAGCTGTCCAGTGCGGCTACTGCACACCCGGCGCGGTGCTGGCGACCAAGGCGCTCCTCGATCACCATCCCCGCCCTTCGGATCAGCAGATCAGGGCGGGCCTTTCTGGCAATCTTTGCCGCTGCACAGGTTACAACAAGATGCTGGACGCCGTGCATCTGGTGGTGAAGGGGGAGCAAAATGACTGAAAATTACCAATCCATAGGGAAAGGGGTCATCCGCAAAGATGCCTGGGAAAAGGCTGTCGGGAAAGCCCTCTACACGGCGGATTTACCAGTAGAGAATCTCAGCTATGGTGTGATCCTCCGTTCCCCACACCACCATGCCCGCATTCTGGAAATAGACACTTCGGCGGCTGTAAGGGTTCCGGGAGTCCAGGCAGTCATCACCGCCGAGGATATTCCTGGCGAAAAGGTATTTGGCCCTTTGATCCAGGACCAGCCCTCTCTGGCCTGGGAAGTGGTTCGCCACCTGGGTGAACCGGTAGTTCTGGTGATAGCCCGTTCACTCAAAGCGGCTGAACAAGCCCGGGAAAGCGTAAAGATCCGCTATCAGGAGCTGGAACCAGTATTTGATCCCCTCGAAGCGGTTCAGGCGGATGCGCCCCAACTGCATCCGGATGGCAATGTGGTCTCTGAGATCCATGTTGGAGATGGGGATCCGGAGATCGGCTTCCAGGAGGCTGATGTTATCGTTGAAAAGACCTTCTCTCTGCCCAGGATCTCCCCGGGATACATGGAACCGGAAGCCTCTCTGGCGGTCTGGGAGGATGATGGGACCGTAACCGTCTGGGTCAGTTCTCAACATCCCTTCACCGACCAGGCGGCAATCTCTGCTGCCTTGAACATGCCGGTAGATCGGGTGCGAGTAAAAGGCGCTGTGATCGGCGGCGCGTTCGGAGGAAAGGAAGATTCCAGCCTGGCCATTCTGGCCGCGCTGGGAGCCTGGAAGATCCAGGGAACGGTCAGGTTGGTCAACAGCCGCCGGGAATCCTTTTTGGCCCATCCCAAACGCCATCCTGCTCATATTCACTACAAGTTGGGAGCAAGAAAGGATGGGACGATAACTGCTGTGCAGGCGGAGGCTTACATGGATACCGGCGCCTATGCGTCTTACGGGCCGGCGGTTGCCATGATACTCACCGAAACCATGACCGGATCCTATCGAGTTCCCCATGTACGGGTGGATACCTTTGTGGTTTACACAAATTCTCCCCTCTCAGGGGCGATGCGGGGATTCGGCAGCCCGCAGACCCATTTCGCGGTGGAAAGCGCTCTGGATATGCTGGCGGAGAAAGTGGAGCTTGACCCCATCCAGATCCGGGAAAAGAACATTTTGCATCCCGGCGATCAGATTTTCACTAAAGTGACCATCAACGATTCAGCTCTTGCTCTCACAAAGTGTTTGCAGAAGGGCAGGGAGCTCGTGGAAGAGTTCAGGGCTGTACCAACCCCGGAGGGGAAATTGTCTGGAGTAGGCATTGCCCTGGCAGCCCAATCGATGGGTTTGGGTGCCAATGTGCCTGATGATTCCAGCCACAAACTGGAATGGGCTCCCGATGGAAGCGTTTTAATTTATCTGGGATCTCCCGATCTGGGACAGGGGCTGGCTGCCGCAGCGGAGCAGATCACCGCGGAGTCATTGGGAATTCCCTTTGACCAGGTGCGCAGTTTGCCGCTCGATACCCTGGTAACTCCCAACGGAAACGTAACCTGCGCATCCCGGATGACTTATCTGGTCGGCAATGCCCTGGTAGATGCCTCTCAGAAATTGATCCAGGCTCTTCTGAAGGGGGCCGGCAGGCTGTTGGACATCCCCGCAGACCAGCTTAACTATCAAAATGGCATGGTTCTCAAACCCGACGGCAGTGAAATTCCAGCAGTCGAGTTCATCAGCAGGCTGGCAGAGGATTCCATCACCCTGGAAGCCGAGAGCACCTTTAGTTTTCCTTATCCTGAAGAGACCACTCCCCAGCACCTGCCTATCGGGATGCCCCATGTGCTGTACTGCTTTGGAGCCCAGGTGGTCAGGGTTGAGGTCGACCCTGACCTCGGTACTGTGGAAGTGACACATCTTGCCGCCATCCATGACGTTGGTAAAGTGATCAACAGGCTGGGGGTTGAGGGGCAGATAGAAGGCGGCGTAGCGACCGGTCTGGGATATGCCCTTTCTGAAACTATGCTCCGCAAAGGTGAGTCCTGGGTGGATAGTTTTACTGAGTATTTGCTTCCCACTGCGCTGGATCTGCCGGAAAACTACCAGACCATCATTCTCGAAGTACCTGAGACCAGTGGACCCTATGGGGCTAAGGGAGTTGGCGAGATTCCCCTTGTTCCTACAGCGCCTGCGGTAGCCAACGCCCTGTATGATGCCATCCAGGTGCGCATTTGTGACCTTCCTATCACACCGGAAAAGGTGCTGGGGCTGAATAAAGTGAGTTGATGTTAGATAAGAAAGAAGGAGCATAGTAGCATGGGAAGTTTTGTCGGTTATCGATGTTCTGTTTGCGGGAAGACCTATCAGCCAGATGAGGTGACCTATACCTGTCCGGAAGATAACGGTATTCTGGATGTTATGCTGGATTATGAGAATCTGAAAGGGAAGGAACCAGCTGACCTGATTTTAAAGGATGAGTTTTCCCTGTGGCGCTATTTTTCGCTAATTCCGGTTTCCAATCTGATCGGGGAAGGCACCACCCTGCGGTCCGCGGGTTGGACTCCTGTGTTTTCTCCTCCTCAACTTAAGGAAAAACTGGGATTAAAACAGCTCTGGGTCAAGGATGAGAGCAGTAATCCCACGGCCAGTTTTAAAGACCGGGCCAGCGCTGTGCTGGTAGCGCGTGCCAAAGAGATTGGGGCTGAGGTAGTGGTCACAGCCTCCACCGGAAATGCCGGGGCGGCCCTGGCAGGTATGGCCGCAGCAGTGGACCAGGAATCGGTCATCTTCGCGCCGAAAACCGCTCCGCCAGCCAAGATCGCCCAGCTGCTGATCTATGGAGCCCGGGTGATCCTGGTGGATGACAACTACGACGCGGCTTACCAGCTTTCCCTGGAAGCAACCGAGGAATACGGCTGGTACAATCGCAACACAGGTTACAACCCCTTTACGGCAGAGGGTAAGAAGACCGCTGCCTTTGAGATCTGGGAGCAGGTGCTGCTTGAGAACCCTCTTGACCGGCCGCTGGCGGTTTTCGTTTCCGTAGGGGATGGCAACATCATCTCTGGAATTCATAAGGGGTTTAAAGACTTGCTGGAAATTGGCCAGATCCAGACCATGCCGCGGATCTTCGGCTGCCAGTCCACTGGCTCTGCCGCTATATACAACGCCTTCCTTTCCGGCAAGGAGGAGATCCTTCCGGTTGCGGCTGACACACTGGCGGACAGCATATCGGTGAATCTGCCCAGCGATGGCTTACGGGCCCTGCGCGCTGCCACCCAGACCGGAGGAGCCTATGTCGGAGTGGAGGATGAGTTGATCCTGCAGGCGATCTCGGACCTGGGGGAGGTGGGAATTTTCGCGGAACCTGCCGGGGCGACTTCTTATGCGGGATTGAAGAAGGCCCTTGAGGACGGACTGGTCGCAGAAGACGATCCTGTGCTGGTGTTGAATACCGGTAGTGGTTTGAAGGACGTCAAAGCAGCCAGACAGGCAGCCGGTGAGGCGCCTGTAATTCCACCGGATTTGGAAAGCGTCAGGAAGTTGTTGGAAAGCTGATTTCCGGTGAATCCGGGAAAGGCAGGTAAACCATGAGAGGTAAGCCCATCTATACTATCATCGCTCCCATCTATAACGAGATTGACAATATCCAGGCTCTGTATGACCGGGTAAGTGCGGTCATGGATGGAACCGGGGAATCCTGGGAATTTGTGATGGTTGATGACGGTTCCTCCGACGGGTCTACAGCAGCCATCCTGGATTTAGCGGCTAAAGATGATAAAATTGTCCCGGTCATTTTTGCCCGTAATTTTGGGCATCAGATCGCTGTGACCGCGGGTCTGGACCGCAGCCAGGGAGAGGCAGTGATCATCATTGACGCTGACCTGCAGGATCCCCCGGAAGTCATCCTGCAGCTGATTGAAAAATGGCGGGAAGGATACGAGGTTGTCTATGCGGTCCGGTCAAAAAGAGAGGGTGAAAGCTGGTTCAAGCTGTTTTCTGCAGCGGCCTTTTACCGCCTGATCCAGCGCATCACAGACATCAACCTGCCGATGGATACCGGTGACTTCCGCCTGCTGGACCGCAAGGTGGTCCAGGTGCTGAACGGCATGCGGGAGAAACACCGCTTCCTGCGGGGGATGTCAGTCTGGGTGGGGTTCAGACAGACCGGTGTGGAATATGAGAGAGCTGAAAGGTTCGCGGGAGAAACCAAGTACCCTCTCAAAAAGATGTTCCGGCTGGCCAGCGATGCCATAACGGGCTTTTCATACTTCCCGCTGCAGCTGGCAACCTATCTGGGATTCTTTGTGGCTGGATTGAGCATCCTGGCTATTCCAGCAGTGGTCATTCTCCGGATGACCGGATCCCATCCCTTACTGGGACAGGCCACCACTTTAATAGCGGTCCTGTTCCTGGGGGGAGTGCAGCTGATATCCCTGGGCATCCTGGGTGCGTATATCGGCCGCTTATATGATGAGGCCAGGGACAGGCCGCTGTATATTGTCCGAGAAGATTTGGAGGTGAAGCAAGAGCAGGCAGATAAGACCGCTGGTGAATAAGGTTGGTAAATCGAAAAAATTTCTTAATTTATGAAAGGAAGAAGAACATGATTGATCTGCATATTGATGAAAAACAGTTGGAAAGAACGGTGGAACGAGCCCGGGAGCGCAATATCATTGTTCCGACTTTTGCGCAAATGAAAAACCCTGAACTGATTCCTGATAGTGTCAAGGAAGATCTCAAGAAAATTGGTCTCTGGGATATCACTTCCCGCAACCTGTTCCGGATCACCTGGAAGAATGAGCCGGTAGAAAAGGGAGGTGGTTTTGACGGCGTGAATTACGTTGAGCTGCCTTCCAGCCTGACAGGCGTAGAGGCCAGGATCAT
>JANTFT010000006.1 GCA_024763275.1 Anaerolineales bacterium | reverse complement strand
AAACCAGCCCTGAAAGAATTCGCCATCAACCTGCTGATCAAAGGCGCCGGGTATTCTGCCATCATTTTTGTGGGATTGATCTTTATCTTCCTGATGCTTGAAGGTCTGCCCGCTCTGGGGCAGGTAAAGCTGGATGACCTCTTCTCAGACCGCTGGTACCCCATCGAGGGTTATTTCGGGGTCCTCCCCCTAATAGGCGGGTCGCTGCTGATCACCATCGGCGCCGCTTTTATCGCCGTGCCTTTTGGCATCGGGAGTGCGGTCTATCTGTCGGAAATCGCTCCCCGCTGGCTGCGGGAGGTCCTTAAACCACTGGTGGAGGTGCTGGGCGGGCTGCCATCGGTGGTGCTGGGCTTTCTGGGCATGCTGGTGCTGTCGCCTTATCTCCGGATCCTCTTCAATCTGCCTACCGGCCTCTCCGCCCTGGCCGGAGCCCTCCTGCTGGGCGGAATCGCCATCCCTACCGTGGTCTCTGTGGCAGAAGACGCCCTGAACACTGTCCCCAGATCCTACCGGGATGCCTCTCTGGCCATGGGCGCGACCGAGTGGCAGACCATCTGGCGGGTGACCCTGCCTGCTGCCCGCTCCGGGGTGCTGACCGCGGTCATGCTGGGCATCGGCCGGGCCATCGGAGAAACCATGACGGTGATGATGGTCACTGGAAACGCTCCCATCATGCCCAGAGGATTGAGAGACCTACTTTCCCCGGTGCGGACCATGACCGCCACCATAGCGGCCGAGATGGGCGAGGTAGCCAACGGCAGCTCCCATTATCATGTCTTATTTATGATCGGCATTCTGCTCTTCCTGATCTCCCTGGTAGTGAATATCACCGCCTCCGCGGTGGTCTACGGCCAGAAGAGGAAGCAGGACCGCATCCTTTCTTGATTATGAAAAGATCCTTTCGGCTCCAGCAGCAGCGCTTTGGTTTTGGGCTTCTTTCCCTGATGACCTTACTGACCGTGCTCCCCATCGCGGCGGTGGTCATCTACATCGTGGTGCTGGGCTACCCGGCCATCAACTGGGAATTCCTCAGTGCTTTCCCCCGCGAGGGGATGCGGGCTGGAGGCATCCTACCGGCCATTGTGGGAACATTCCTTCTCACCCTGGGCACAGCTATCTTCGCCGTCCCCCTGGGCCTCGGGGCGGCAATTTACCTGTCCGAGTATGCCCCGCACAACCGGGCGACCCAGCTGATCCGCATCGCCATCATCAACCTGGCGGGGATTCCCTCGGTCGTCTACGGGCTCTTCGGTCTGGGGCTGTTTGTGCTCTTCCTGAGATTCGGGACCAGCATCCTGGCCGGCTCGCTGACCCTGTCGATCATGACCCTGCCGGTCATCATCAGCACCGCCGAGGAAGCCCTGCGGGCTGTCCCCCAGGCATTCCGGGTGGTCAGCATCTCCGTTGGGGCCACCAAGTGGCAGACCATCCGCCGGATCGTCCTCCCCCAGGCTCTTCCCGGCATCCTCACCGGGGTGATCCTCGGCCTGGAGCGCGCGGCCGGGGAAACCGCTCCCATTCTATTCACGGTGGCGGCCTTTTTCCTTCCCCGCCTGCCGCACTCCCCACTGGACGCCACCATGGCCCTGCCCTATCACCTTTTCGTGATATCCACCCAGGTTCCTGGCATGCCGGTCAAGATCCAGTACGGCACAGCGCTGGTGCTGCTGGTCTTTGTGCTGAGCATGAACCTGATCGCCACCACCATCCGCTCCCGGGCCCGGGCCCGCAGGCAATGGTAGAGGGACCATGAACAAGATCACCATCCACAAACTCTGCCTGACTTACTCCGACGGCACCGAGTCTCTGCGCGATATCAGCCTGGAGATCCCGGCTAACCAGATCTTTGTGATCTTCGGCCCCGCTGGGGGAGGCAAATCCAGCCTGCTGCGGACCCTTAACCGGCTGAACGACCTGGCTGATGTCGTCCGGATGCAGGGCACAGTCAAATTGGACCAGGAGGATATTTTCCAGCCATCCTATGATGTCATCCAGCTTCGCCGCAAGGTGGCGATGGTCTTTGCCCGTCCTGTAGTGCTGCCGCTTTCCATACGCGAGAACCTGACCTACGGACTGAGCGTTGCCGGGATAAACGATCCCGACCGGCTGGAGGGTGCGGTGGAAAGCAGCCTGATCAAAGCCGCTCTGTGGGAGGAAGTCAAAGACCGCCTGGACGATCCTGCGGTGGCCCTCTCAGGCGGACAGCAGCAGCGTTTATGCCTGGCACGCTCCCTGGCCCTCGAGCCAGAAGTGATCCTGCTCGATGAGCCTACTTCCGGGCTTGATCCCATCTCCACCGGAAAGGTGGAGGAATCCCTCCAGGAACTGAAGAAGGACTATACCATCGTCCTGGTCCCCCATTCCGTCCAGCAGGCTGCCAGAACCGCTGACATCGCTGCCTTTATGCTCCAGGGAGAATTGGTCGAGACCAACCGCGCTGAATTGATCTTTACCAATCCCCAGGATCAGCGGACCCAGGACTATATTCAGGGAAGATTTGGATGATATACTGTATCCACAATTATATTCACATATAGCCTCTATCCCTTTCCGCTGCAGGCTGGCTGACTTAGACTGGATAGAGAAAGCCAATGCCCATCCCGGCAGGGCGGGCATAGATTCGAACGAGGTTAATCATGGCCAGAGAAACCAGAGAGACTCTCGATAGCAAGATCAGGGATTTGAACGACGCCATCCTGGAACTGGGTGGCATCGTTGAGAAAGCTGTCCTGGGCTGCGTCAAATCACTGGTAGAGCGGGATCTGGAGTACGCTAAAGTCCTCTATGACCAGGACAACCAGATCAATGAGAGAAGATATGAGATCGAACGCAAAGCCCTGATCACGGTCGCCACCCAGCAGCCCATGGCCACCGACCTGCGGCGGCTCTCGTCGATCATCGACATCGCCGGAGAATTGGAGCGCATCGGGGACTACGCCAAGGGCATCGCCCGCATCGCCATGCGTCTGGGAGATCAGCCGCCCCTGAAGCAGCTGGTGAACATCCCCAAGATGGCCGAGATCACAGCCGATATGCTGCACCGGGCTCTCAATGCCTTTGTAGAGCTGGATAAACAGACCGCGCTTTCCATCCCCAAAGAGGACGATCAGGTCGATCTGCTCTACAATATGATCTACCAGGATCTGCTGGAATTGATGATCTCAGACCGGGAGAACATCGACCGGGCCACTTTCCACCTCTGGGTTGCCCACAACCTGGAACGGGCGGCTGACCGGGTGACAAATATCTGCGAGAGGACCATCTTCACGATCACCGGGGATCTGATTGAGTTCGACCGCACCGATGATGAAACAGAAGCGTTCTAGAAAACAGTTCAGCTTTGCTTCTCTTAAGACCGGATTAAAGAGACCTTGTGGCGCTGCTCGGCCGATCGCTGTAATAAGACTGGAAAATTGGCTGGTGAACAGAGAGACCAGGAGACAAGGAAATCCTGCAGCACAATACGAGGCATTTTAGCAAGCTGTAAACCCGCATCAGGCCCCAGAGGAATCATTACCAATCATATAATATCAGCTCAACTTACTTTTCACAGCTTCCAGCTTAGTGGGCAGGCAATCCGGTCGGTCCTGCAAGGATCCTCGGTTAAGAAGTTGTGCTTCACACCGATCCTCGCTCAGCTGCGAAGCCTCCATTAGAATATGAAAATCTTCGACGGCCACAACGATATCCTCAGCAAGATCGCCAGCTCCGCTGATCCTCTTGATACCAGGGCTTTCCTGGAAAGAGGATCGGGGCAGATGGATTTGCCCCGGGCCAGGCGGGGTGGTTTCGCCGGGGGGTTTTTCGCGGTTTACACCCCCGACCCTCCCGAAGTGCCTTCTGAGATAGAGAGAATAGTCTTCAGCGAGGACGGCTACCGCGTGCCCCTGGCGCCAGAACTCCCGGAAGATTACGCCCTCAGCTCAGCCCTGAAGATGATCGATCTCCTTCACCGGATCCAGGACGATTCCCAGGGCCAGCTGAAAATTGTCAGGGATTTCCAGGAGCTCAGCAGCTGCCTTGAAAACGAGGTGATGGCTGCCGTACTGCACCTGGAAGGCGCAGAGCCCATCCGGCCCGATCTAGAGAATCTGCAGGAATTCTACGATAAGGGACTGCGCTCGCTGGGCATCACCTGGAGCAGACCCAATGCCTTTGGCAGCGGGGTTCCATTTGTTTACCCAGGGCATCCGGACAGCGGGCCTGGACTGACCGCGGCAGGCAAAGCCCTGGTCGACGCCTGCAATGATATGGGGATACTGATCGATCTGGCTCATCTGAACCAAAAGGGTTTCTGGGACGTTGCCAAGCGCTCCTCTGTACCCCTGGTATCCTCCCACACGGCCGCTCATAAATTGGTCCCCAAAGCCCGTAATCTGACCGACAGCCAGCTCAAAGCCGTCGCTGAAAGCGGAGGTGTGGTAGGGGTGATCTTCTCGGTCAATGACCTGTATGGTGGGGTACGCCCCAAGGACGATGCCCCCATCTCTACCATTATCAATCACATCCTCCATATCAGCGAGCTGATCGGAACCGAACATGTCGCTTTTGGATCGGATTTTGACGGTACTAAAATCCCCTCTGAGCTGGGTGATGTGAGCGGTTATCAGAAACTGGTGAACCTGCTGGAAGCAGCTGGTTTCTCCCGGGAAGAAAGGGAGGGCATCTGCTGGAAGAACTGGCTCAGGGTGCTGGAGCGCACCTGGAAAGCCTGAAACCTCATCCCGGAAAATCCCTCAGAATCAACCCCAAAAATAGCCTCAGCGAGAAACGCCTGCAGACAGGCCCGGTCAGCTGCATCCATATCAATCCTGCTTTCCGGGTTAAAAACAGCCCCTGGAAGCTCAGACAAGCCCCAGCAGCTCATCTGAGAGCAAACCCTTCCCATTTCACATAAAAACAAGCCCTGCTTTCTAATAATGCGGGGCTTGTTTATTTTTCCGGGTTGATGGTTACTTGAGTTTTTCCGCTTCGATCAAAACGGCCTGGACTACCTGCCTCCACAGATAACCACCCAGATTATCACTGTATTCCTTGCAGGTGAACAAAGTCAGCCAATCCTGATCCTTGTGCCCCAGAATGCTGAGATCGTCACCGGAGACCAGCCTGTTGTTTATGACCTGATAGGTATATCGGTAGCCGTTGGCATAAAGGATAAGCTCATCACCCCACACCAGTTGATCCAGATCCACGAACGGCCCGGGTAAACCGCTGGGTAGGTAGGCGTGGCCGGTGATCACGGTATTGCCTTTCCACGATGGATACGCAGTGCCCTCCAGCCAGCCTGCCTGGGAGCCAAGCCAGGTAAGGTCGTAGCCCTGCTGAGAGTTTGGCACACTGACGATCGGCAGGGATATTCCCAGATCCGGGATCCACAGCCGGAGTCCATTGAGATCCCTATAGGCAGCAGCGGGGGGTTGGGCCGGAAGGTCAGTCACCCTGCCAGGAGCAAAGCCGGTGTCTGGCAGGCGCGGGATTCTGATCCTGGCGCCATCAGCGGCACTGTAGATGTCAATGTTGCTCAGCGGATCGTAGCGCCTCTCAGTAGAAAGCGTATTATAGGGAGATTGCGGGGCAGAGAAATCCCCTGGCAAACTGCTCCAGGACAGCGATGCGTCATTGGTGATGGTTTGAACAAAGCGGCGCTGATTGAAAGCCGGATCGAGCATGACATCGATCTCGATCACCGAATTCACACCGTTGTTCAGGAATTCATCCCAGGTCACGACCAGGGTTGGATCCCCCGCGTCGCTAATTGTCGTAGGAGCCTGACCGCTGACATGACGGATGGGCGGCTGGTAGATCAAATCTGCCGGAATGATGTCGGTCAGCTCCACATCGTAGGCTGAGGTCTGGCTGGAAGCCGAGTGCTCCACAACCAGTGTGAAGGTGGTGACCTGGCCCGGATAGACCGTGATCGGATCCGCGCTCTTGCTGATGGTCAGATCCGGTTCCAGAATAGTGACGCCCACGGCTTGATCAGAAAGCTGACCGGAATCCCAGACCCATTCCGCATCATTATTCAGCGGCGGTGTGGAAACGCTCTGGTTGCCCAGACTATCCAGGACCACAACCTGGTAGCGCAGCACCAGGTCCACAAATCCACCGCTGGAATTGATAAGGGTCCCAAAATCGTAATCCACCCGCCGCCCCTGGTTCACCTCTTCCGGGTTACCGCCTGGCAGTTCAGAAACCACAGGGCTGCCGCAGATCCCGGTGAATCCACCCGGGGCACTGGTAGTAAGCCCGGGTGCGGTGATTGAATCGCACCCCAAGAATGCCAGTCCTTGATCAAGGGAATCGATCAGATGCAGATTGGGCAGGGTGCCATCCGGTACAGCCAGGGTGATCTCGTAAATGAGAATCTCCCCGATTGCCACATCCGGCGGTGCTGCCACACCGTGGACCACACCAGTGAGAGTCTTGGTGTGGGTCGGGAAGCCGTCCGCATCGCTGGCAGTGTTGTCAGCGGGATTGTCCTCGATCACACCAGTTGGTACAGCTATCGTGACCTGATTGGTAAGCGTGCCGCTGGCGGACGGGGACGTCCGGGCAGTTACCTGGTAGGTAATCGAGGAACTTGCTGGTAAGTTCACCGTGTCATTGAAATCAGCTGTGGAATCGGTCACGCCATCACAGCCAGAGGCACCGCCAGTGGGTGGCACTGCCGAGCAGTCCCAGGTCCAGGAGTCGATCTCAGCCGGAATCAGGTCACCCACAACTGCCCCACTGACATCACTGGGTGAGATGTTGGACACTACGATGGTATAGGTGATCACCTCCCCGGGAGAGATGATCGTCACCCCATCGTCCTTGGTGACGCTCAGATCCGCATGGGATTCCTGGATGTCCGTATCAGTCGCTGTGTTGTCAGCCGGGGTCGGCTCTATGATCCCTGCTGGCATACTGATTGTGGCCGTATTGACCAGATCGCCTTCAGCGGAGGAGAGGATATTTGCAGTCACCTGGTAAGTGATCGACGCACCCGCTGGCAGGTTCACCAGATCGCTGAAATCAGCGCTTAGACCCAGGCTGCCGGTGCAGCCAGAGGCGCCGCCGGTCGAGCCGGCACATACCCAATCCCAGCTGCTGACCATGAGGTCATTGGGCGGATTGACTTCCCTGGGCAAACTGTCTTCCACCAGCGCGTTCACCGCATCAGCGTTGCCAATATTCTCCACCAGGATGGTATAGGTAACCGAATCACCCGGGATATATACTCCCACCCCGTCGTCTTTGGTAACACGCAGTTCCGGATTGGTGATCGTTGCAGCCTGAGTATCAGCTGTCTCGTAATCATCCACGTTGCCGGCGATGCCATCACCAGAACGCTCCTGACCGTTGCTGACCAGCAGGGACGTCCAGGTGATCTCAGCGGTATTATCGATCACGCTCCCCAATGCAGGTGTGTTAGGATCCGGCGGGCTGTCCACCGTGGCATCGAAGGTGATCGTCACCACACATCCCGGGGCAGGCAGCGAGTAAGGAATCTCGTTAATGGCTACATCCAGCACTGAAGCGCTGGACCCGGAGGTATCGAATCCTGAAGCGCAGTTCCCTGTGCTGGAGGTGGTGATATTGGTCAAATTGCTCAATCCCGCCGGCAGGGTATCCGTGATATGAACGTTGAAAGCATCAGATTGACTGTCCTCCCCAGCGCCATCCAGGTCATGGGAAATAACAAGAGAATAGGTAAGGGTCTGGCCCAGACCCGGGGTATCGTCATCCACCGTTTTAGCGATGTTCAGAACCGGCTCAATGATTTCAATGTCCACTGTGCCTGTCGCAGTTGTGCCGCTGGAATAGCGCAGCTCGCCCTGGTTGGTGAGGACGACCCCGTTCTGATTGCTGGCAATGTTCAGGACCTGAACGGTGATCTGAACCTGGAAGCTGTTGTTGTTTGTGTTATTGGGATATTCCTCGTTTGTGGTGGTATCCCCGAAGTCCAATTCCAGGTCTCCACCAGAGCCCCCTGCCGCGGTCACAACAGGAGATGGCAGAGTACCATCAAAATCCTCCACCAGCAAACTGCCAGCACCGGCTGTGGTGGTGATCAGGTTGTAGCTGACGAATTCCAGTCCATCCGGTATGTCATCATAGACCACCATATCCGGCGTGACGCCTTCCGGAAGGGTAATGACCAGGTCGTAGGTGAAGCTTTCCCCGATGGTCCACTCACCGGGTGGCTCAACGGACTTGCTTATCACAGGGACGGCCAGGCTGTGGTTGGCAGTACCGGCATCATAATAATCATCGGGGCCGCCTGTATCGCTATCGCTGCCGTCGCGTTCTCCTGTGTCCAATCCGGATGCTCCGGGGGTGTCAGAGCCCGTGGAGTTGCCAGTCGTGCCGTTGGCGCCCTCCAGGCTGGTCCCTGTCCCCACAGCGCTGTTAAGCAGCGTTGTGCCGGCAGGAACATTATCAACCACATTGCCGGTCACGTTGACCGTGACGCTCTCGCCCGGATCCAGGCAGGAAAGGTCCACTGTCAGGGCGCCCGCTGCCAGAGATTCCGAGTGAGTGAAGGCTGTTGTCCCTGCTCCATCTCCCACACAGACCCCACCCTGCGTTGTGCTGACGGAGGATATGGTCAGGGCTTCGAGATAGGCATCGAAAGTATCTGTCAGCTCCAGGTCATAAGCGGTAGCCCCGGCATCACCCGAGGCCGCATTGCTGAAAACGATCTCATATTGGATGGGGTCGCCAGCATCTACTGGCAGAGGAGGAACCAGGGATTTGGTCACGCTGATCACTGGCTCAGCAACTCTTAGCGTTGCAGCTGTTGACAGACCGCCATTGGGGCTGCCTGTGATGTAGACCTGGCTCTGATTGGTGACAGTATCCCCAAAATCGTTCTGGTTCGTGCTGAAGTTGTGCGCCAGGGCGTTGAACTCGATCACTACATACTCGGAATCCGCGTCGCTGTCGTTGTTGACCAGGTCGCCCAGTTTGAAATAGACATCCCTTCCCGGCACGGCAAAGACATCATCCCCGTCCAGACTGGTGCTGGGGCTTCTGCTGACATTGTTGTCGGCCAGGGTGCAGTTCGCCGGATCCATCACCGGGGTGCTGGCATCCGCAGTTGAACCGACCTGGTTGCAGATATTGGGGACAGCCGGTACAGGAAGAGTTCCAGCTGGCGAAGACGTGATGCCACCATCGGAAACAAAGGCGACCACAGATGTGTCATCGTTCAGGAATATCAATCCCCCGGGCAGCAGATCCCTGATCTGGAAGTTCGGGCTGGTTCCTTCAGGAATGACAGACACCAGGCGGAAGCGGACGATCTCCCCAATGGCCAGATTTTCCAGCCCGTTCACCAGGCCGGTATGGGCTTCTGAGGTGCTGATGATGTATTTGGTGTTGGTCGGGTTGACAATCACAGCGCTCGCTGTAGCCTGGCTGGCATAATCATTCAGGGCACCGTTCACGCCATCCCCGCCCGTCCGCTCCAGGGCGTCCGGGTTATAGGTCGATCGGGCCACCGAAGCATAATCCCCGCTCAGACTGGTCCAGGTCGTATTCCCGGTATTGTCGACCGACAATCCCGGAGTGACACAATAGGCCAGCGTCCCGGAGAGATCGACAGTGGCCGTCTCCCCCGGGGCAAAATCGATCGGAGTTCCAGGAGCGCCATCATAAGTGGCGCTCAACTGCCACCCGGCTGTATTGTCCCCGGTCAGAATAAAAGTGGCCCCGCCGCTCTGGGAATCGATTGCCAGGTCACGCACCGCCGACCCGTCGGTTGGGTCCGGGCACATCGGGAAACTGTCATTGAATTCCACATCAAAGGCATCCGTATCCGCCGGGGTGGATGGATTGCTAAGCGTGATCGTGTAGGACACCGGATCGCCAGCATCACCGCTTGTGGATGTACCGGTCGTCCCGGCCGGGGTGTATTTCTCAGTTATTACTGCCGGTTCGATGACCGTCACATCCTGGGCGTCGGCTGTCGCCAGCACCACGTCGCCAGAGCCAGCATTCATCGTGAAATCAACCTGATTATCAAGGAGTGTCCCGGCCTGATTCCCGCTCACATTCAGCACAACCACCTGGTAGGTGATCACGATCCGTTCTTCGGTAGTGTTGTTCCGATCGCTGTTGACCAGGTTCCCCAGATCGAAAACGATATCCTGTCCGTTATTGGATACTCCGGAAGCCTCGGTCGCAGGGCAAACACTGGAAAAGTCGGTTGTCGAGCCAGAGCCAAAATCAGTTGAGATCCCCACTGAAGCAGCCGGGTTGGGAATGACAGCAGCATCACAGGAGACAAAGGCCAGCCCACCGTCAAGATGATCCACCAGCCTGGCTCCAGGCACTTCCCCCTCAGGAACAATGGCGGAGATCCGGTAAGTGACCAATTCTCCAATGACAGCCTCATAGATATCATTGATAAAATCATCCACATTGGTGGCTGAGACAATCTCCGTCTCCACCAGGGTCTTTTCCAGCCCACCGATCACATCTACGGTGGCGTCATCCTCCAGGGGATTGACCCCCTCCAGGTGATTCGGCCCTCCCTCCGAGCCGGCATAATGGAACACAGAGGACGTGTTCAGAGCCTGCCCAGGGTTGACATCATCCCTGAGGACCAGATCATAAGTGATGAGGATGACGTTATTGCCAAGATTGGGATCATGCGCAGAGCAGACCCCTGCTCCGACCGGATCGATCAGCTCGATGCCCTGGTTAAATAATTCCAGGCCGCAATCATCGGCATTAGCGCTCGCCGTGCAGAACGGATTCGGTCCGTTGAGCCTGATAGATCTATACGCAATTGGGCCAGTGCCATCCCCGTAATAAACCTGTAGGTTCAGATCAGCTCCAGTAGCAGGAACCTGGTAAAAAGCGGTATCGATCATATCTCTGAGCTGGATGTCAAAGGCGCCGTTGATACTGCTGCCCTGATTTTCAATCGTGATGGCAAAGGTGACCGTGTCACTAGCGTCAACGCCGCTCAGATCGCTGTCGATCGGGTTGGCAGCCAGGCCGCTGGAATTGATGATTCCTGGAGTTCCTGTCCAGCGGGGTGCAAAAGAGGGGTCCTGGAATGTAATACCAACCGGGCCAGCCGGGAGGGGATCGAACACAACACTGGCATCTGCATTACTGGACCATATAATCCCTTTGGTTGATACCAGCACCGGCTCACCGAGCACAAATTGGATAATCGCATTTTCGGTATTCGTGCCCGCATTGGTGCTGCCCTCAAAGGCATGGGCCATGTTGGTCAGGAACAGACCGTCCGCAAAGGGATCGTCAGAAACTGTGATCGAGATCAGCAGATCCACGGTCTTGGACTGATTGCGGGTATCATCATAATCCGCGTAATAGATATTGATCTTGTTGTTCAGGCCATCTGCCGTGATCACAGGATCCTGCGTGGGAATTGGGTTATTGGTCGAGGGCGATAGTGTGCCCGTACCCCCACTCAACCCATCAGTCATATACTGATAAAAGGTGTCTCCGGGCAGGAGCAAACCAACAACTCCCGGGGCAGGAATACCCCCTGAACTCGAGAATGTCCAGGAAGGACCAGCAGCACCATCATCATCAGGGTCGGTAACATCAAAAACCGGCAGCGGGAAATAATCGTCAAAGGTAAGTTCTTCGACGTCAGAGGTCAATAGATCATATTCCAGCTCGTATGTCACAACATCCCCGGGATTTACCCTGACCCGACCAAGCGCATCCCGATCCCAGAGAGCTGAATTTGTCTCGCCATTTATGGCGTAAATTGATTTAGACAGGGTTTCACGTCCGATGGCTGTGCCGGCTGCGGCATCATCAGACTCCACTCCAACTACTCCACCTGAAGTGTTGTCTAGCACATCTCCAGTCACGTCCACTGTGTTATCCAGTTCATCTCCCTGGTCAACACTGATATCGCCCGAAGGATAATCATCCACAAATTGGTCCAGCACCTTGGCTCTATAAATGATCGTTGCAGTCGTTGGCCCATCACGCAGGTTGGAGCGATCGCAGGGTGAGTACAGACCAAAGGGAGAAACCGGATTGACACATCCACCCCGCATCGTCCCATCAGACAAATTAGCATTGATCTCATCTGACAGCCTGAACGTGAGTGTTGTCTGACCGGTCGCACCCCCCGTGACAATGGTGCATTCTGTAGGAGGAGGTGCTGTAATTGTAGCGCCAGTGTAATCGCAGCTAATTTCATAATTCGAGCTGTTAAACGCTAGCGGGCCAAAAGCCCCCGGGTTGCTGCTGACCTGGACCGTAGGTGTGAAGGTCGAGGCAGGTAAAACATGCTGGCCATCCGAGATCGTATCGGTGACAACCAGATTGTCCAATGTGAAGTAATCTGAAACCTGGATTGAAAGGGTATACTCCAGGATCGCATTCGGGGCAACCTGGTCGCCTAACGGGCCTCCGCCGGTGCCAGGCACAACAGCCACGCTTTTCTGGATAGCCAGCGATTTATCCATCAGGGTGTGCAGCGGCGGGCAGGTCGGGCAGGTGGCATCGGAAGTAAGGGGCGCTACTGGATCACGGGGGTCTACTGGATCCCAGGAAGCATCCACCCAGGCGATATTGGCTGAAGAGACATCATCGCCGGAGAGTGGATCGATCACCGGCTCATCAAAGAGCGTGTCCCCATCCTGGTCATACAATTCGGGGATATAAAAGTCATAGGTGACCACTACCGTCCCGCTTCCGCTGGCGTAATTCAAGGACAACGTCCCTCCTGGAGTGGAGGTACTCGGCAGGGAGGTCACAGTATAACCAGCTGTGGTACCCCCGGCGTCGATGCCGATGAACTGGACGTTATCCGGCAGCTGGTCCTGGATCTCGATATTGGTAAGGGTCTGGCCGCTGGCGATATCGACAGTCAGGGTATACTGGCGGGGGAAATTCGGGCCGGTGGAAGTCTCGTCCTCGGTATTGCCCGGGCCGGTATAGGCTTTGCTGAAGGTTATCACCTGGGGTGTGACCGGGGTCGCTGGCCAGGTTGTGCTGTCTGTACCATTGGGGACCGCAAAGGGGGTGTCACCGCAGCACCAATCATCTTCTGGGGTTTCGCCAAACATAAATCCACCCCGGCCATAGATGAACAATCCTGGATTAAGATCAGCATTAATGCTCAAGTGGGCGTTCACAGTGATATCCAGCTGGGGCTGATCGGGTGTGAAGGATCCGAACGGCAGACGGATGGAGACAAACTGGTCACCTGCTCTTCCACAAACGTCCACATAGCTTCCGGTATTATCACGCAGCCAGGGATGAGTGACACATCCCCACCCCCCGCCTTGATCCGGGAAGTATTGGATGTCATCTTCCAGGGACGCACCCAGATAGGAGGAAGAATAATATTCGATCCCGTCATCGCCGTCCTGGCCGGTGTACGGGAATACCAGATCAATGAACGGCCCGTAACCAGAATCTGTTCCGGTATTGTTAAAGGTGACCAAAAAATCAAAATCCTCGCCGATCATCACTGACGAGGGAGCAATTGTCACCGCAGGAGCAGCTGCCGCTAATGGCTTTGCCAGGCTTGGGGATGGTAAATCTACCAGCAGGAAAACGTTTAATATGATAGCTGTTAAATATCCAAGCCAGCGGAAGTGCTTTGTTGTTATATTACTCGAAGCGGGAATCATAGACACACACCGGATAGAATGTTTGCATTATTAGGGAATTATAACATTGGAGAGTGGAAACAATAAAAATAAAACAATCAAAGTGGTTTGTTCAGGTATATACCAGAAATATCTCCTGTAGCCTATTTGGGTAGTTTGGAAATATGATTTCTAGTATGTTATTTCACAGCCGTAATAAATGTCATTACCAGCCCCGCCATAACACACATCATTTCCGGGACCGCCAATAATCACATCGTTTCCTTCGTCCCCAAAAATACCTGGAATCCAGAAGAAGAAAAACCAACGTCGTTCATTTCCTGCCCCGCCAAGGATACAGTCATTTCCTGCCCCGCCCCTGATCACAGCGTCAGAATTAGCTGTCCCTAGTATCAGATCATTGGCGCTTGTACCCGTTTCACCAGCACCGATATCTACGATATTGGTCAACCCCAACCCGACACATTCTGGCGGCTGGAGCTCATTGACTCCCAGACCTATACTGTTCTTATCAGCTCTGGTTTGAGGAACAGTGTTGGCAGTAGCAAAAGCGTTCATTACAGACACGACCACCAGTACTGCAAAAATCAAAAACATAAAAGCCGCCAGCGGTCGCCATTTCAGTCTCATGCTGATCAAGGACTCCTTACCCCTCTTTAGTTTTGGATCCTACCGGTTTTTCTAACAAGTCAACCAACCCCTGAGCCTGGACCAGATTACCAAGATAGAATCCCTGGGCAATCTCTATCTTCTGTGCTTTAAGGACTTTCAAATCTTCTTCCGATTCGACGCCCTGAGCGACGACATCCATATCAAGTCCTTTTGCCATTGTGGCGATTGCACCGACCAGCCGTTGAGTTTTAGGGTTTCCAGTGATTTCCTGGATGACAGTTCGATCAATCTTGATTGTATTTATTGGCATCTGTAATATCTGATTAATCTGATTCGCAGCATCTGTCGCAAAGTCATCTACCGCCAGGCGGACTCCGACCTCATGTAGCTGGTTTATATGATCCATTACTTTTTCACTCTGAAAGACTTGATTGGATCGGTTTATCTCTATTTGAATCAGACCCGGATCGCACTGGTTTTCAAGCATGGTGGCCAGAAAACCACGAATGAACTCGTTGCTTACTATCGTCTCCGGGGAAAGATTGACCGAAATTGGAACAAGCGGAACGTTTTCATTTTTCCATTTGTGAATCTGCCAACAGATCTTTCTGGACACCCAGCGATCGATATCTGCTATCAGGTCGGCCTCTTCAGCATGGGAGATAAAATCAGCAGGATACAGTATTCCAAATTCTGGGTGTGACCAGCGCAGGAACGCTTCAACCCCAACAATTGCTTTATCTTGGAGTCGTACTACAGGTTGGTAGTACAGCTCGAGCTGGTTTTCATCGATAGCCTGCCTGATTGATTTCTTAAAATCGTTCATATTAGGGAAGAGAGATCCTTCCTTGAACACTTCGATGGCGTATTGATAGACTGTTTGATCATCCTGAATTGAGTAGCGGTGATAACTCCCTAACCTTTCATGCATGATCATTGCTCCATATCGCTCAGCCATTTTTGTCAGATCGGAAAAGGAAGCTACTGCAACTACCTGTTCAGCCTGATTAGCAGGGTTTCCTCCTTCAATATCCACCAATAAAGGATAATACTGGACCTGGATTCGTGATACGTCAGAAAATCTGATGTCCCTGATCAAGGACCAGGCTGGATAAACTGCTCCAAGCAGGGAGAGTATGAAGACGATCACTCCAATTCTCCTGGCATCTTTCACACTGATCTCCCTACCAAATATCAGCATCGTGTTGGGTACTTCCCGCGAGTTTTCAATCATACCTTCCTGGTTCAGGACGATTCCGTCAAGACCATCAGGCAACCTCATGATATTCGTGTCGATCTGGAAATTGATCGCTGCTTGATAGTTCTCCTGAAAAGGATGGCCTTCTATACTGCCCTGGAGTTTTACATTTGGTAAGATAGTCAGGTTGTACCAGCGATTCTTTGCTTCGGTTTTTTCCTCTTTTTCAATGATCAGGGAACGGATATCACATAGATCCAGATCCATATTGGATTTAAAAGAAGACCCCTTGAAATCCGTATCCGATATCAGGGAAAAGGAGCGTTCCCAGCCATCAATATCAGATAACAATGCATCAACCCGATAGGTTCCGGTTATCTGCTCTGCTTCTTTGTTCGTCATCCTCTGGGCCAGAAACTCATAGGAATAATCCATATTCATATCACACGTAAGCAGCAGATAGATCGGTTCGCCAGTCTTGATCTGTTCACTATCGTAGATATTGTCCTGGTCCTGAGCGCTATATTCAAATCCACCGCTATGTTCAAAGGTCAGGTTATCCGCAATGGATTTGGTTTGAGGACGGGTAAAAGAAATCACCCCGAATATCAGAGCGGCGATGGCTATGATACCTAAAACCAGCAGTATTTCCTGGCGGAATTCACCGGTAGAAGGAGTTTGTTGAGTGTCCATAAGATGCCTTTTCGAGCGCAACTTCTTTAGAGGAATTTCTTTTCTCTGGAATAAGAAGATGAACGCAATCACTAAAAGAATTATAAGGGTAAAAATAACAAAGAACACTGGCTCGCGGAGTTTATTAATTGCAGCTCCACCCCCTGGTATCAAGAACCAGTACTTGCCAATAATATCACTCTTCAGGGGGTGATAAGAATCCGTCCATTCATTATTATCACCCTTTAATGTAAAAGTATTATCGTCCCGACCGATGATCCTGTGGAATACAAAACCAACCTGGGGATGACGGTAAACAACCCGGTCGTCAAGCTGATAGCTCGACGCTGCCCTGGCTATCACAAGATCTCCAAACTCAATCTCCGGTTCCATGCTGTTCCCTGTGATAATTACATAGGATACCTGGCCTCCCAGCTTCAGGGGCGCAAATAATATCCACAGTACAACTGCCAGTACCGTGAAAATCAGGATAATTCGGAAATTTTTTCGAACAAACAAGATCATGTTTTCTATTTACAGAGAGAGGCGCGGTAATTGTACCTTACCACGCCCCTCTATTCTCTTTTATTTGCAAACCAGGGGATTACTGCACGGAAGAGACATGCAGTTCGATTGCAGCGGCAACACTGACTGTAGAACTGGTCAGATCACAGGTGAAATTAGTGGGGCCGCCTGCGCAGCTGGTCCAGTAGATAACAGATCCGTTCCCAATACCTGCATATACATCCGATGCATTCGCGTCCAGGGTAAAGGCAACACTGGCGAATTGAGTGGGATCTGAGCTGTCCAGAGTGTAGACAACGTTGGAAACCGTATAACCAGAGATCGCTCCGGAACCTTCGCCGGCAACACCGTCGGGAACACTGTTCGCAGCGGCAAAGCCATAGGTGGCTGCACTCAGGATTACTCCAAGAACCAGAAGGGCTAAAATCCGATATCGAAATTTCATAACTGAGTTCATAATATTCCTCCAAAATAAAATTGAATTTTACTTTTTTCACTTCACCTGATGGTGATGCGTTGTCAGTGTAGCATTCCACCCTTTTTGGTCAACCCCTCTAACCTAAAAATCCTGTTAGGTTTGGCCAGTTTTAGTTGAATAGCGTGATTTTTCCCGTGTTTTGTCCTCTAAAACGGCTAACAATCCTGAAAGGTCAGCTTATAAAATACATCGCGGCAGGCAAAGTGATCCTTTTCAAGGCTCGAAAAGTTTCTGATTTTTGATAGCCTCATCATGAAAAGGGTACCCAGATCAAAAGGCGCTTATAAGCTTTCCATCGTTTTCTGCACTCTTTCATGCAAAGAATTAGGGTAGAGTTGGCAGCGGCTATGTGGTCGGCCCAGAAGTATCCGGTGTTGCTGTGGGCGTATCGGTTTGTAGTCGTGACGTGGTGTATTTGTCGGATCGGACATGCGAGACGATACTGGAGCATCCGAGGAGGTTCGCGTTGACATGCCCTCTTTATATGTACCACTCCTTATGTTAGTCCAACCAGTTGAAATTGCCATGATCACTTGGGGGACTGGGGGCCGGTAACCTAAGGCACTGTGCGGCTTGACCGTGTTGTACTCCTTCCTGCACTTCTCGATCATTATCTAAGCCTCTTTCAAAGTGTAAAAGATCTCTCCCTTCAACAATTCGTCTCTCATTTTTCCATTGAAGGATTCAATATAGCCATTTTCCCAGGGACTGCCCGGCTCAATTAACAACGGCTTGACCTGCTAGTTGGACAGCCAGCCGCCCACCCGCTTGGCGGTGAACTCAGCGCCGTTGTCCGAGCGGATGTGGACCGGCACTCCTTTCTGGATGAACAACCTGGTCAAAACAGCCCGGACATCATGCTGGGTAAGTTTTCTGGCTACCCTGGATGTCAGACATTCCCGGGAATGCTCGCAGGTCAGTCCAGGATCCGAAAGGGCACCCCGGTGTGGGTCCTGGCCTGCATGAAATCGTAGCTCGAGAAATGGGGCGGGAAGAGCGGTTTCAGGCGGACTACAGAGCCATCATAGAGCCACAGCCTCCCTCGTTCAGGCTGTTTCTGAGGGACTTTCAGCCCCTCCCCACGCCATATCTGCTCCACCCGTGTGTGATTTGTACTCGTTCTATCCAGCTCTCGTTGCGCAGCAGGGCGGCCACCCTGCGGTAGCCGAAGCGGCCGTACTGGCTGGCCAGCTCAATGATCCTTGCGGTCAGGAATTCCTCATCATCGGCTGGCTGTTTATGATATCTCTGGGTTGATCGCGGTTGTCCCACCACCCGACAGGCTCTGCGCTCAGACACATCCAGCACTTCTTTAAGAATGGCATTGTCCAAAGAGAGGTCCGTCACCAGCTTCTTCAGCCGGATATGCTCTTTTTCCATTTCTTTGAGCTTCCTGGCCTGGGTGAGGTCCATTCCCCCGTATTCCCTGCGCCAGCGGTAGCAGGTCCCCTCGCTGCTCCCCAGGGCTTTGCAGGCTTGACCGACTGTTTTTCCCTGGCTGAGATGCACCTCAGCTTCATGCAATTTGGTGATGATCTGCCCTGGCGTCTAGTGTATGCGCTTCGTCATCTTATCTGCCTCCTCTATATTCTGATCCTAACATAACATCTGGATCAGTTATTGGAGGGCAGGAAAGGGATTTATTGATGGACTTCTTGGGAGTTTCACTCGGTTGAAGCGCCTCCGCAGGAATACCATAAACAGTCTGAAGAGTTTATATCAGATTAATATTCTATATAATCGGAGTTAATTTAAGGAGTTGGCGTCCAGGTTGGCTGGCAGGGCCAGTTGGGATCATCAAACGGGCAGGCCGGGGTCCAGGTCGGGATCGGGGTGTTGGTTGGCGTAGGGGGTATGGGAGTGGGAGTATTGGTATTGCTGATCGTCGGAACCGGCGTTCGGGTCGCTGTTGGTGTGATCGGCGTGCTGGTAGGCAGGGGAGTGAACCCGACGGTCGGCGTGCTGGTGGGCAGCGGGGTCCGCGAGGGGGTCGGTGTGGGGGACTTTTTTGGTGTTTTACTGGGTTTGGGTGTGATCGTTGGCGTCCCGGTAGCGGATGGGATCGGCGTGTCCGTGGGCGGCAGGGCCGTGTTGGTAGCTGTGCCGGTGGGCGTCGGCGTGGGAGTGTTGGAAGGCAGCGGGGTAGCGGTCGGCGTCCAGGTTACCAGTCCCTTGTGTATGGAGGGCTGGTACAGCGTACAGCCATCTTCGAAATCGATGAACAGCCCGAAATCCTCCGCGTGCACGTTGGGGAGCGATCCATTTCCCGGTCCACCGTCAAAATCGAAACGCAGGGCATAAGAGTTGCCGTGGTTGAACTGCAGTGGGCCCCGCCAGGTTCCCGGAGAATCTGACTGGGTATCAGTGATGGCCAGGACATCGATCGGAGCACTATCCCCATTTCCCCAGGCGCTGGCGCCGTTCCAGCTCATCCAGTCCAGTACCAGACCGGACCAGCCGTTTGCCGCGCCCCACTGCTGGGTGTAGATCCAGTCAAAGCGGATGCGCGTCACCCGGGTGTCATTCCAGGGGTCGTTGTTGGTGACCATAATCTCCTGCTGGTGGCTGTTGTGGAAGTCAAAGACGCTCAATGTGTAATCGCAGTTGGGCGTGGGCGTCAAGGTCGGGGTGGGAATGTCCACAGAGGCGCCTTTGACACAGCCGTCATCGAACGTCAGAGATGCAGAAGTCAGGCCTACAACCGGAGCGTAGCGAGGGAGGAAGAGAGCGATGTACTGGCCGGTCGCCCCGGGCGCCATGGTCACCGGGGAAGAAGGCGTAAAGGTAGTATCGGGGACGCCATCATACATCATGTACCAGCCGCTGGAATCAAAGCGCATGGCATATATCGAGCGCTCAGCGGGGTCTTTCTGCCAGACCTGATTGGCGGAAAGGAAGTGGATGTCAACCGGATTGTCGTTGCGGATGTCCACTGATTGAATGTAATACCCGGACACCCAGTGCCCGACGTAGCTGTTGGTGACCGTGATCTGGTCGCAATCCACCGGAATGGGGGTGTTGGTCGAGGTTGGCGTCAACGAAGGTGTGGGTGTCTGAGTGATGGTCGGCGTATTGGTAACCGTTGGGGTTTGCGTCCAGGTAGGCGCGGAAAGGATCGGGCCGGAAACTCCCAGCACCCGGGAGGTGCGGAATTTCTCGACGATGCCGTCCCGCTCTGCGTTGATATGGACCGTGGGCCAGATGTTGCTGATGATCGGCAGCAGCAGGGGATGGGTGTGATCCACCCGGACTTTGACCCGGTCCCCCGGGCCCCCGGCGTCATCCATCAAGAAAGGTCCGAGGCTGTCGTAGCAGAGGGGTACGTCATAATTGAAGTAATCCACCACATACTGGTTGTTGCGGTTGCTGCATACGGTGACATTGATGAAACCCCGCTGATCAGCCTGGCCGATGAAGGTCGGGTCATGCATGGAAAGGTACTGGGAATAATCCCCCGAAACAGCAGGCTCGAACCACAGGCCTGTCCCTCCCCCTTCAGCGGCATCCTGAATGGAATACAGGCGGGCCAGGTCGGTCAATTCCCGCTCGATGTCGGTGCCATCCGCTCCAGTATAATCATTGGGCACCCGGCAGTCCTGAGGGTCACCGTTAAAAGTATCGGCGGCTACATAATCCAATCCCAGCATGGCTCCAGCCGGGACGCAGTAAATATCGTTGAACTCACCGGTGACCGCATAGCGGATCCCGAACCTGGCAGCATTCTGGACCGCCATCCAGGCAAATACCATGCGGGCGAATTCGATGATCCCAAAGATCACAAACAGCAGGACCGGTAGAGCCAGCATGAACTCCACCATCGACTGGCCGGTCCGTTTGGGCTGTGCTGTGTTTTTTAGTAACATATGTGCTGGAAACACCCACCGTCTGGATACTCTCGCTGAAGTCCTTCGCCAGTGGATATTTCCCTGATTCCCCACCAATCATGCCCAGGCAGGGTAAAACCAGTGTAGCATCAGGGGGAGGTTATTCAAGGCAGTTAACCTAACAATCCTGTTAGAAGAAGGCCTTTTCTCTCGCTGGTCCGGCATTCCTCTCTACGGGGGCGCAGATAAAAAGCCTGACAACTCTGTTAGGCTTTCATGCAAACCTCATTCCTTGGTTGTTCTGGACGATTTTCCAGGTCTTAATAAAAGGTACCGGCTGAACAGGAGCTCAGTCGGCGAGGAGGTGTCCAGACCAGATCGCTCAGTTCCCGTTCTCTGCCACTGCCATCTGTGCCAGGATACTCATCGGTGTTTAGGAAATCCCGGGGACCTCCCCTCCCCGGAAACAGCTGCGGCGATGCAATCCGATCCCGAATCACTGTCCCTGGCTGTGGTTGTTGTCTGGTACTGGCAGGGAACCGCTCTTCTGATTAATCTTCCACAAGCAAAAGGCGTGGATAGCAGATCATCCACGCCTCTTTAATGTTTTCTAATACCGGTAAAAAATTACTGTCTTGAAAAATTCACTGAACGTGCAGCCAATCGGCCGCCAGGACATCGATGCTGCTGTCGAAAGCACAGATCCAGTTGGAGCCGGTGGATTCGCAACTGTCAGCCCAGATGACGTGACTTGTCCTGGTTTCGGAAATTCCTGCATTTACCGATCCAGGCTGCCCATCAAGCTGGAAACTTACCGCCACAAAAGTGGTGGGGTCCGCTTCGTCAAGGGTGTAGGAGATCCTGGAAACCTGGTAATCGGACAGCACCCCGTAGTCCGCCCCCAGCAGGCCGGCGGTCCCAAAGGTGTTAACTTCGGCAAAGCCGTAGGTGGCCGCGGCGATGATCAGGGAGAGTGAGATCAGCCCGATAATCTGGTATTTGGTGCGTTTTCTCTTGGTCATGAGCTTCTTCCTTTGCCCTCTGGTAGCTGCCATACGTTTCAGGTTATCCTTCGCTATCAGTGTAGCATCGGGTGCATTTCCCGCAAGGGTCTTAAACTAACAACCCTGTTAGGGGAGAGGGCAAATTTAGCTTAGTTTTACTGCCCAATAACCTAACTGTCATATTTTGTATACACTCAAGGGGTATATGAGCTATTTATTGAGCTTTTCGGCTAACAGTATGTTACGGCATGTCCGATCCCGTATGTTCCTGACAGGCTGTTTTCAGCTGTTACCCTGGCGGGGATGTCCAGTTCCCTGCGAATCAAAAACTGACGCCTGGAATAAGGAGGCGTCAGTAAAATTTTCTTGGATGACTTTCGTTTTATTACCTGAGGAGGATGACCTCAATTCTACGGCGTGGGCGTCCAGGTTGGCTGGCAGGGCCAGTTGGGATCATCGAAGGGACAGGCTGGAGTCCAGGTGGGTATCGGCGTCGGCGTCGGTGAATGCGTCGGCACCGGCGTATAAGTGTTGGTAGGAACCGGTGTAAAACTCGGGATTGGCGTGTTCGTCCTTGTAGGAGGCGGGAGGGTGTTGGTTGGCAGCGGCGTGGCAGATGGCACCGGGGTTCTCGTGGGTGACGGGGTGATGGTCGGCGTGTAGGTGGTCGTCGGCGTGCTGCTGGGCGGCGGAGTGTTGCTGGCCGTCGGCGTGTTGCTGGGTAGCGGGGTGTCAGTGGGAGGCGGCGGGGGTGTTGCCGTTAAACTGGCTGTGGGAGTTGGAGAGGGCGTCCAGGAATGGATCGGCCGGGGTATCGCGTCCCGCCGCAGCTGGCAGCCATTGTCAAAATTGATGATCACGCCAAAATCACTGCTTACCACGCCAGAGAGCGGCCCGCCTCCGCCCCAATCGCTGTCAAAATCCAGAGACCAGGAATAGCTGTCCCCGCTGTCAAAGGGCAGGGATCCGCTCCAGCTGGTGGGGGAACTCGAGTCGATATTCCCGTCGCCGTTGCCTCCCAGATGGAAATAGCTGCTGTCCCATCTGAACCAGTCGACGTTCAGGTTGGGATAACCATTCACGGCCCCGAAATTCTCGGCATAGCTCCAGTCCAGCTGGATGGAGCTCACCCGGGCATCGACAACATCGCTGTTGGAGACCGTTAAGCGCTGGATGGCGTAGTTCTGGAAGGTGAAAGCTGACATGCTGTACTGTGAACAGTCCGGCGTGGGGGTCACCGTGGGCGTGTCGGTGATGGTCGGGGTCAGGGTAGCTGTGGATGTGGGCAGGTTGGCTGTGATGCCTTTTGTACAGCCATCCTCAAAGGTCAGGTTCACCGTGGTCACACCCTGGACGGGTTCTGCGACCGGCTTGAAGAGAGCCACATAATCGCCCAGTCCTCCTGCAGCCATCGCCACCGGGGGATGTGGCACCCAGCTGGTGGGAGGAGAGAAATCATCCAAGATCTCCCAGGGACTCAAATTGAACTGCATGGCCCACAGATAGCGGCTGGGGGGAATCAGATCCCAGCCCACATCCGCCTGGAAGAGGTGGATGGGCACGGGATTGTTGTTGCGAATCCTGACCAGAGCGCCAAAGAACCCCCCCCCGTAATCCCCTATGAAGCTGTAATCGATATCGATCAGGTCGCAATCCACCGGAATGTCCGTGGCGGTAGGAGTCGGCGTATAGGTCTCTGTAGGGGTGTAGGTGATGGTAGGCGTGAGCGTGATGGTGGGCGTCTGGGTCCAGGTGGGCGCCGAAAGGATGGGGCCGGATACGCCCAGGGAGCGCGAGGTGCGGAATTTTTCGACGATGCCGTCGCGCTCTGCGTTCAGGCTGACCGAAGGCCAGATATTGGAGAGCAGCGGCAGGAACAGGGGATGGCGGTGCTCCACGTGGACTTTGACCCGGTCGCCCGGGCCGCCAGCATCATCCATTAACACGCCGCTAGCCACATCCTTGCAAAGCGGGATGGCGTAATTGCCGTAATCCATGGCGTACTGCCCGCTGCGGTTGCTGCAAACCGTGATATGGTAAAACCCGGTCTCGTCAGGCAGGCCTATAAACGCGGCATTGTGCAAGCCCAGGTACTGTTCATAATTGCCAGAAACGCTGGGACGCAGCCACAGCCCGGTCCCTCCCCCCACAGCGACATCTCGGATCGAGAACAGGCGGGCCATATCGATCAGCTCGCGCTCCTTATCGGCTTTATCGGCCCCGGTATAGGAATCGGGAATCTGGCAGTCCTGGGGATCACCCCCATCGGTATCGGCGTTGACATAAGCGGCACCCAGCAGGTTGCCGGCCTCAACGCAGTAAGCCTCATCGTACTCACCGGTCACCGCATAACGGATGCCAAAGCGGGCCGCGTTCTGGACCGCCATCCAGGCAAAGACCATCCGGGCAAATTCGATGATGCCGAAAATCACGAAAAGCAGGATCGGCAGGGCAATCACAAATTCCACAATCGCCTGGCCCCGCCCTCTGGTTTTAGAGTGAGCTACCCGCCCCACTGCCATTTTTCACTCGTTCCCTTTAAATGAGTACAGCCAGTATAACATAAAACTGCCTAAAAGTTAACAATTCTGTTAGGAAAGTGCTGTACTACTGGGTGATCCGGGTGAAAATGCTCCCGGCAATTTTTTCGAAGATCTGGGTCAAATATGCCCCGCTGGGAGCGTAATAATACTGGCCGCAGGAGGTTTGAGGAGCGACGCCGTCACAGGGATCGGGCGGATAAGCGTCCGTCGGGTCGTCCGGAATTGGGTTGCGGAAGTTGTCGTCCCCGATATTGGCTATATAGCGCAGCATCTCCTCGCCGTCATAATCAGGAGGAGCCGCTGCAACTCCCAGCCCGATCGTATAGATAGCGATTTCCTCACCGCCAGTGGGTTCGTTGCTGTTAGTGGAATACAGCAAAGCCACCCGGTCGGTGATGTCCCGGGCATAATCCTCCACATCGTAAGGAGGAGTGTTGTTTCCTACCCAGACAGCACCCGGAGGGCATTCCCCGGCGTTGGCGTGGAATGGCCCGCAGTGGCGCGTAGATGGATCGCTGTCTGTGCACCAGGGTTTATCCCACATGCGGTTTGGGCTGGGGAAGGCTGGGTTTCCGCCGCAAAAACCGTTGATATAACCAGCCGGGACTGGATTATTGGCATCGGAAGCGTCAGGCAGATCGCTCACATTCGTAGCTCCATCTGACAGCAGTACAATTACCCAGACACTGTCTACCCGGCCCTGGGCTTTGAGGATATCCCCAGCAACTCGCACCCCACATCCGGTGCAGGTAGATACAATGGCATCTCCAAACCCTGTCGGAACGCCGCTCACGTAGGTGCCATCCCCATCGATATCGAGCGGGTTCAGCTCTCCCGCCAGGGGATTTTTACCAGTGGCGATAATGTCATTCAGATCCGTGTCATCGTGCAGCTGGATGGCGTCAATGGCAGCTTTGACTGCTGTATGATCCGATTCCAAAAGGTCACTTGTCGAAAGATCAGGGTCATGGATGGTGGCGCTAAAATCAAAGGTCACCACCGCAACGCGGTCGTAACCATCGAATAATTTATCAACCATGGCTTTAGCCGCTTCTTTAGCAGCCAACAGCGGCTGGCAGTTGTTGGCCGCGTTGCAGGCCGAGGGGTCAAAGTTAGCGTCATAGCCTGAGGTTGCACTGGCCATCGACTCGGAAGTATCAATTACCAGCACCACATCAATAGAAGCAGCTTCACCGATCGAATGGGTGGTGATGGGAATAGAGTTTATGCCAAACAGACTCAGGAAATACACCGGGCTGTTCTGGGTAGCCTGGATCCAGGCCAGCTTGCGCTTATCCTCCCCAGAGGCAGGGCATATTGAAGCAAAAGCGGCCGGGATGCCGGTGTCCTCACAGATGTAGGTTTCCAGGGAGTAAATATCGCTGACATTGTTCAACATCAGCATCTCCCGGGCGGACTCCCGGATCAGGGCTTTGCGCTGGGCAGCTGGCAGGGACGAGTCCCGGATCTGGTTGGCAGCTGCCACAGCTGCGGAGTCCAGGCCTCTTTTCAAGCGGGTGAAATTCAGGTAGAGGGTGCCGGCGTCCGTCACCAACCCGGCAAAAGCCAGCATGGCCATGAAGGCCACAGCGGTGATCACCAGCGCCTGTCCCCGCTCCCGGGTGCTCCCCCGGTGGATGAGATCCAGCTTATGAGAGAAGATGGAAAAGATCGCTCTTTGATGTCCTGATTTCTTTTTTTTCATAAGAACCTGCTTTGCCTTAAGGCAGAGGGGTCGCTGTAGGAGCTGCTAAAGGTGCCGGCATGACCGCAAAAGCATGCAGCGGGACCGGGTTGGGAATCAGACTGCTGATCAGCGGCAGATTCAGCAGCTGATGGTGGCAGTAATAGATCTCCACTAAAACGATGCCCTTATCGGTCGGTCCTCCCGGCACTACCGTGCCCGCTCCTGGAGTGGGCGTGCCAGGACCTGCGGTCGGGGTGGAATAGGTTACCCAGGAATCGCCGGGCAGCTGGGGGAAAAACGGTGTGTTAGAACGGAAGGAACCATCACAGTTCTTGGTCCAGTTATCCGAGTAGAGGGACCAGACCCTGTCCGCGTCATGGGGTTTACGGTCCGCCACCACATTGTTGTCGATGGTGAAAATCGAGATGGCGATGTCATCCGTAGCCGGGTTGAGGGTGATATCCTTGTTGAAGTTTGTGCCGATTACCACACAGGCAGTGTCCAGGTAATAATGCAGAGCGTCGTCCTCACAGGCGCTGATCGGATAGTTGCTCATATCCCCGTTCAGCACCTCTGGATCGCGGTCAGCCGCAAAACGGGCCGCTTCCCTGACCACGTCCAGCAGAGAGAGATAGTTGTAAATGATCGCCCCAATCTCCACAAATGAGATCAGCAGGAACAGCAGCAGGGGCAGTACTATCGCCAGCTCAACAAAACTCTGACCGGTATGATCCCCTCTGGAGGGCTTACGCTTTCCATTCATATCATTTTCCTGGCTTAATATTCTCATTATAGCGGCAGACCTCTCCAGCGTCAAATCATGGCGCATACCTTACAATACTGTAAGGAATGCGGTCATAACCCCTCTCTCTCAGGAGATTTTTTCTCTTATGTCCAATTATAAAGCCTTTTAGCTTCCGCGGGCTGTTAGTTTTGTTAGCACCGGTTTCAAATCATGCCCCCCCATCCCAGCCATTATAGCATGCCGGAAGATAAGCGCTGGTTACAGCGTCAAATAAGGTAGAATGGGAAAATAGGTTAATAAGCCACGGTGATACCCATGAGATCAGTGAGATTATCCATTCAAGCCACAGTAGACGCCAACCGGGACCAGGCTATTCTGGAAGAAAACGGCATCAGGGCAGTGGTTATTCCCCACTATAAGGCACCTTCTTTTGTTGTGGGAGACAACCAGCTTGCTGAGCTGCTGGTAATGGAAAACGATCTGGAAAAAGCCCGCCAGGTCCTGGGCTTAGCAGATCCGGATGAGTCATAGGAATCAGGATTTACATCCTGGCTATTTGACCAGCAGACTTGGTGACTGGGAGAAAATGGTTGGGTATTATAAAGTGTTGATTTTAAGATAGGATGAATAAGGATAAAAAAGGGTTTACCCGGCTACTTATATATACAGTCTTAACCATATTGAATGGAAACAGCTGAGACGCAGGTATGGTTATCCTTCAGCAGGGTATGTGCCGATGTGTCTGAGCATCAGACTGACACTTTAATCCGGGAATACGATCATATCCTGATTTTTGTTACTATGATCAAGCATTCTGAGAAGTGGATCGTAAAACCCCCAGTCCCCCCGTCACCCAGTCATTCCTTCCGGCAAGATGCGGAATCCTGTTAATCATTGCCCGGACAGCAATTGGGGTTTTCAGGATCCCGCATCCTTCTTCATTGCATCTTTTTAATCGCTCCTGTGGGGCAGGAACTCAGGCAATCCGTGCATCCTAAGCACATATTTGGATATACATCTGGCATTTCTCCCGGCGCCTCCTGCCTCAGCACTTTGCGCTCGCAGACCTTTGAAGCAGCACAGATCCCATCTTCGCACTGTGAAGGGTCACAGCGTGAATAGTCCAGAAGGATCGTAGACTTAGGCATCTGAATCCCCCTCTTGATCAGCCAGGAGATTCTCAAGCTGCTCCTCCAGATCCTCCAGATGCAGGAGGGTGGCGGCTTTCACTGAGTGGGCGGGAAGGGAGGCCTTAATTTCCTCTATTTCCTCCCGCAGTTCCTGTATTTCCTGTTCTCTCTCAACCATCTCAAACACCAATAATCTAACTCATCTCTCATTCACGTGGTCGGCGGCGAGCCGCCCGTTTTGCTTCCTCTTCCGCCTTGGCTTTTTGCTCCATAGCATAGTAGCCGGGCCTGATCTCTGCGTAGTAAGAAGCTGGTTTTAACAGCCTCTCCTTGTCATGGATGTTATTCTGCGTCCGGTCGTAATTGGCCAGCTCGTAATCATGGTCCATTTTGATGGCGTCAAAGGGGCAGTGTTCCGCGCAGTAGCCGCAGTTCATACACAGATCGATATCGATGTAAAACTCGGCCGGAGTTTTCAGCGGCTTTCCAGTTTCCTGATCCACTGCGCGGGTGATCCAGATGCACTGGGAAGGGCAGACTTTGCTGCAGATCCCGCAAGCAGTGCAGCGGGGAACTTTTTCTCCATCCTCGTCCTCATACACCAGGAAGGGCACAAAACGGAAGTTCTCCGGTACAGCCAGACGCTCTTCCGGATAATTGACTGTGAATATACCTTTGGTATCCGTGGTCCTCCGCTGAAGCACACCCTCTTTTGTGTAATAGCGCTTGCGGCCGGCTTTGATATCCTCTGCGTAAGTGTCGTAGATATGCTTGAGGGTGACACCCAATCCCTTGATAATCCCGAATCCTTTCATAGTTCTCTCCGAAGGTATTATTAACGGTCCACTTCACCCAATACAATATCAATCGAACCCAGGATGGCAACCAGGTCAGCTACTTTTTCACCCAGGCACATTTGCTTCAATCCGGTCAGGTTGATAAATGAGGGAGCCCGGACATGGTAGCGCCAGGGATTGTCTGTGCCGTCGGAGACAACATAGTACCCCAGCTCTCCTTTGGGCCCTTCAACCCGGCCGTAAGCCTCTCCCTTGGGCATCTTGTACTTGTAGGCTTTTTTATTAGCCAGCACCTCTCCCTTGGGAATACCGTCAATGGCCTGCTGGAGGATGCGGATGCTCTGCCTGATCTCGTCATAGCGGATCAGGAAGCGATCATAGACATCGCCGTGATAGCGGACCGCCACATCGAAATCAAAGCGGTCGTATATGCTGTAGGGGTCTGCTCTGCGGATATCATAGGGCACACCGGACGCACGCAGCACCGGGCCGGCAGCCGACAGGCCGATAGCTTGCTCTGGGGTGAGCACTCCCACACCCCTGCCGCGGGCCACCACGATCTCATTCTCAACCAGATAACGGTCCAGCTCGTCGATCTGGCGGGGAAGCCGCTCGTAAACCAGCTTCCGGATATGCTCTTCCATGCCCTCGGGCAGGTCACGCACAACGCCGCCAAAGCGGTAGTAATTGCACATCATCCTCGATCCGGCAACCGCTTCAAAGATATCCAGGATCAGCTCCCGCTCTTTAATGGTGTAAAGCGCGGGCGTGAAGTAGGCGCCCAGGTCATTCAGGAAAAAGCCGATGGCCATGAAGTGATTCAGCACCCTGGTGAGCTCTGCCATGATCACCCGGATGTATTGAGCCCGCTCAGGCGGCTGGTAATTCTCACCCAGCAGCTTTTCCACGGTCAGGGCATAGCCGAAGTTGTTGCTCATGGAGCAGAAATAATCCAATCGATCGGTGTAGGGCATATTCATGGCGAAGGTGTTCTTCTCGCCGATCTTCTCGTGGTTGCGGTGGAGGTAGCCCATGACCGGTTCAAGATCTACCACGGTCTCGCCTTCCAGCTTTGCCACCATTCGGAACACGCCGTGAGTGGAAGGGTGCTGGGGGCCAAGGTTGACCACCAGCTGCTCGGTCTCCAGATCGTCATCCAGCTGAAAACGCTGGCTTCCTTCAAAAAGCAGCTCCTGCGTATCCGGTATCCAGGTCTCTGGATTGAAACCTTCCGGATAGGAAACGTTTTCCCGGTAGGGATTGTCCGCTTCGATCTTCCTGGCCTTTCCTTCCGGCCAGCGGTCGTCATAAGGCTTTTTCTCTTCACCGTGATAAGCTTCCACCCAATCCTTGCGGAGGGGATGTCCGGCAAAGCCTTCCCACATCAGGATACGCTTCAGGTTGGGATGGCCATCAAATTTGATGCCCAGCAGGTCCCAGGCTTCCCTTTCCTGGAAGGCCGCGCCGGGGTAAAGGCCTACCAGTGAGGGAGCGACGGGATTGGAACGCGGCAGCTGGGTCTTGATCTCCAGGATGGGTCCGCCGGTGGATTTAACGAGATGGTAGACCACTTCCATTTTCTCGTCCGGCAGATAATCCACACCTGTCAGGGAGGTGAGATGGTCGTAGCCAAGCTCATCCCGCAAGCTGGACATCAGGTCGATCAAGTTGGCCGGATCCACCAGCAAGCCCTGGTAGCCTTCCCGCTCATCGGGGGTCACCCAATCCGGAAAGCGCTCCAGAACAGCCGTTTCAAACGATTCGAGGACTTTGGTTTCTTCGTTCATGCCTGATCTTCCTTGTTTATTCTCGCCATCAGCTCAGGGAAATCCCGCGGATCGATCAGATCCGGTCCCAGGATGGGAACGGGGATGCCGGGATCCTCTTCTTTCTGATACCAGCTGACCTCTTTGATGGACTGTTTGTCAATCTTCTCCTGGATCTTCATCAACCCGAACAGCAGCGCCTGGGGGGTGGGAGGGCAGCCGGGCACATAAACATCCACAGGAATGTACTTATCCACGCCTGAGATCACGTTATAACCGCGCTTGAAAGGACCTCCCCCACAGGCGCAGGCCCCCATGGAAAGCACATATTTTGGTTCAGGCATCTGGTTGTACAGGCGCACCACCTGGGGAATCATCTTCTTAGTGACCGTTCCGGAAACAATCATCAAATCACACTGCCGGGGACTGGGCCGCATAATCTCCATCCCGAAACGGGCCAGATCAAAACGCGCTCCAGCAGTGGCGATCATCTCGATCGCGCAGCAGGCCAGCCCGAAAAACATCGGCCATACCGAGTAGCGGCGTCCCCAGTTATAGATGCGGTCCAGGGTGGTAATGGCAATCGTCCCTTCCAGTTCTGGCGGAATGTTGTAGTCAGGTACATTAATTTCATCCGGCATGAACAACTCTCCTCTTAATCGATCCTCCGTCCAATAGATGCAACTTCCCTATTATATTGTCCTCTCCCAGCCCTTGTCAATCATTATTTAAAATAAATTCTCTTTGTTAAATTATTCAGGGATGATATACTGTTTTTATGCAGTCAACCCGCAGTAAGATCTTGAGGTACCTGGAGGATAATCCCCGCTCCTCAGCCGAGGACATCAGCCGCTACCTGGAAATGACGGCCCCCAACATCCGCTATCATCTGGAGATCCTCAAACAGGAAGGTCTGGTCCAGGTCTCCGACAGCCGTTCCCCGGGAGGTGCCGGCCGGCCCATCCTCCTCTACAACCTGACCTCAGAATCACTGGGCAATAATCTCTACCCCCTTCTCAAGACCATGCTGGAGCGAATCGCCCGATCAGAAAAACCCCGGGAGGAAATCCGCCAGATCGCGGAAAGCTTCACCGGGGATAAACAGGTCAAGACTGTAAATCGGGTTAAGCGCTACAACCTCGCTGTTGAATTCCTGGTCGATCACAACTACCGGGCCAGCTGGGAAGCCCGTCCAGGAGGCCCCCGGATAATCCTGCGCCACTGCCCTTATCTGGATCTGGCCAGCTCTCATCCTCTCCTCTGCCAGTTCGATGAAGAGCTGCTCAGCAGTTTATGTGGCATAAAACTGATCTTGACACAGAAACGCTCTTTTGGAACAGACCCCTATTCCCCCTGTGTTTTTAACCCTTCTGAGAAGAGAAAAGGGGGAAATGAGAGGTAAAACCCAGCAGGGAATCAGTATCCATGACCATGACCATGGCCGTGGTGATGCTCGTCGCCGTGTCCGTGCGCCTCGCTTTCCGCGCAGGAAGAAGCCCCGGCTATTTTTCCCTCCAGATAGGAGGTAACTGCCTCGCCTACAGTGCCGCTGGCGCCGGTAGCTGCCTCAATGCCGTACTGGTCGAAAAACTGGATCGCTCTACCCCCCATCCCTCCGCTGAGCATCACATTAGCCTGCTGCTGGTGGATGAATCCGGGCACCTGCCCAGGTTGATGGGCAGCGTAAAAAGGATTCTCAATGATGGTGGCTGACTGGATCTCATCGCCCTCGACATCTACCAGGGCAAAAAAAGGACAGCGACCGAAATGGTGGGCGACCAGGCTGTCCAGCCCCTGGTTGGTTTCTACAGATACTGCGATACGCATGGTGTTTCTCCTTTCCATAAAATAATTCTTGATTCTAGGTAACTCAATTAGCTCCCAGATTCCCACCTGCAGCTAACTGATTGATTTTTACCCAGATCTCCCTGATCGCTCTGGCGGCTTTTCCATCTGGCTGATATTCCGTTACCGGGATTCCAGCTGCCAGAGATTGGGGAACTGCCAGGTCATAAGGAATTTCTCCCAGGAACGGCAGATCCCTCTCCTGGCAGAGGGATTTGATTTCCTCTGCTCCCTCCGGGTAAAGGTCCGCCTTGTTGACACAGACAAAAACAGGAACCTGAAAGTATTCCGAGGTCCCCAGCACACGTTTGAGGTCATGAATACCAGCCAGGGAAGGCTCGGTCACCGCCAGGACAGCATCTGCTCCCGAGACTGCAGAAATCACCGGGCAGCCAATTCCGGGAGGTCCGTCCACAAACATCCAATCTCCCTGTCCTTCCTCCAGCGCCTGCTGGGCCTGGCGCTTGATATGGGAAACCAGTTTACCGGAATTTTCCCTGGCAGGGTACAGGTGAGCGTGGAACAGCCGGCCGTAATCGGTTTCGGAGATATACCACTCCCCGGCCTGCTGTGGCTTCATGGAGATAGCCTGCTCCGGGCACTCGTACAGGCAGGCAGCACATCCCTCACAGGCGACCGGATCAATCTGGAAGTAGTCTTCTCCTGGAAGGACAGCGTTAAAGCGGCAGACTTCCTGGCATCTCCCGCAGGTGGTGCAGAGATCTGGCTCCACTTCCGCCACCGCGCCGCTCTGGAACGGTTCGCTGGAAATTCGTTTGGCTCCCAGCAACAGCTCCAGGTTGGAGGCATCCACGTCCGCGTCTACCAGGATGTGCTGGTTTTGGGGATGGTCAGCAGCCGCCAGGTGAGCCACCGCTGCGCTCAAACTGGTTTTGCCCGTCCCACCCTTTCCACTGAGTATTACCAGCTGGGTCATGATCAGGATTCCCCCCCTGCCCCCAGAAGGCTCTGCCAGAGGGCATAAAACTGATCCTGGTAGCCGGGATCTATTTCCAGGAGGGTTTTTCCGCGAGCCAGCCCCTCACCAATCTTCCGGTCAAGAGGAATTTCCAGATGTACCGGAAGTCCCTCCTTCCGGCAGTAGCCCCGGATATCCTCCTGCCCGATCCCAACCCGGTTGATGATCACCCCGGTTTTGATCCCTAATTCCCTGGCTACCTGGACTGCTTGTTTGAGGTCGTGCAGGCCAAAGGGAGTGGGCTCGGTCACCAGCAGCAAATAATCGGCGTCCCGGACCGCTGCCACAACAGGACAGGAGGCTCCGGGAGGAGAATCTATTATTTCCACAGCAGGGGGCTGCTCAAACACGGTCCAGTCCTTTAAGGCGTTAATTATCGGAACTGCCAGAGGCTCACCTTCCTGCAGAAGGCCCTGGCGCAGATTCAGCTTTTCCGGGTTGGTTCCGCTTTCCAGCAACCCTATCTGGTAGGGAATCTCCTCAATGGCCTCGGCAGGACACTGCAGCGTACAGCTACCGCAGCCGTGACACAAAGAAGGAAAAACCTTGGGGACTCCCTTGAAGACCAGGATAGCGTTGAATTGACAGACCTCCGCGCAGACTCCGCAGCCCGTGCAGCGTTCGAGGTCCACCCGGGGAATGAAATGGTTCACAACCTCTTCGGCACTGAAGGCCGGGTTCAGGTAGAGGTGGGCGTTGGGTGCTTCCACGTCACAATCGCTCAGCAAGACCGGGGCGATGCCCCTTTCAGCCAGGGTCTGCGCCAGGGAAACCGCGACCGTGGTTTTCCCGGTCCCCCCTTTCCCGCTCGCTACGGCAATTACCATCTCCGCCCGTGTCCCCTTCCACCGTGGCGTCCACCACCACCGTGAAAGCCTTCTCCAGTAGGTCCGCTTGCCGCTGTCAGATGTCCTTCCTGAAATTGCGAGACCAGTTCCCGGGGGGTGCCAGATTTCGCCAGGTAAGCTTCTATGCCAGCAGCCTGCAAAGCCTCGAAGGCTGTTGGACCATAGCGTCCACTGATAACGACATCCACCCCATGATCGGCCAGCAGCTGCACCACCTGGGCACCTGCTCCACCCGGAGCATCCGCAGCAGTATTGGGAAGCTCTTCCCAAACCTCAGCTGCTGGGTCAGTGATTAAAAAGTAACTACAGCGCGCGAAACGAGAACTGAATTGGCTCTCTGGATTGACAGAATTGGCTGAAATTGCGATTTTCATGATTTGCCCTTCACTCCTTTTAACTTCTGATAACGTGCGGACAGGTCGGTGATCTGCTCCCGGAGTTGGTCCAATCCTTCCAGCCAATCCTCCAGACGCTCCCAACCCTGCTCCTTGATCTGATAGACCCTGCGTTTGGGCCCTTTGCTGTCTTCCTCATCCCAGAAAGATCGGATAAAACCCATTTCTTCCATGTCGCGCAGATCCCGATAAATGACGCTGGAGTCCAGGCATTCGTTGTCAAATCCCAGCGTGGTCAGCTGTTCCATCAGCTCGTATCCATGGGAATCGTGCTCAGCCAGCATCAGCAGCAAACTGGGGCGCAGCACCAGGCGCAAACCCCTTTTCCACCGCGGCCGGCAGGGAATCCCCTCCCTTCTCCTTCTCCCTGGCATGGATCCTCCCCGTCTTTCTTGAATGAAGAAAGCGGTTCCAGTATACCTGTCTAACTGCAATTTGTCAATAGATGGAAATTCTGTAGATAATTATGCCTTACCGGGTGCATTATCCTGGGTTGGCAGGTAGGGCATATCAGGCCCTTCCTCTCCCAGCAGTTCTGCCAGGGCTGCCCGGGCAGCGGTGCGGTCATCCCAGGGATATTCAATTTCCCCGAAGCACATCGATTGTTCATGCCCCTTACCGCAGATCATGACCACGTCCCCCTTCTCTGCCAGCTGAACCGCTTTACGGATGGCTTCACCCCGGTCCTCCACGCGGAAGATATCCTGGCCTTCCACTCCCCCCTTCCCGATTGCTCCCCGGGCCATTTCCTCAAGAATCTCGCTGAGAGATTCTACACGGGGGTCCTCGGCAGTCAGGATGACAATATCCGCCAGTTCAGCCGCTACTTCAGCCATCATACGCCTTTTCGCGCGGTCGCGCAGCCCGGCTGATCCAAACACCGCGATCAGCCGCCCTTCTCCCAGCTCCCTCCCAGCAGCCAGCGCCCGCCCAAGCGCATTAGGAGTATGGGCAAAATCCACCACAGTTGTGAAGTCCTGGCTCAGGTTGACCAGCTCCATCCGGCCGGGGATACCTGAGAGCCCGGAGATTCCCCGCTGAACTTGCTCGATATCCAATCCCAGGCCTTCCAGGCAGGCAGCTGCCGCGGCCAGGCAGTTGGAAACGTTGTATTCGCCCAGCAGAACGCTGTGCAGCGGGAAATCCTTCCCACCGTGAACAACCTCGAACTGGATCCCTGTTGAGCCAGTTTGGACCTCCACCGCCCGGTAGTCTGCCGGCTGGTCGATCCCATAATCGACCAGAGCAATTCCCACCCCTTCCACAATCCTCTTCAACCCAGGATAAGACCGGTCATCCCTATTGAGCACTGCCAGCTTCTTAACGGGGGTCCCTTTAAGCCGCGACTTACCAACCAGCCTGAACAGTTCAGCCTTGGCTTCCAGGTAGCCCTGGTAATCACCGTGATAATCCAGGTGTTCATGAGTGATATTGGTGACAACACCGATGTCGAACTCACAGGTCGCCACCCGCTTCTGGGCCAACCCGTGGGAGGTAGCCTCCAGCACCACATGAGTGATACCGGCTTTGACCATCTCCGCCAGGTAGTACTGAATATCCATGGCTTCAGGGGTGGTGACGTGAAATCCGGTATCCATTACCCGGTTGCCGATCACCGCGTTCACTGTGGAAATCAGCCCTGCCTTCAAACCTGAGGCGGCCAGGATCTGATGGATCAGATTCACGGTGGTGGTTTTGCCATCTGTGCCGGTGACCCCGATCACCACCAGTTTGCGGGCAGGAAAGCCGTACCAGGCCGCCGCCAGCAGGGCCAGTGCCGCTCTGCTGTCCTCCACCTGCAGATAAGGCACAGCGATTCCACTGTAATCCCGGGCAGGTCGGGAGCCCAGCACTGCACACGCCCCGGCAGCCAGCGCCTGTGCAATATAGTCGTGGCCGTCCGTCCGTCCACCCGGTACAGCCACATAAAGATCTCCGGGGGCTACTTCCCGGGAATCCATGCTGATACCAGTTATTTCCGGTGAGTCCTGAGGCCGCGCGCTGACGATATCAACTTCGCGGATCAAATCTGTCAGGTTCATTGCTGTGCTCCTGCCGTTTCCCTGATGAGAAAAACGCCCGGATCAAATCCAGGCGTTTTCATTGTACACCAGAAAAATCAGGCCCATTAATTCATCATGTTGCCCAGTTCAGCCAGCTGGGTGGAAACCGAGTAATCGTAAACTTTATCGCCCACCTTGATGGTCAGCCCCCCCAGCAAAGTCGGGTCTACCGCAAAATTGACTTCTGGCTCCCCTTTAGATCGTTTCAGTATATCCTTTTCAAGAACCTTCTTCTCCGCCTCTGTCAAAGGCAGAGCGCTGGAAACAAGGACTGTTTCACCCTCAAATCCCTCACCCTCGAGCACAACGATCTTGCCGCCTTTGACGCCGGAGAAGAATTCGTCAACCAGGGCTTTCTGCCGCTTTTCATCCAAAGCCGAACCGATCAACTTCTGGGCTGCGGCAATTGCCAGAGCCGCTACCTGTCCGCGCATGTCTGCCAGGATACGGTTTTTTTCCTCTCCAGCCTCAGCGAGAGCTTCCTGATGAATCTCCTTGGCTCGCTGCTTGGCTTTTTCTATTATGTCCTTGGCAGTAAGATCAGCCTGTTCAGCCGCTTCCCGGACTATATCTTTGGCTTTACCGCGCGCCTCATCAATAATTTTAGCAGCTTCAGCTTCTGCATTCTGACGTGCTTCTTCGGCTTTGCGAGCGTCTTCCAGGCTCTGCGCGATTTTCTTCTTCCGGTTTTCCAGAACATTGACTATAGGCTTATAGACCCAGGCCCGTAGAACCACAAAGACAATTGCGAAGTTCAGTATCTGGACAAGCAAATACCCTAGATTCAATCCCAGTGCTTCCAATGGTATCCTCCTTAATTAGCGATCAGTCAAACTAGATGACGAACAGGATCAGGAGGGCAACCACCAGACAGTAGATCGCTACCGCTTCCGCAAAGGCGATCCCCAGGATCATATTTGTCTGGATATCTCCGCTGGCTTCCGGGTTGCGGGCAATCCCCTGCACCGCACCGCTCACCAGCACACCAATGCCCAGTCCTCCCCCGATCGCTCCAATCATCGCTATTCCGGCGCCAATCAATCTTGCTGCTTCTTTATCCATAGAATTTTCTCCTACAGTCTTAAATTTTCCAGTGATTATGTGTCCTGGACAGATAGGGATCTTCCAGGGAGTATATTCAAATCAAACCAAACCGCCACCGTTAGTGCCCGTGGGTGGCTTGAGCCATGAACATCATGGTCAGCATCCCAAAAACCACTGCCTGGATCAGACCCACAAAGAACTCCAGCATCAGGAACATTGATTGGGCAAAAACAGGCACCAGCGATCCGATCACGAACAGCAGCACCGTGCCCGCAAAGATATTGCCCAGGAGACGGAAGGAGAATGAAAGGATCTTCGAGACTTCGCTGACAATCTCCAGCAGGCCTACGCCAAAATCGATCACTCCAAAGATCGGTTTCGAGAATAGCCCTTTAACGTTGAAGAATTTACTGAGGTAGTTGACCCCTCTCGCCTGGAGACCGATTACCTGGGTCATAAATACCGAGATGAGAGCCAGCCCCACCGTAAAATTCAAATCCGTGGACAGTGTCCGGACATAAGGGATCAGTGTATAGGTGCTCCCTTCGTGACCCGCCCCCTCCCCCTTGACCAGGGTTTCCGCGAATCCCAGAAAGCTCTCAACCGGGTAACCGTGGCTGGATGGCTCCAGAATTCCGATGCTGTCCACCCCGGGGATCAATTCCATCCAGTTGGCGACCAGGACCATCAAGGTGATGGTCGCGAAATAGGGGAAGATCTTCTTAGCATGGTGTCCGGCAGTGGACTCGGTCAGATTGTAGATCATCTCCAGAAACGCCTCCACCGCCCCCGCAAATCCCTCCAGGACCTGCTTCCCGCTATTCAGCGCCTTGCGCACGACAAGGGCGATGATCAGTAGGATCAGGTCAACCAGGACGGCCGCAGTCAGGGTATTGGTCCAGTAGAAATCCCCGATCACCGGTAAGGTGAGAAGAGGTGTATGGGAATAACGCTCAGCCGGAAGCTGAATGTGAGGGAGGATGGGCGAGAACGCCCGGTTGGCGAAGACACCGAGGATGATGAATAATAAGACAAACCAGCGATTTACCCCGTAGCGCCACTTTTTCTTCGGTTTTTCAGGTGTCGCAAGTGTATTATCAGCCACCATCGTTCTCCTCTTCAACAAGTGGTTGGTCGTTATCTGACCCTTGATCTGTTTCCTTAACTGAGCTTCGTACAAGCCGAATTAGCAGGATCATGGTCACCGGAACGCTGGCAACCATCAAGATTATTGTAAACAGCGGTTTGCTATTAAACTGCGCATCAATCCACAACCCTCCAGCCAGCGCTGCCAGCACGATCAGCAGCGTAAAACACCCTACTTCACCTGTAACTGCAAAGACTCGATTACTGAAAAGGCCTGCATATGGTTTCAATTTCGGATCGTTTTTGTGGTCCACCATATCAGCGGTATTTTATCATAGGTCCCAGTAAAAAGGCAACGACACTCAAATTCCAGGCTTAAAACAGGTTCTGGGCAGCGTTCAAAGCCCAGTGATACCAGGGGCTGAAAAGCGTTCCTATCACGATTATTCCCAGCGATAGCAGAGCCAGGGTGGCGACTGCAGGCTTGGGGAAGGTCAATTTTGGTGCCCCTTCCTGCGGCAGATACAAATACACATGCTTGAGGACGATCAGGTAGTAGAACAAACCGATGATCGAGTTGAGGGCTCCCACTGCCACAAGCCAGAGCATGCCGCCCCTGACACCGGCCGCGAATACCAGGACCTTGGCAATGAAGCCGCCAAAAGGAGGCATCCCTGCCAGGGACAATAAAGAAACCAGCATGATCAGGGCCAGTCCGGGAGACCGTCGGCTCAAGCCATCGAAATCATCAACAGCAAATGAACCCGTTTTTTCACCTGCCAGAGCCACTGCCCCAAAGGCCGTCAAGTTGGTCAGCAAGTAAGTTCCAATATAGAATACTGCGCTCCCCACGCCAAACGCGGAGGCGGCGGAAATGCCAATCAGGATATAACCAGCATGGGCGATGGACGAATATGCCAGCAGGCGTTTGAGATCCTTCTGAGTGAGGGCAATTATATTCCCAACCGTCATGGTCAGTCCGGATATGATTCCCAGGATGAGCTGCCACTGCCCGGTCAGGGACGGGTATACCACGAACATGACCCGAAGGAGCACGGAGAATCCAGCCGCTTTGGAAGCTGTGGACAGGAAACCCGAGATGGGAGTGGCTGCTCCCTGGTAGATGTCGGGTGCCCAGAAATGGAACGGGAAGGCGGAGATCTTGAAGCTGAAGCCAATCAGCACTAAGAGTAAACTGACCAGTACGGCGGAGGGTGGAAACACACCCTGGACCACTGCCTGGGCCAGATCAGCCAAATTGGTCATCCCGGTAAATCCGTAAATCAAACTGAAGCCGAACAGCATCAGGGCTGAGGACATCGCTCCAAAGAGCAGGTATTTGAACCCAGCCTCCACAGAACTCTTTTCCCTTTTCAGAAATCCTGCCAGCACATAGAGCGGGATGGAAGCGGTCTCAAATGCCAGATAAAGCATGATCAGATCAGCCGCCGAAGCCATCAGGTTCATCCCCAGGGTAGAGGTCAGCAGCAGGATGTAGAATTCACTTTTCTGACCGTAATCGTATTCCATGGCGATGATCGCAGTGATAGCAGCGCCCAGCATGAAGATCAGCCGGAAGACCAGGCCGTACCAATCATGGTGGAGCATGTTCCCCCACACCAGCTGGTTTTCGGCCTGGGGACCAGCGAAAACCAGGGAGAGGACTATCAATACGCCCAGGCCGGCAGCTGTCAGCCATCCCAGGCCCTTGAGTCTCTTTCCCTTCCAGATCCCACCAAAGAGCAGGACCAGGCCAATCAGCACCACAAGGCCGATTTCGGGCAGGATTGCAATAATCATAGTTTGATCGATAAGATTAGACACTACACACCTCCAAGCAGCCGGAGGATATTCTCAACCCCCGAAGTAACCAACGGTACCATGCGAGTAGGATAAGGAAGGATGCCGATCAGAATCAGCAGCGCCGACAGCAAGCCCAAAGCGATCTTATCCCTGAGGGCCACATCCCCGATATGATCCGCATAGGATTCAGGCATTTTACCGAAAAAGACACTGGTAACAATGCGAATGATGTAGGAAGCGGTGATCACGATAGAGATGGAGGCCACCACAGCAATCCAGGGCTGGGTTTGCCAGACGCCCATAAAAATGGGGAATTCGGCCACAAACCCGGAAAATCCTGGCATACCCATCGATACCAAACCACCCACAATGAAAGCTACCGCGACAAAGGGCATCTTCTTGGCGAATCCACCCAGCTCATCGATCTGGCGGGTATGAGCCCGGTCATAGATCATTCCCACCACAGCAAAGAAGAGTGCTGTCATGATTCCGTGGGAGAACATCTGCACACCAGCTCCCGTCAAACCATCGGCGTTCAATGTTGCGAAGCCCATCATCACCAGACCCATATGGGAAACCGATGAAAAACCGATCACGTATTTAAAATCGTTCTGGCGCATGGCGATGAAAGCTCCATAAACCACGTTGACCAGGGCCAGCAAAATGACATAGGGCATCCAGAATTTTGCGCCTTCTGGCAGGAGCATGATCCCAACCCGCAAGGCCGCAAAGGCGCCCAGCTTCATCAGCACACCAGCGTGGAACATGGATACCGCTGTCGGGGCAGCCACATGGCCGTCCGGGCTCCAGTTATGGAAAGGCCAGATACCGCCTAGAACTGCAAAGCCCATGAACACAAACGGGAACCAGACCCGCTGGAAAGCTACCGAGAAATTGGCGTCCTGGAGAACGAACATATCGAAGCTGCCCATTCCAGAAACAAAGTACATGGCCAGAGCGCCGACCAGCGAGACCATCGAGCCGATGAACAGGTAGAGGGTCAGCTTCATGGCGGCGTATTCCCGGGTTTTCTTCCAGCCCCAGATAGAGATCAGCAGATACATCGGGAAGACAGCGATCTCATAGAAGAAGAACAGCATGAACACATCAAGGGAAACGAAAACCCCGAATACACCAGTTGCCAGGATGAACAAAAAGCCGAAGAATTCGCGGGGGCGATCATCGATTCCCCAGGAAATCAGCACGCCGGTGAACATCACCACCCCTGTCAGCAGAACCAGGGGAGCGTTCATTCCATCCACGCCGACAGAATAAGAAATGCCCAGCTGCGGCAGCCAGGTGAATTTTTCTAGAAATTGGTATCCGCCGGCAGTTATGTCATAGGACAGATACACCCAGAACGACAGCAGCAGATCGATCACTGCCGCTGTCAGCGCGGTATACCGGATCAGGTTCTTTCTTTCTCCCGGGAGAAGGAAGAGGATCAATCCCGTTACCACAGGGGTTAATACGATAACGCTGATAATTGGAAATTGCATTCGTCACCTCAGCCTATACAATGAGTCCAACTCTAAAACATCCAGCCCGCAGCCCAGTTGATCACTTTAAGGATCCAGGCCGGCCAGATGCCGATCCAGAGCATCAGGACCATCAAGGGAGCAACTACCACGATCTCCCGGAAATTGATGTCCGTTAATTTTCCCTGCCAGCTTTCATTCAGCGGTCCATGGAGCACCTTTTTGAGGCTCTTGAGGACATAGACGCCTGTGAAGAACAGGCCGATCATACCCACGGCAGTGTAAACAGAGAACACCGGCCAGGCTCCCCGGACCACCAGAAACTCAGACACAAATCCATTCAGGCCGGGCAGCCCCAGAGCTGCCATCGAACTGAAGATCAGTATCCCTCCATAAACAGGCACAAGCGGGAACAATCCGCCATACTGATTCATATCCCGGGTATGGGTCCTTCCGTAGATCACGCCAACCAGGAAAAACATCGCGGCGGCACTGATCCCGTGGTTGAACATCTGCAGGACAGCTCCATTGAGAGCCAGGGTGGCATCAGGTCCCCCACCTACCCGGGCCGCTGCTGCTATACCTAAGATCACAAAACCCATGTGATTGATTGATGAATAAGCCACCAGACGCTTGAAGTCCTCCTGACCGAAGGAATTCAAGGCACCGATCACGATCGACGCCACTGCCAGAAAAGCCAACACGCCGGCGTATTGACTGGCCTGCTCAGGGTAAAGCGGGAGCACCAGTCGGATGAAACCGTACGCGCCCAGCTTCAGCAGCACACCCGCCAGGATCATCGACCCTGCGGTGGGAGCTTCAGTATGAGCGTCCGGCAGCCAGGTGTGGAATGGCCAGACGGGGACCTTAAGAGCGAAGGCAATCACAAATGCCCAGAAGGCGATCGTTTTCACAGACTCCATATCCAGACCGAAGAAGCTGCCCTCTACTCCCTTCCAGATCGAGAACAGCTGCGGGAGGTCAAAGGTGCCCGCAGCAACGCCTATCATCTGGATGGCCAGCAGCAGACCCAGCGACCCTGCCATGGTATAGAGCATGAATTTCATCGAGGCATAGGTCCTGGCTTTAACTGTAACGCCCTTCCAGAGCGTCCGTTCCCCTTTCTCGCTGCCCCATTGATTGATCAGGAAATACATGGGCACCAGACCAAACTCCCAGAAAACAAAGAACAGCAGCAGATCCAGAGACAGGAACACACCCAGCATCCCCATTTCTAGAAGCATGAACAGCACCATGTAGGCCTTGACCTTATCAGTGATGTTGAAGGATGTCAGGATTGCCAGCGGAGTGAGGATGGTCGTCAGCAGCACCATCGTCAGGGATATCCCATCTATTCCCAGATGGTAGGATGAGTTGATGGCCTCGTACCAATCCAGCTTTACCTGGAATTGGAATCCGGGCTCGGCAGCGTTGAATTGGGTCCAGAGCACCACTGAAAGGGCGAAAGGTACCAGGCTGCCTGCTAAGGCCAGCCAGCGGATCAGCTTTTCGTTCTTTCCGGGGATGAGGGCCAGCACAAGAGCTGTCACTGCTGGCAGGAATAGTATCAAAGTCAGGAGGTTGTTTGTAACTAATTCCATCAAATTCACTCCGTATAAATTTTCTGCAATATTGCTATTGCACTATGAAATAAAACAGGGTTCCAATAGCGACCACCAGGGCGATCAGCATGTACTGCTGGACCCTTCCGGTCTGGATCCTCCGCACCTTCTCGCCTGCCTTGGCAGTGATCGCTCCCACCGCATCGCCAAAGCCGTTGATGATCGGGAGATCGATCTTGTCGCGCAGGAAGGTTCCTACCAGCTGAGCCGTCCTGGCAACCGAATGGAGGAATCCATCGATGACCACTCGATCCATCCACTTGTAAGTGAAAGTTTCCGCCAGCCAGGTGGCAGGCTTCACAAAGACCCTGTCATACATTTCGTCAAAGTAGTATTTATTCTCCAGCAGGGTATAGACCGGTCCCAACCATTTGCGGATAGGGTCCTCCGCCCCTTCTGGCACATCACGGTATATCCACCAGCCCAGCGTCAGCCCTCCCAGCGCCACGACCAGAGAGGTCACCAGGGGAGTCCAGCTGAACTCGATCTCAGCCAGGCGATGGGGGAGGCTGGCGGGCACAAATTCACCCAGCCAGTTGGGGATGATCCCGCCCAGCACAGGGAAATGCTCCGGGATGCCCAGCCACCCAAAACCGATGGCGAAAACCGCGAGCACCACCAGCGGGGTGGTCATCGTCCAGGGTGTCTCGTGGGCATGTTCCGCCGCCTTGGTCCTTGGTTTTCCCAGGAAGGTCAAGCTGATCTGGCGCATGGTGTAAAAAGCGGTCAGCAGGGCCGCTAAAGCCAGGGTGATGAAAACGGCCAGATGTCCGTGTCCAAAGGCATCAGCGAAAATCTCGTCCTTGGACCAGAACCCGGCTGTGACCAGGGGGAAACCGGACAGAGCCAGCCCGCCGATCAGGAAGGTCCAGAAGGTAACTGGCATTTTCGAGCGCAGCCCTCCCATGTTGAACATATCCTGCGGGTCAAGATGATCCCCGGTGTGATAGACCCCGTGCTCCATGCCGTGGATGACCGATCCCGATCCCAGGAACAGCAGCGCTTTAAAGAAGGCATGGGTGATGAGGTGGAAGGTGGCTGCCACATAGGCCCCTACCCCTACCGCGGCCACCATATAGCCGAGCTGGGAAATAGTTGAGTAAGCCAGCACCCTTTTGACATCCCGCTGAGCGACAGCGATGGTCGCCGCGAATAGGGCTGTGAAGGAGCCGATGATGGCCATAACCAGCATCGGTGAGGTCATCCCTCCTTCGGCGGCCCCGGCACTGAGGAGCGGGAAAATGCGGATGACCATATATACGCCCGCCGAGACCATAGTGGCGGCATGGATCATGGCTGAAACCGGTGTCGGGCCTTCCATGGCGTCCGGCAGCCAGACGTGAAGCGGGAATTGGGCTGACTTGCCTACCGTTCCAATAAAGAGCAGGATGCCGATCAACCCGGCCGATGACAGCCCCAGGAAATTAGAGGGCTGGGTAGCCAGCTGCTGGAGCACTTCATGATTGAAGAAGATCCCCCGGAAGCTCAGCGTACCTGTAGCCGAGTACAGATAGGCGATACCCAGCAGCATGAACACATCGCCGATCCTGGTGACCAGGAAGGCTTTGATCATGGCTGCCCGGGCTGAAAGCTTTCCATACCAGAAACCTATCAGCAGGTAGGAGCACAATCCCATGATCTCCCAGCCTACAAAAAGTGTCAGCAGGTTGTCGGAGACGACCAGGGTGTACATGCCAAAAGCGAACAGGCTGATAAAGCCAAAGAAGCGGGAGTAAAGGGGTTCAATCGAAGGCACCCTATGACCGTCAACTGTTGCACCTTCAGGCGGCAAACCCGGACGATCGTGATCGCCTTCAGGCTGGCCAAAGTTGTGGTAGCCAACGCTGTAGAGGGTGATCATCAGGATTGTCCAGGCCACAAAAAAGAGCACTACAGCGGTCAGGGGATCCACCAATACGCCAATCTGAAACCATCCCTCACCTACTGGCAGCCAATTCAGCGTTGAACCAAAAGGATGCTCTCCCAAACCTTCCGCCCCCGCCCTGACAGAACTGAAAAAGACTACCATGCTGCCCAGCCAGGACAGAAGCGCTGCCCCAACGGACAGGCTGTGGCTCAGGGCCTTCCTGCGGTAGGTGAAAAGAACGATCACAAAGAATGCTAGGAGGGGAGGGAGTGGAAGCAACCAAACCAAGTTATCAATCGCCATAGAAATTCCTCGTTATCTAGATCCGGTGGGTATTACCATTTCAGAAGGTTGATATCCTCCGCGGAAATCTCTTTAAACCGCCGGTAGATGGAGATCACCAATGCCAATCCCACTGCAACTTCGGATGCTGAAACAGCAAAAACAATAATCGTAAATACCTGGCCAGCCAGTCCCTGGTCCAGTGAATAACGCCAAAAAGCGATCAGGTTGATGTTGATAGCGGTCAGCATCAGTTCAATGGACATCAGGATGGCAACGATGTTCTTCCTGGCCAGAACCCCGTACAGGCCAATAGAAAAAACCGCGGCTGCAAAAATCAAGTACCATGCAAGCGGGATCATAGCTGCCTCCCTTTACCTCTGAGGAGAGTTATCCTTTTCATATTCATTTTCTCCATGCCACTACAATGGAACCGATCAATGCGGCTAGCAGCAGGACTGACGCCAGTTCGAACGGCAGCACATAACCTGAGGGCGAGACCAGCAGCTGCCCCAGGGCGCTGACCATATTCAGCTCTTTGTCCAGAACAGGCGCCAGACGATCGGTTCCCGGGACAGTCAGATAGAAATAAGTCAACCCCGAGAACAGGGCTAAGCTCAGCACGGCCGCAATAGGCCACTGTTTGGTGGCTCCGGACGGCTCTTTTTCAGCGCTGCGCCTGGTCAGCATGATCGTGAAAACGATCAGGACCGCAATGGCACCAATATAGACAACTACCTGGACCACAGCAATGTAGGTCGCTTCAAGCAGCACAAAGGTTAATGCAGCGCCGAACAGGGCCACTATCAGCCACATAGCTGCGCTAACCAGGTTCTTGTTTGTCACCACCACCAAAGCCGCGAAGGTTGTCAACACAGCAACAAAAAGAAAGATCAAAATGCTAAAATTCATCTAAAGACTCCCTTACTCCAATGGGATTCAATATCAGGAACTGGACTTTTCCGTCCGGGGACTGACCGCCACCGGACGGTGGGGAAACTCCTCCACCTCAAGGGCGGGCTGGCTCTTCCCGGAAAGGTAAAGAGCAACCAGCAAAATCAGCATATTCAGGACGAACATGACCGCTACATAAAGCCAGCGGGGGGGTTCCAGGTCCAGCAAAATCCGGTCTGCGACTGCGACCCCGATCAGGTTAATAAAAGAAACTGGAATGAGGAACTTCCAGTTCAAATTCAGCATCTCATCAATCCGGATCCGGGGCAGCGAAAGGCGGATCCAGGAAATCACCAGGTATACCAGGAATGCTTTCCCGAAGAAATAGATCACGCCCAGGATCGGCCAGTGAGCAGCCATCGGGCCTGTCCAGCCTCCCAGAAAGAAGATCGTGATCAGCGCTCCCACAGTGAACTGATGGAGGAATTCTGCCACATAGAACATGCCGAATTTCATCCCGGAGTACTCAGTGTGGTAGCCAGCGACCAGCTCTGATTCCGCTTCCAGCAGGTCGAAGGGCGCTTTGCCAATTTCCGCCATGGACGAGATCAGGAAGATCAGGGCCGCGGTCGGTACGACCAGGATGAACCACCAGGGACGCTGGGTGTCGATGATGGCTGAAAGCTTCATGGAATGGGCTAAAAGCACTGGTATCAGCAGTGAGACCACCATGGGGATCTCATAGGAAATCAGCATGGCGACAGACCGGGAAGCACCAAGCAGGGCATAGCGGTTGTTGGAAGACCAGCCGGCCATCAGGATGGCCAGGATGCCGAAAGAGCCAATCGCCACAATATACAGCACGCCAACGTTGACGTCCGCGCCGATGACATTGCTCGCGAAGGGGAACACAGCCCAGATCGCCAGCACTGAAGCGATGGCCAGCACAGGAGCAATATTAAAGGTAACTTTGTCCGCTCCCTGGGGGGTGATATATTCCTTGGTGAAAATCTTGATGATATCAGCAAAGGACTGGAAGATACCAAAAGGTCCAGCCCGATTGGGTCCGAAGCGGTCCTGGATCCTGCCTGCCAGCTTACGCTCGACCCAGATCAGGGCAATGACGATCATAAAACAGATCAGGACCACCAGTACGCTACCCAGAGCCTGAAGTATGAACTGCGTCAGACCTGGTGATGCCCCCCAACCCAGCAGCAATTTGTTCAGCCAGTTTTCAATCACATTAATCAAATCAGCCATGAATATCTCCTGCCTGCCTCAATCGGGATCTACGACCAGGCCAATGCGCCTTCGCGCAGGGCATAGACCAGACCCGCCAACAATATAACGATAAAGATCACACCTTCAATGACCGCAAATAAAGGGAGTTTTCCCAGGGAGACCGCCCAGGGAAAAAGGAAGATCGTTTCAATATCGAACACAAGGAACAGCAGAGCGTAGATATAATATTGAGTCTTGAATTGAACCCGGACATTGCCTTTCGTTTCTATGCCGCATTCATAAACTTCTTGTTTACGCCGATTTGGTTTCCGGGGGGAGATCAGGGCCGGGAGAGTGACGGCGATCGTAGGGAATCCCAGAGCGACAATCAGAAAAATACCGATATACACCCAATAAGCTTGCATATGTTCTCCTTGTCCAAGAACTTACTTCGCAGATGGTTGTGAATTTTCGCATCAACTGGTGAATTTTACCATACAAATCAGCAGGAGAAATATTACAAAAATCAGCTCTTCTCCGAATTCCTTCAGGGAGTCTGAACAGTTTTTTCAAAGACTCAGCTGATGATCGACCGGCTTTTCACAATGCCGCTGATGATCTGCCGGTAGCAGATTGGTTAAATATGCGCCAGGTAGCGGTCCGCAAACAATCCGGGAGTTCCTCCAGTATGCCAGAACAACACCCTTTGGTCCCGATTGAAAAACCCCCTGCGGATCAAATCCAGCAGCCCGCCAGCAGCTCTTCCTGTATAAACCGGGTCGAGCAAAACGCCCTCAGTTTCTGCAAACAGATGAATGGCTTCCCGATCGCGGTCGTTCATAATCCCATAGCCTTCTCCAGTATAGGCGTCATTGACCAGGATGTCATCCACGTCAAATTCAACCGGCTGCTTGATAAGAGCGCTCAAATCCCTGGTTATGCCGGCAATCTTCCCCTGCAGGATCGCTGCCGGCTCATCCACGCTGATTCCCAGCACCCGCGGGCCACTCAGCAGGACGCTTCCCAGAAACAAGCCAGTCTGTGTGCCGCCCGAAGAGGAGGCAAACACGATCCAGTCAGGCAGCTCACCTGCCATCTGGTCCCGCAATTCCTGGTAGGCGCTAAAATAGGCATAAGCTCCGAGCGCATTGGAACCGCCGTAGGGAATCAGATAGGGAACCGCGCCGTTCTCTTCAGCTTCCCGGCAGGCCTGTTCCAGGGTGAGGTCCCTGGTTTCCCGATCGGTCCAGATGATCTCCGCTCCTAGCAGCTGGTCCAGAAAATAATTAGCGGAGGGCCTGGATGGTTGGGGGCCGACCAGAACCAGGGTGCAGTCCAGGCCGCTGCGGGCCGCAGCGGCAGCGGTCTGCCGGCAGTGGTTGGACTGGGCGGCTCCTGTGGTCAGCAGCCTGGTAGCCCCTTTGGCTCTAGCCTCACCCAGCAGATATTCCAGCTTCCTGGTTTTGTTGCCCCCAAACGCCAGGCCGGTCTGGTCGTCGCGCTTAATGAGCAGCTCGGGCCCTCCCAGCAGCTTGCTCAGATGGGGCAGTCCTTCGACCGGAGTCGGTAGATGAGCGAATTCTTCCCTGGGCAGCATGATCACTCCTTTAATAAAATCGGTGCCCGCCACAGAGCCAGCTTAGCGACTTGCGAGCCGGCGGGTCCGGAAATTGCCAAACCAGCGCATACCGGCCAGCAGCCGGGGCAGCCAGTGTGTGTAGAGAGTATAGCGTATCGGCCTGGCGGGAAAATCCCAGGCGCCGATCGTCCTGGAAACCTGGCCGCCGAACCCGCTCTTGAATCGGTACACACCCCAGAGGGAATCATCTTCCGTGAACTGGTCCGGCGCTCCCCACATATCATAGCTGGTACAGCCTCGCTCCCTGGCCCAGCGCATAGCCTCCCACTGCACCAGATAGGTGGCCATCTTGTCGCTGTGCTCCGGGAGGGACATACCATGCAGGTACCAGGCTCGCTTCCCGAAGGCAAAGATCACCGCTCCGGCAACCGGCTGGCCCTGGTATTCAGCAACCAGCGGCTGAGCGAAGGGACCTTCCCCCACCCCAATCGGGGAATCAAAAAAAGTCATCCAGACGGTACGGTAATAATCCTCTCCCCTGATGGTGAATCCGCCCCGGAGGGAAGTCTCGGCATACATGCGGTAAAGGGTCCCCAGGTCATCCTTGGAACCCCTCCGTACCTGGACCCCCTTTCTGCCAGAAAGGCGAATGTTGTACCGGGTTTTCGATTTCATCCTGGCCAGCAGGGCATCTTCATCATCCCGCAGGTCCACCAGGACGGTATTGCGGAACTGGATCTGCTCCCGGGAAAAGATCCAGCTCCGTTCGGCAAGCCTCTCCTGGAAAGCCAGCCCCCCGGGCAGTTCGCGGGCAGCATCCTCTCCTGGCACTCCCAAACCGATGACCACGTCAGGATCGATCTTCAGCTGCAGCGCGCCCCGCTGGCGGGCAAAATGCTCCAAGTCTGCCAGGACCACCTCCCACACTGCCAGGTCGCCAGGGTCCGCCAGCAGCGGTCCCTTCGGCATATACAAAACCGAGAGCCCGGGAAAAACCTGCCGCTCGAGCAGCAAGCCGGCCGCAGCAGGCTGAACCTGCTTGAAATCTCCCGTAACCGACTCGCTCATCTTCCAATCGCCGGCACTTCCTTCCCAGACCAGATAATGCGGGATCCAGCCATAGCGGCTTTTAACTGTCGCCCACTGGGAGGTCTGCAGCAGATGAGGATCGGAGAGACCGGAGATCAGTTGGTTCCAGCTGGTCTTTGGCATGGAAGATCCATTTGAGTTCATTCCCCCACTCCAGCCAAGCGGTTGCGTAGTAGATAGAGTCCATACAGTCCGGGGCGGTAAACCCGATCCCAGGGACCGGGACTCCGTAACAGCCTGCCGCCAAATCCCCGCTTGAATCGGTAGACTCCCCACAATCCATCGCTCCGCCGCGAGAAGCCCGCTTCCAGGGTCTCCAGATCCTCGTCCGGGACACCCCAGAGGTCATAGCTGGTACAGCCGCGCCCTTTTACCCAGCGCAGGGCTTCCCACTGCACCAGGTAAGGAGCCATCAGCTCGTGGTGCAGGCGGGAGGATGCTCCGTAGAAGTACCAGCTGCGCTCCCCACGGGTGAAGACCATGATGCTGGCCAATCCAACTCCCTCATATTCCGCCAGGAAAAGGGCACATTCTCCCTCTGCCTGAAACAGCTCATAAGCTCTCCGGTAGTATTCCCGGGTGTGGATGCCGAACTCCGCCCGCTCAGCGGTCCCCTCCAACAGGGAGTAGAAAGGCTCCACATCAGTGATGAGGCGGACGCTAACCCCTTTTCGAGCTGCCAGGCGGATATTATAGCGGGTCTTGGATTTCATCCTCCCCAGGATCTGTTCCTCGGTACCCTCCAGGCTGACCAGGATGGTCCGCGGAGGCTGAATGCTATGTATGCTGGGTTGATAGCCCGGAAAAACGGGAAGGTTTCCTTCCCAGCCGTCCGGTTCTACTTTCAGGAAGACTGCCTTCCTCTCCCGACAGACCCAGTCCAGCTCCTCCTGGAAGTCCGTCCAGTCAGGCTGGTCCACCGGGGAGCCAGGTGGAGCCACCGGACCGCGGGGAATGTAAGCCACCCGGTAGCTCAGGGGAAGATCCTGGAAAAGCACCTGAACCCCCAGGGACCCCTGAATGATCCAGACCGGCTTCCAGCCAAAGCTGGATTTCAGTTCCCCCCAGGCAGGGGTCTGCATGATATGGGCCTGGGGATATCCAGCGAGAAATTCCCGCCAGGTGGACCGGTCCACTACAGCCATTAAAGATCCCTCTCAAGTTCGGTCTGGGAACCTTGATGCCTAGCCATGGTCAGACCCTCTCATCCAGGCAGTGGTATTTTCCAGCCCTTCAGCCAGCGGGACTTGTGGTTCGAATCCCAGCAGCTCCCTGGCCAGGGAAGGATCCCCCAGTGAGCGGTAGATGTCCCCTGCCCTGGAATCCTGGAACTCGGGCAGGATCTCCCGATCAAAGATAGACCCGAGGACATTGATCAGATCGAGCAAACTGGTCTCCTGGCCGGAGCAGATGTTCAACACCCGACCTGCTGCCCTGCTGGATTCAGCAGCCAGCAGGTTGGCACGCACCACATCGGAAACATAGATAAAGTCGCGGCTCTGCCCTCCGTCTCCGTAAATCATCGGCTTTTCATCCGCCAGCAGACGCCGAAAAAAAATCGGAATCACCGCCGCATAATCTGAGTCGGGGTTCTGGCGGGGGCCATAGACGTTAAAATAACGCAGCGCTGTCACCTCCAGGCCCAGCTGGTGGGTGTAAAGCGCTGCCAATATCTCTGTGATGTACTTTGATGCCGCATAGGGGGAAAGCGGATCCGGAGAGCTGTCCTCAACTAAAGGGACAGCTCGATTCTCTCCATAGACAGCAGCACTGGAAGCCAGCACTATCCTTTGAACGCCCGCCCGGCGGCTGGCCTCCAAGAGCTGGCGAGTACCTCCAACGTTGATATCCAGACAGGCATCGGGGTCCTGGAGAGACTGCGGGACAGAGACAAAGGCTGCCTGATGGAATACCAGTTCCACTCCCTGGAGCGCATCCTCAAGCAGGGAGGAGTCGCGGAGATCTCCCTCAAATAATTGGATCCGATCCTGGACAGAAGCCAGGTTCTCCGGCTTTCCGGAAGAAAAATCATCCAGAACCCGGACAGCATCGCCCCGCGCCAGCAGAGCGTCCACCAGATGCGATCCGATAAAACCAGCGCCTCCTGTGATCAGTGAAGTCATCGGTTTTTTATTTTCCTTTTAACCCAAAGATGGTTGCGGGAGTTCCCAGGATGATGCGCAGGTCCAGCAGAATGGTGCGATTCTTGATGTAATAGAGATCATATTCCAGTTTATTGATGGTTTCATCAACCGTTTCTGGGTATCCATAGTTGATCTGGGCCCAACCGGTGACTCCAGGTTTGACCAGCAGTCGGGCGCGGTAAAAAGGCACTTCTTTCTGGAGCTTTTTCACCAGACTGGGGCGCTCAGAGCGCGGCCCGACCAGGCTCATTTCCCCCCTGAGAACGTTGATGAACTGGGGAAACTCATCCAGATGGGTTTTGCGCAGGAAACCGCCGATCCGGGTGACCCGCTGGTCGCCAGACTTGGCCCACTGGGGTTGGCCGTCAACCTCAGCATCTTTGACCATGGTGCGGAACTTGATGATCCGGTAGGGTCGGGCGCTCTGGCCCAGGCGTTCCTGGCGGTAAAAGATCGGCAGGCCATCATCCAGGAAGATCAACAGTGCCACTGGTGGTAAAAGAACCAGGAAGATCGCCACCCCTATCAGCCCCCCGAGCAGGTCCAGGATCCTTTTAGCCACGTGGTACAGGCCGCTTACCCCGGTATCATCCACAAAGGAGCGCAGGATCCAGTCCGCTTCCAGGATGCGGATGGGAACAGTCTGGGTGAGATCCTCGTAAGCCACCGGCATGCGGGTGATCTCCACACCCAGCTCCTGGGCATCCAGCAGCGCCTGGAAAGTGCCGCCCTTGATCACACCGGTGATGGCAACAATGATATCGGAGATCTTCTCCTTTTCTATCACATCCAGCAGGTCCGGCCCTGAGCCCAGCACTCGGAAGCCTTCGATCTCCTGACCCAGTTTGGAAGGATCGTCATCGATGATCCCGATCACATAATAAGGTTTGGGCTCGATCCTGTTGAAAGCCTGCAGCAGCAGGCGGCCGGAAACACCGCCGCCAACCAGCAGCACCCGGGGCAGGAACAGTTCGGAAGTCATCACGCGAATGTAAAAAAGGCGCCAGAGCAGGGTAAATGCAGCCGAACTCAAAATGAAGGCTGCCACGCCGGTGCGGGGCAGGGATTCCGGGGGAGATGTGAAATAGATGCCCAGATAGAGGACCGAACCGATCAGGGCCGCGGTCACCACACCCTGCAGGACGCGGTTCCAGCTGGAAGCCTTGCGAACATCATAAAGCTCGATGATCAGGAAGAACCACACCAGTGGCAGCAGATAGAACCAGCCCGGGACTCTCTCCAGTATGAATTTGAACGTAAAGCCCTGGGTCTGGGCCTGGTTCCCCCAGACCACCAGGGCGGCCACCAAAGCCAGGACTTCAGCCAGGATATCGCCGATGACCAACAGCACCTGCCGCTCTACAAATCTGAAGCGGAAGCGGCGCTCTTTTTGGGGGTCATAGTAATCGCTCATAAAAGATCCCTTTACCGGGTCCTGGCTGATTTCCTGAATATTTTATCAAATGAATGGAAAATCAGGCTCACCAAAAAGCCGCTGCCCCAGGAGAAATGCATGGTGGCAATCGCTAAAGGCAGGCCCAGGATCAACGCGGGTGATTTTCTGTCCAGAGCTGCCCTGAAGCCAGCAGTCAATAAGGCTGAGCCGTAAACCAGCGCTTCTGCCAGCAGCAGCCAGCGCGCCAGTGGGAACCAGATGCTGAGGAGACCCAAACCTATCCAGCTGAGAACGAAAAAACCCGATATCTGGCGCCAGCGAATGGTTTCCGGATAGCGCAGCAGCATGCGCAGCTTCCAAAAACCGTAGCGCCAGTACTGTGCCGCCAGATCCCACAGAGTCGCCCGGGAAAAGTAAGTGGCAGTGATCCTGGGATCCAGCCAGACCACCCCGCCTGATTTCCTGACCCGGACATTGAACTCATAATCCTCGTTGGTCAGCAGGCTTTCATCATAATCCCCGATCCGGTCTATCAGGGAGGAGTGGTAAGCCCCAAAAGCCACTGTGTCGACTTCTCCTGCCTGCGCCCCGGTGCGGTACTTGGCATCTCCTACACCCAATGGATGTCCGGCCGCTAAGGCGATCGAGCGCGCGATCCAGCCCGGATCGGCCGGTTTAATAGTGATCACACCACCCACGTTATCACCTACCCCTTCCTGCAGATCCTGGACGCTGAACTTGATATAGTCGGGATCAGGCAGGGAATGGGCATCCATTCTCACCAGAATCTCCCCGGTAGCGGCTTTAATGGCCTTGTTCAGCCCGGCAGGAATGGTACGCTGCGGGTTGTCAATTACCTTGACCTTCAATTCCGGAATGGATTCAGCAAACTCACGGATCCTCTCCCGGGTGGCGTCTGTGGACATACCGTCTGAGATAACCACCTCCAGATCCTGCAGGGGATAATCCTGCTCGCAAATAGAAGCCAGCAGGTCCTGGATGGTTTCCTGTTCGTTATAGCAGGGGATGATCAGGGATACTTTCATGGGTGTCAGCTCTTCCTCTCAACCGCCACAGTGCGGTCGTCTGATCTGACCACTGGAAGGATCACCTCAAAGGCTGTACCCTCTCCTACAATGCTGCGCACGGAGATCTCCCCACCATGAGCCTCGACGATCTGCCGGGCGATGGCCAAACCCAGACCGGTACCAGGTGTCCTTTCTTTTTTCCGGGAGCCATCCACCTTGTAAAAGCGCTCGAAGATGCGCGGCAGATGCTCCTCGGGGATACCCTCTCCGCTGTCGATTACCTCAATCCGGGCCATTCCCCCCCCACTCCTGGCTGTCAGCTGCACAAAACCTCCAGGCGGGGTATGGTTGAGGGCATTGTCGACCAGATTGGTGAACACCTGGGAAAGGCGGTCCTCATCGCCCACGCAGGTGGGCAGGGATCCAATGTTCACTTTGAGCTTGACCTGCGCTTCCGCTGCCTGGGGAATGAGCTGGCTTTCGACCCGCCGGAGCAGGGCTTCCAGGTCCACTACCTGCCTGTCCAGCGTGACCGTCCCGGCATCAAAACGCGCCAGGTCTAAAAGATCCACCACCAATCGGTACATGCGGTCCGCTTCAGTCTTGATGATCCCGGCTGCCCTGCGGAGAGCTGGACCTCCTTCTACCGTACCGTCCAGGATGGCACCAGAAAAGCCCTGGATGGACGTCAAGGGCGTTTTCAGCTCGTGGGATACATTGGCGACAAAATCACGCTGGGATTGCTGGGTAGCCCGCACCTTCTCCAACATTTCGTTGTACGCTCCAGCCAGTGCTCTGACCTCATCGGGGCCGGTGATGGGAATTTGCTGGTACTCCCCTTCAGGCAGGGTGCGGACAGCTTTTTCCATCTCCTGGAGGGGGCTGGCGATCCAGCTGCCCATCCAGGCCGCGAAGATCAATGCCACCACCAGAGCCACCAGCCCTGCCCGCAGAAAAGTGGGCAGAAAATCCTCCCGGAGGGTTTCACGCAGGAAAGGGCTGCTCAGTAGCTGCAGGCCGCCCCGGCGCGGCAGGGCCAGCACCAGGACATCCCCGCTATCCAGCGGCCAGGAACTGTACAGCCAGGATTTTCCCTCCTGGTCAGTGATCTGGCCTTTGAGGGCAGGTTCGGAGTCCGCTTCTGGCCAGCTGATCCGGGGGGAATCCGGCTGGGAGTCCAATACTGGCTCCCGGTCAACATCATACAGGATCACGCGGATCTCCAGGGAATCGCTGAGGCGCTGGAAGAGAAGCTGTCGTTCGCGGGGAATCAAGGAGCGATCATTGAGCTGGCGCCTGATCAGCTGCATGGCGGCATCCAGACGGGCCAGCGCCTGGCGGTCGACCAGAGGATTGCGGACGATATAGACCAGTATCCCCACCCCTAGAATGCTGATGATCAGGATGATCAGCAGCGCATAAGTCAGCCACAGCCGGGCGCGCAGAGAAGTGAACATAATCCTAGATCCCGGACACTCACGGGATCAATTTGTATCCCACCTTGGTAACTGTCTCGATACTCACCCGGGAATCGGCCAACTTCCGGCGCAGGTGTCCGATATGTACATCGACCGTCCGGGTATTGCCGTAGTAGTCATAGCCCCAGGCCTGGTCCAGGAGCTGATCCCGGGAAAGCACGATGCCGGGATGCCTGGCCAGGGTGTAGAGCAGGTCAAATTCCTGGGTGCGGGTCTCGATCAGCTCTCCACCCACGCGAACCTCCCGCCGCAGGGGATCGACCTCTAGGTCAGCGATCTTGATAGGCTCTCCCTCCTGGGGAGCCGTTCCCGATCCTCCCCGGCGCAGAACGGCTTTGACCCGAGCGACCAGCTCGCGGGGATTGAAGGGTTTGGTGAGATAATCGTCGGCTCCCAGCTCCAGGCCGAGGATCTTGTCGATGTCCTCATCGCGGGCGGTTAACATCAATATAGCCACCGGGTCACCCCTGCCCCGCAGAGTCCGGCAGACTTCCAGGCCGTCGATTTCTGGCAGCATCAGGTCCAGGACCATCAGGGCGGGGTGCTCCCGCTCAACCGCCTCCAGGGCAGCTCTGCCATCGCTGGCCGCGATAATCTTGAATCCCTCCCGCTCCAGATAGAGCTGGGCCAGTTCAATGATATTGGGTTCGTCATCTACCAGGAGGATCAGTTCGCCGCTCATAGGGGAAATCAGGCAGAAATATCAATCCAGCAGGGCTACGGCTTCGATCTCCACCAGGCCGCCTTTGGGCAGTCTGGCCGCCTGGACAGCGGAGCGGGCCGGGTAGTTTTCCGTGAAGAACTCACCATAGACCCCGTTCATAGCCGCAAAATCATCCATATTGTTCAGAAATACGGTGGTTTTGACCACTCCTTCCAGAGAGGATCCCCCTGCTTCCAGGACTGCTTGCAAATTCAGGAGGGCCTGGCGGGTCTGATCCTCAATTCCACCCGGGACAAACTCTCCGCTGGCCGGATCGATTCCCAGCTGTCCAGCGCTGAACAGGAACTGACCGGCCCTGACAGCCGCTGAGTAAGGACCTATGGCCATGGGGGCTTTTTCAGCAACCACTATTTCCTTTTTATTCCCCATATTCTGACTCCTTGAGAGTGCATTTTCAATTGGGTGCTACCATTCTAAGTATACCCCATTCTTTCTTTCCAAACGGGCCCGGGGAAACCCCCCGTAGGATCTCTTGTTGCCTATACGCAAACAGCCGTGGGGCTCAACCCCGCGGCTGTTTTAAGGATGGTTTTTCGTTCCTACGTCCTAGACCACAATGTTCACCAATCGGCCCGGGACCACGACCACCTTGCGGATCTCCTTCCCTTCCAGATAGGGGGCCGCGCCGGGGCTGGCCAGGGCGGTTTTCTCTGCCTCCGCTTCACTGATACCGGCCGGCACAGTGATGCGGTCGCGGAGCTTGCCGTTGACCTGCACGATCAGGGTGATTTGCTCCTTGACCAGCATCTGGGGGTCGACCTCTGGCCAGGCCTGGTCATGCACGGAATAAGGCTTTCCCAGCACCTCGCTCCACAGCTCCTCAGCGATATGCGGCACCGCTGGGGCCATCATCAGGGTATAGGTCTCCAGGATCCCAGGCCAATCGGGATGGTTCCCGGCCCCCTTCCTGCGGGCCTCATAGAGATCGTTGAGCAGCTCCATCAGTGAGGAGATGATGGTATTGAACTCAAAGCGCTCATAATCGCGGGTAATGCGGTCCAGGGCAGCGTGGAGAGCCTGCTTGGCACCCTTGATAACCTCTTCCCCAGCCTGCCCCTCCTCGGGCGTTTCCGTGAACAGGGCCCAAACCCTCTTCAACCAGCGCTCGGTTCCGGCTATGCCTTGGCTGTTCCAGGGACCGCCCAGGTCCCAGCGGGCGAAGAACATCAGGTAGCCCCGCACAGTGTCCGCCCCGTACTGTCTGACCAGGTCATCCGGGGCAACCACGTTGCCGCGGCTCTTGGACATCTTCTCTCCATCCTCGCCCAGCACCATGCCCTGGTTGCGCAGCTGCAGCATTGGTTCATGGCCTTCCGTGATCCCCATATCGCGCAGGGCCTTGTGGAAAAAGCGGGTGTAGATCAAATGCATATTGGCGTGCTCGATGCCCCCTGTGTAAGTGTCCACAGGCATCCAGTAATCATATTCCTTCGGATCAAAGGGACCCTGATCATAATCCGGGCTCAGGTAGCGCAGGTGATACCAGGAGGAGCACATGAAGGTATCCATGGTGTCGGTTTCCCGAACAGCCGGCTTTCCGCAAACCGGGCAGGTGGTGTCCTTCCAGGTAGGATGCAGCTTGAGTGGGCTCTCCCCGGTAGGAAGCCACTCGACATCGTCCGGCAGCAGCACCGGCAGCTCCTCATCCGGCACCGGATTCCAGCCGCAGTCGTCGCAGCGGACCATGGGAATGGGCGCACCCCAGTAGCGCTGGCGTGAGATCAACCAGTCGCGCAGCTTGTAGCTGACCGCTTCCTTCCCCAGCCCTTCCTTTTCCAGCCAGTCGATCACCTTCGCCAGCCCAGGATTCTTCCTTCCTTTGTCGTCGGTCACTTCCGTGCCGTCGAACTGGTCGCTGTTGATCATCTTCCCGGGACCGACATAAGCCTCTGTCATGATCGCCCCGTCAAGCTGCTCTCCTTCCGGCTGGATGACAGGAATGATCTCCAAACCATACTGGCGGGCGAAGGCGAAGTCGCGCTCGTCGTGGGCGGGCACAGCCATAATGGCCCCATACCCATAGCCCATCATCACGTAATCAGCGATCCAGATCGGGATCCGGGCGCCGTTGACCGGATTAACTGCGTAGCCGCCGGTGAACACGCCGGTCTTTTCCTTGTCGGCCGCGGCCCGCTGGATCTCGGTTTTACCGGCCGCTTCTGCCTGATAAGCTCGAACCGCTTCCACATATTCAGGAACAGTGACCGTTTCCACCAGAGGATGTTCGGGAGCTAACACCATAAAGGTTGCCCCCCACAGCGTGTCAGGCCGGGTGGTGAAGACAGTCAGGTCAGCGCCGTCCTCGGTCTTGAAGAACACGTCGGCACCTTCTGAGCGCCCCACCCAGTTGGTCTGCAGGGTGCGGACCCGGTCCGGCCAGTCGATGTGGGAGAAGTTGATCAGCTCATCGGCATAAGTGGTGGTTTTGAAGAACCACTGCTCCAGGTCCTTCTTGATCACCGGGGTTCCGCAGCGCTCGCAGTGGCGGTCATCGCCGTGGACCTGCTCCCTGGCCAGGGTGGTATTGCACTGGGGACACCAGTCCACCGGGGAGAGCTTGCGGTAGGCCAGATCGTGCTTATAGAGCTGGATGAAGAACCACTGGGTCCAGCGGTAATACTCCGGGTCAGCCGAGATCGCTTCCCGGCGCCAATCGATCATCGTTCCCATGCTGCGCAGCTGCTGGCGCATGCGCTCGATATTCCCGTAAGTCCATTCCTTGGGATGGATCCCGCGAGAGATGGCAGCATTCTCAGCTGGCAGGCCAAAAGCGTCAAATCCCATCGGGAACATGACATTGTAACCCTGCATGCGCTTGAAGCGGGCTCGAGCGTCCGAGGGAGCCATGGCGTACCAGTGACCGATGTGTAGATCCCCCGAGGGATAGGGTAGCATGGTCAGAGCATAGAACTTCTGCCGGGATTCATCGATGTCTGCGTTGTAAATTCCATCCTCATCCCATTTTTTCTGCCATTTGGGCTCAATTTCGCCAGGATTGTATTCCCTTGTCATCAATCACACTCCCTTGCTATCAACCGCTCTCAGATAATTGCCATACCTCATTAAAATAAAAATCCTCCGCCGGCCAGGGACGAAGGGTTTCTCCGCGGTACCACCCTGCTTGTGATGCCAGGCACCACCTCTTGGGGCCTCTGTATCGGGAGGACCCGCTGTCCCTTACTTGGTTTCCGGGACAGATCCACAGTTTCCTGTGCCGGACGAGTTCGGCCTTCAGGCGCTCTGCGGGCGCCCCTGGTGAAACTCTCAGCCGCTGATTTCACCTCTCTGGCAGATAGCCTACTACTCCCGATTTTGAATATAGAGCACTTCCCGGAGGAAGTGCCTGTCAGTGGACCCAGTGGGATTCGAACCCACGACCTTCTCAATGCCATTGAGACGCGCTCCCAACTGCGCCATGGGCCCAGGTCTGTAAGGGCTTATTTTACTCGCTTCTGGCGGCTAAGTCAACCGAGTGGACCTGGCGGGATTCGAACCCGCGACCTCATCAGTGCGATTGATGCGCGCTCCCAACTGCGCTACAGGCCCATCTTTTTGCCTCAACATTGTAGTTGACGCCCCGGTCAATGTCAAGCCGCAGGGCGGGTGTCAGCGGGTAATTTCCTGAAGGAACTCTATGATCCGTGGATTGATGAGATCCGCCCTCTCAATATGGGGCAGATGGCCGGCGTTTTCTACCACCAGCAGCTCCAGATCTGGCAGGAGATCCTGCAGGGTTTCGATATCCCCGGCGGAGATGGTCTGGTCCTCTTTCCCCCAAACCAGCAGCACCGGAAGCCCAGTTTCTCGCAGGCCCTGATACTCTATTGCTGGATCCAATTCGGTCAAATGGCGGATGGTAGACAGCAGGGCCCGGCCGGTGCCCCGGTACTGGAGCTGGACCCGGTAGCGGGCTTCCCAATCCGGGTAGCTTTCAGGGTGGAGGAAATCAGCCGTCTGCAGGCCGGGCAGAACCAGGGGCTCCATCACCGCGGACATCAGGTATTCGCCCACCAGCGGCAGATTCAGCGGGAAGATCTCCCCGGTCTGGACCTGGCTGACCTCGGGAGCGATCAGGATCACTCCATTTATCTGGTCGCGATGGGTGCGGGCATAATGGGTGGCAACAGGGCCTCCCAGCGACAGGCCGGCAAGGGTAAAGGGCCCCTCGATGTCCAGGGCCGCGAGCAGCTCTTCCAGCTGGGTGTCGAACAGATCGAGGTCATATTCAGCCACCGGACGGGCGGAATATCCCCGTCCATAAAGGTCATAGCTCAGTACTCGGTATCCGGCTTCTTCCAGAGCAGAAGCCGTGGGCTCCCAGACATACAGGGGCACGGAGAACCCATGGACCAGCACGACCAGAGGGGCCTGGGATGGTCCCCTCAGCTGGTAGTGAACAGCTCCTCCAGACAGATCGACAAAATCCCCCGGCGCTGACAGCCGGGCATCCCTGTCCAGCTCCAGGTGCTCGGTTCGCAGGATCAGATACACCGCCCCCAGCAGCAGGGCGATTCCCAGTCCTATCCCTCCGACCCACTTCCACCAGATAAATTTGCGCATCACGACCTCCCTGCATCCAAACCTACTGATAAATTATATACCCCAACCAGATTGATATCGCCCTGATGTTAGAATCCCTTTCAGGCAGGAAACATGCATCGCCGGGATGACAGGGAACTTCTGATAATCTTCAGGCGTCTATTTTTCAGCAGTTCATAGAGGAGGATAACATGAAGGAAAAACTGATTTTGATTTTGATAGCCATCACAGCAGTCGTGATCCTGAGCGGATGCAGCTTGCTGCCCCGGTCCAGGAAAGACCTGGACGGCACAGCCTGGGTACTGGAAAGCTACGGGGGCAAGGCCCCCCTCCCGGGCTCAACCATGACCGCAGTGTTTGAGGACGGCCAGGTGAGCGGCTCTGCCAGCTGTAACCATTATTTTGCGGACTATCAGGCCAGCGGGGGCAGGATCGAGATCGAGGGGCTGGGCTGGACTGAGATGGCCTGCCTGAACCCAGAGGGGGTCATGGAGCAAGAGAGAGAGATCATGAGCTTTCTGGGCTCCTCGGCTACCTACCAGATCCAGGGGACCAGATTGGTACTTAAAACCGGGTCCGGCCAACAGCTGGTTTTCTCAACGCTGGAAAATCAGCGCTGAAGCATCTTCACTCTTGCGGGGGATATATCAAGAAAGGAAGTAATCCTAACTCTCAAGATCTGCGCATCCTGGCGCAGGTCCCCAGCGGACAGAGATTGGAAACCGCATCACTCCATAATATTTTTCAAATCAGGTAGTTTTTCTGGGGGAGTTCGCCAACCTGAGTCTGGGGGCTGTCCTCACTTTTATTTCAGAACGGAATCCTTCCTGACCCAGCCTGACTGAAATCAACCCGGGGCTGATTTCAAAATACGTTATCATAAGGTAAATATCTCTCAACCTGACCAAGGTGGAATTCCCTGCAGTGGGGAATTGCAGGCTTTAAAGGAGTGATCATGTCGGAGAACCAGCACCTCAAACGTCAGCAACGAATCCAGGCTCTGCTCGGCAAAGCTGGCCTGCAGGCTGTGGCCTTGAACCCGGGGCCGGACCTGACCTATTTCAGCGGATTGGAATTTCATCTGATGGAACGGCCGGTACTTTTGATCCTGCCAGGCGATGGCCCGTCGGTGCTGATCCTTCCTGAATTGGAATCTGCCAAGGTTGACGATCTCCCTTACCCGATCCGCCCGTTCTTCTTCAACGAGGATCCTGGAACCTGGGTTGGAATATTCCAGGCAGCTCTCCAGGAAGCCGGTCTGAGCAGTGGAAAGCTTGGCCTGATCCCGCGCCGCCTGCGCGTGCTCGAGCTGAACTACTTGCAATCGGCAGCCCCTGATCTGGAATTCGAGAGCGCCCAGGATTTGATCTCCCAGATGAGGATGATCAAGGACGGGAGTGAGCTGGCAAAGATGGGCGAAGCTGTCCGGATCGCAGAATGCGCCCTGACAGGAATTCTGTCCTCCCTCAAGCCGGGGCAGACCGAAAAGGAAGTCGCGGCCCGATTGGTCGGCCGTCTGCTAGCCCAGGGTTCCGATCCCGCCCTGCCCTTCTTCCCAATCGTTTCCTTCGGGGAGAACTCCGCCAATCCCCATGCCTCTCCTGGTGAACGGGTTCTCAAGGAAGGCGACCTGGTACTGATCGATTGGGGCGCGGCCTATCAACGGTACTGCTCGGACATCACCCGCGTATTCGCCCTGGGGGATCTGCATCCAGAACTGGACAAGATCGCCCTGTTTGTGGCAGAGGCCAACACCGCCGGAAGGGAAGCCGCTAAACCCGGGGTACCGGCCAGCGCGGTGGACCGGGCCGTCCGCCAGGTGATCTCCGAGGCCGGCTATGGCGACTATTTCACTCACAGGACCGGGCACGGCCTGGGCGGGGAAGCTCATGAAGAACCTTACATCAGCGAATTTGACCAGACCATCCTCAAACCTGGGATGACCTTTACGATCGAACCGGGAATCTACCTTCCCGGTCGGGGAGGTGTGCGGATTGAGGATGATGTGCTGATAACTGAGGACGGCTGCCGCTCCCTGACCGAACTGTCCAGAGAACTCGGCCAGCTGCTGCCGGACGATTCTATGATCTGATTTCCTAGGACGCAATTACACATCAAAACCACAGGAGCAGAGCATGTTAGTGAAAAACGCTGAACCCTTCTATTATCCCGGAAACCAGACCGGGTGCTTGTTGATCCACGGTTTTACCGGCGCCCCCACCGAAATGCGCCCGCTGGGCGAATACTTGGCCGGTAAAGGCTACAGTGTGCTGGGGATCAGGCTGGCTGGCCACGGTACCCGCATTGAGGATATGAACCGGGTTACCTGGCAGGACTGGTCCAACTCGATCCTGGACGGCTGGCACCTGCTGCGGCCCATCACCAAGAGGGTGTTCCTGATCGGCCTGTCTATGGGAGGAGCGCTCACTCTCTATCATGCTTCCTTCCTGCCTGCCGCTGGATTGGTGAGCATGTCAGCGCCCTACCAGATCGACGATCCCCGCTTGAGAATTCTGCCTCTGTACGCCAAACTGATCCCTTACGTCGCCAAAGGAAAACCCGACTGGCAGGATCCCGGTGCTGTAGAAAAACATTTTTCCTATGCCAGCTACCCCACCAAAGCCCTGGTTCAGCTGGCCAGGCTCCTGGAGGTCATGCGCGAGTCCCTCCCGCAGGTCACCATCCCGGCGCTGCTGATGCATGCCCGCCAGGATCTGGGCGTTCCCCTTAACAACCTGGAGAAGATCCACCAGGCGCTGGGCACCCCGCCAAATTCCAAGAGGAAGATCATTTTCGAGCACAGCGGCCATGTGCTCACCCGGGACATGGACAAAGAGCTGGTCTTCGAAGCTGTCCACAATTTCATTCAGGACACCCTGGCAGTCCGGTAATGAAAAGGGATCTCCTGCTGGTGCTGGTCAGCCTGACCACCTGGGGTATCGGCGAGAGCGCCTTTTACTTCTTCCAGCCCCTCTACCTGCAGGAGCTGGGAGCATCACCGCTGGCTATCGGGGGCATACTGGGAGCTATGGGCCTGGCTATGACTGTGGTCCATATTCCTGCTGGTATCCTGGCCGATCGGATTGGACGCCGGCAGCTGATGTGGGCCTCATGGGGGATGGGGGTGATCGCCAGCGGAATTATGGCTGCCGCCAGGTCGCTGATGGTCTTTGCATGTGGGATGATCCTGTACTCCCTGACAGCTTTTGTGATCGCTCCCCTGAACAGCTATACCACTGCCGCCCGCCATAAACTGACAGTGGAGCGAGCCATGACCACAACTACAGCAGGATTTTTCCTGGGAGGCATTGCCGGACCGCTGATCGGCGGCACCCTGGCCGGTCACTTCGGTCTGCGCTCCATCTATTTCTTTTCCTTCTTCATATTTATCGCCTCCACAGGGGTCATCCTGTTCATCAGCCCCCAGCCCATCGAAGAGCATCACCCAAATCCTGCGGGGAATCTGCTGGGCAATCGCCGCTTTGTAGCCTTTTTGCCCTATTTGTTTCTGGTATACCTGGTCCTCCTGCTCCCCCAACCTCTCGCCCCTAACTATCTGCAAAACCAGCGGGGAATTCCCCTGAGTACCATCGGCGTCCTGGGTTCTGTCACCAATATCGGGAATGTACTCCTGAACCTGGCCTTCGGCCTGCTTCCTTTCCGGGTAGGCCTGATCCTGGGGCAAGCTTTTGTAGGAACTTTTGCTGTCCTGGTATGGAAATTTACCCAGCTGCCGATCCTGATAACTGGGTACTTCTTGCTGGGAGGATTTCGGGCGGTCCGGAGCCTGCTGGTTGCCCAGGTCCAGAAACTGGTCAATCCCTCTAATTTAGGCCTGGCATTTGGCGTTTCGGAAACGATTGGGGGATTAGCCCTGGTGGCGGCCCCGCCCCTGGCCGGAGCCCTCTATACCGTTAACCCGGACGCTATCTTCAGCACAGCAGTGCTGTTAATCACCCTGGTTCTGTCCTTCACCTTGATAAGGAGAAATCCGATATGGAAGTCCTGATCGAGCTCTTCCTGCCCCTATCCATCTGGTTCCAGAATGCACCAGATTGGCTGGTTGGCATCTTCAAAACCATTACCTCGCTGGGCAATACTGAGTTTTATCTGCTGATCATGCCTGCCCTGTTCTGGTGCCTGGACACCGCCCTGGGCATCCGCATCGGGATCATGCTGCTGGTCAGCGGCGGGCTGAACAGCAATCTGAAATTCGCCTTCCAGTGGCCCCGCCCCTTCTGGGTCACCTCCCAGGTCAC